>UQNH01000005.1:0-50084 GCA_900542365.1 uncultured Collinsella sp. | reverse complement strand
CAAGACGTCGGCATCCTGGTCGGGGAACTCGCGCACCGCGTCTCCGCCAATGACGTCGACGTTATCAAGCTTGTTGATTTCCAGGTTACGGCGCAGGTCGCGCACGGCCGGGCCGTAGGCCTCGACGGCGGCGACGAAGTCGCAGCGGCGGGCGAGCGGCAGGGGAAAGGTTCCGGCGCCGCAGTACAGGTCCACGGCAAGCTCGTCTTCTTGCGGGTCGAGCGCTTCCATGACAAGCTCGATCAAAATCTCAGCACCCTTGGTGTTGACTTGGAAAAAAGACGGGGCAGACAAGCGCATCTGACCCTCGGCGATATTCTCGGTCCATGAGCCCTCTCCGGCGAGCATTTCGACCTTGGAGACACGGCGGGCCTTCTTTTCGCCCTTGCTCATCACACGCACGATGCTCGTGGGATGAGCGGCGACCGCCAGCACGCGGGAGACTTGCGAGCGCGGAAAAGAGCCCGTGGGCGTCCAGAGTGCAACCTCGAGCGCCTTGGTGCGGCGCGATGCGCGAATGCCCACGCGTTCGAGCCCTAAGTCATGGCTGCCGCTTAGATAGTTGAGTGCGCCGACGACCGATTTGAGCGCCTTGGGAAAACGTTTATCGAACAGCGGGCACGCATCGACGGTCACGATTTTGCTGGGGTCGACACCGTGCATGCCAAGGCGCACGCGACCGTTGACGACGGTCGGTTCGAGCTCGATTTTATTGCGGTAGCCCCAGTCGTCCTTGGTGTGGCAGATGGGCTGCACCAACTCATCGACCTGCTCAGGAGCGAACTTGCCGATGCGCTCGAGCGTGGAGCGCAGGTTTTGCTCCTTGGCGGCGAGCTGTGCCGTGCGTGAGAGATTGCCCCACGAGCAGCCGCCGCAGATGCCCACGTAGGGGCAGGGGGGCTGAATGCGATCGGGGCTCGGCTCCAGAATCTCGGTGGTGCGGGCGCGCATGAACGACTTGCCGTCCTGTACGACCTCGGCCTCGACGGTGTCGCCTGCCACGGCACCCTGCACAAAGACGGCTTTGCCGTTGTCGGCGTGCGCCAGCCCGTCGGCGCCGTAGGTCATCGATTCTATAGTGAGCTTCATATCCCTGCCTGTCATTCGTGTTGTTGCTCGCACCATGGTAGCAGGGAAAAGCGCCCCGCATCCGAGGCTTTCCTCAAATGCGGGGCGCTTCTACAAACTGCTTCTACAAACGACTATTTCGTCTTGCCGGTAATGAGCGTCTTAAGACCCAGGCCGATCAGGCCCAGGCCCATGCGCACACGACCGGGGCGATGGCGCTCGATGGCCTTGGTCTTGCCGGCGGGCTTATCGCGACGGGCGCTCGTCTCGGGTGCGGGCTTAGCTGCCTGCGGCTCGGGCTGAGGTGCAGGTGCGGGCTCGGGCTCAATGACGGTCGCCTGGACCTTCTGAACCTCGGGTGTGGCCGGCTGCGGCTTAGGAGCAGGGGCGGGCTTTGCCTCAATGACGGACTCGGGCGCGGCCTCGGCGTTGCGGTAGGCACGCTCCAGCAGGGCTTCCTGCGAGTTGAAGGGTTTCTCACCCTCTGCGCGCTCCACGGGGACCCAGGTGCCGTCGCTCGTGAGGCTGCGGGCCTTCACGTTGTCGCGCAGCTGCATGCTCATGTACTCGTGCACCAGGGCGCGGCAGGTGGGGTCGAGCACGGGGAAGGCGATCTCCACGCGGTGCTCGGTGTTGCGTGTCATCATGTCGGCCGAGCTCAGATAGATCATGTCCGAGTCCACGCCAAAGGCGTAAACGCGCGCATGCTCCAAAAAGCGTCCGACGATAGAACGGACATGCACGTTCTCGGTCTTGCCAGGAACGCCCGGCTTGAGGCACGAGATGCCGCGGATGATCATGTCCACGCGGACTCCTGCGCACGATGCCTCGGCGATCTTGTCGATGACCTCGCGGTCGGTGAGCGAGTTGAGTTTAAAGAACACGCGGGCGGGCTCGCCGGCGAGGGCGCGCTGGATCTCGCGGTCAAGCCCGCGCATGATGAGCGGTTTCAGTCCGACGGGCGCCACACCCAGGAAGCGGTAATCGCCGCGCAGGTTGCCCAGCGACAGGTTGCGGAAGAACAGGTTGGCGTCCTCGCCGATGCCGGGGTGAGCGGTCATGAGCATAAAGTCGCTGTAGAGTTTGGCCGTCTTCTCGTTAAAGTTGCCGGTGCCCAGCAGCGTCAGGCGCGTTAGCGCCATGCCCTCGCGATAGGTGAGCTGGCAGATCTTGGAGTGGCACTTAAAGCCCTCGGAGCCGTAGATGACGGTGCAGCCGGCCTCTTCCAGGCGCTCGGCCCACTCGATGTTGTTCTGCTCGTCAAAGCGCGCGCGGAGCTCCATGAGCACCGTGACCTCTTTGCCGTTCTCGGCGGCATCGATCAGTGACTCGCACAGGCGGCTCTGCTTGGCCACGCGGTAGAGCGTGATGCGCAGTGAGATGCACTCGGGGTCGTAGGCGGCCTCGTGCACCAGATCCAGGAAGGGGTTCATGGCCTCATAGGGATAAAAGAGCAGCTTGTCGTGCTGAAGTACCTGCTCGCGGATGGAGCGGGTCATATCGATGGTGGGGTTGGGCTGCGGCTTAAACGGTGTAAAGAGCAGCTCGTTGCGCAGGTGCTCGGGAATCTTGCCCTCAATGCCAAAGACGTAGCCTAGGTCGAGCGGGATATCGCAGGTAAAGACAGAGCGGCGCGAAAGCTCGAGCGCCTTGCGGATGGTCTTGAGCGTCGCCTTCTCGAGCGACCCCGAGACCGCGAGCACCACCGGCTGCAGGCGCAAGCGTTTCTTGAGGATGCGCTTCATGTGCTGACGGTAATCCTCTTCCTCCTCGACGCCCTCGCCGTCCGGGTCGATGTCGGCGTTGCGGGTGACGCGGATGAGCGCGCGGTCGAGCGGCTTATAGGAGCCAAAGCAGCTGTCCAGGCAGGCGAGGATGACGTCCTCGAGCAAGATGTAGGAGTAGGTGCCGGTGGGCGAGGGGATCTCGACCACGCGGTTCATCGAGGTGGGAATCTCGATAAGGCCCAGCAGACTCTCCTCGTCGGTGACGCCGTCCAGGCCGCAGGCCAGGTAGAGTGCGCCGTTGCGCAGGTTGGGGAAGGGGTGGCGCGGGTCAATCACCAGCGGTGAGATGACCGGCGACACGTAGGCCTGGAAGTAACGGGTTACAAAGGTGCGCTCCTCGGGCGTAAGCGAATCGATGCGGGCGCGGTGAACGCCCAGGGTGTCGAGCTTGCCCTCGATGCTCTTAAAGATGGACTCCCATCGGGTAAGGAGCCCGGGCATTTCGGCCATGACAGCATCGACTTGTTCGGAGGCGGTCATATTGCTCTTGTTGTCGACAGGCTGTTTTTTGAGCTCTGCCAGATCGGACAGGCCGCCCACGCGCACCATGAGAAACTCATCGAGGTTAGACTCGAAAATCGACACGAACTTTAGCCGCTCGAACAGCGGAACGGTCTCGTCGAAGGCTTCGTCAAGCACACGGTTGTCAAAGCGCAGCCAGCTGAGCTCTCGGTTCTGCGTGTACGAGAGGTCGCGCGGCGGCTTACGCAGCTTTGCAGCGGCTTGCTTTTTTTCGATTTTGCTCGGCATATGCATCTGTCCGTTCAGTCCCCGTGGGGGACGGTTGCCTAACACTATTCACTATTGTCTCAATTTAGTCGACCTATGGCACGGACGTATCGCGTGAACGGTATCTTTACCTACTTCTTACGCTGACAAGCCATAGAGCTGACGCCCTTCGCGTTGTGAAAAACGGTCTATATCCTCACTCAACTGGTGAGTATGTGTGAATAAGAATGATAGGTAGCTGAATATCATCGAATACAGACAGAAACACGAACAAGCGTCATTTATATACATAAAACCGTTTTAGATATGCAATTCTTAATCGAAAGATTGGAGTTGTAATTGCGAATGATTTTTAGGAAAAAAGAGCATTTACCTTAGAAAAGCTACTTTAGAACGCCGAAGTGCATTATGGGGGAATCATATTCGATATACCGTTCATCGAACTTTGTTGACCGTTCGGGGGCGAGGTGGAATTGCGGTTGGAATTTGGATATAACTAGAGCTGTCAGCAAGCAGCATCCGTTACGGAAGGGTGCTGAGAGATTCGGCCGAAAGGCCCGAAAGAAAGGTAGGAGGCCATGACGAAAGGTCTGCACGTGCCTTCCGAGATCGGCAAGCTCAGGAAGGTCTGCCTGCACCGTCCCGGCGACGAGCTCCTCAACCTGCCGCCCGACGAGCTCGAGCGACTCCTGTTCGACGACGTCCCGTTCCTGGAGGTCGCGCAGCAGGAGCACGACACCTTCGCCCAGATCCTGAGGGACCAGGGCGTGGAGGTGCTCTACCTGGAGAACCTCGTCGCCGAGGTGTTCGACCAGGTCCCCGGCGCCCGCGCCGAGTTCACCGACCAGTACATCGCCGAGGCAGGCATCCGCGGCCAGCAGATGCCGCAGATCGTCCGCGAGAAGCTGGACTCCATCGAGGACAACCTCGAGTTCGTCAAGAAGACCATGGCCGGCATGACCAAGGCCGAGATCGACATGCCCCTCACGGCGTCCACGACCCTCGACTCCCTGGTCAACTCCGAGTCCGAGTCCGACCTGATCATCGACCCGATGCCCAACCTCTACTTCACCCGCGACCCGTTCGCGGTCGTCGGCGAGGGCGTCAACCTCAACCGCATGTACTCGGTCACCCGCAACCGCGAGACCCTGTACGGCAAGTACGTCTTCAAGTACCACCCCGACTACAAGGACGTCTCCCTGTACTTCCGCCGCGACTGCCAGTTCCACACCGAGGGCGGCGACGTGCTGAACATCAACGAGAAGACCCTCGCCGTCGGCATCTCCCAGCGCACCCAGGCAGCCGCCATCGACGTCATGGCGCAGAACATCTTCTGGAACTCCGACTCCAAGGTCGAGCGCATCCTGGCCTTCGACATCCCGGTCTCGCGCGCCTTCATGCACCTCGACACGGTCTTCACCCAGATCGACGTCGATAAGTTCACGATCCACCCCGCCATCATGGGCACCCTGCGCGTCTACGAGCTGACCGCCGGCAAGAACCCGGGCGACGTGAACATCCGCCTGATCGAGGACACCCTCGAGCACGTCCTGGAGGACGCCACCGGCGTCGACCAGGTCAAGCTGATCCCCTGCGGCGGCGGCGACCCGATCGCGGCCTCCCGCGAGCAGTGGAACGACGGCTCCAACACCCTGTGCGTCGAGCCCGGCAAGATCTGCGTCTACGCCCGCAACACCGTCACCAACGACGTGCTGTACAAGGAGGGCCTGGACCTTCTCGTCGTGCCCTCCGCCGAGCTCTCCCGCGGCCGTGGCGGCCCGCGCTGCATGAGCATGCCCTTCTGGCGCGAGGACCTCTAAGGTTTTCAAAGACCCGTACAGGTCTTACTACAAACATCTAGCTGCCATTAGATGTCTCCCATTGGGGCGGTGCGGATCTTTCGCACCGCCCCATTCATGTTTAATGACGCTAAATGAAGATCAGATAAGGTGGCCATGGATATCAAGCCAATCGGTGTTGAGGAATGGCTCAACGTTTGGGAGAAGAGTGCTACCTGGGATATCGCTCAGTCGACGATCTCGTCGCTGACCATGGGCGAGCTTCGCGCACTGGACGAGCAGGACGGCGCCACGTTCTACGAGCGCCTGGATCGCGAGAAGATGAACTACGGCTGGATCGAGGGATCGCCGGAATTTAAGGCCGAGGTCGCCAAGCTGTATCGTCGCGATGTCAATCCCGATCACATTCTGCAGACCAATGGCTGCACGGGCGCCAACCTCAACGCCATCATGGCCGTTGTGGAGCCCGGCGATCACGTGATTGCCGAGTGGCCTACCTATGCGCCGCTCTACGAGATTCCGCGTACGCTGGGTGCCGAGGTCGAGTATTGGGAGCTTCGCGAGGAGCTCGGTTGGAAGCCCGATATCGATGAGCTCAAGCGCTTGGTGCGCCCCAACACCAAGCTCATCTGCATCAATAACGCATCGAACCCCATCGGTACGGTGCTCGATGCCGATACGCTCGGCCAGATTGCGGAGATTGCGCGTTCGGTGGGTGCCTACGTGCTGTGCGACGAGGTGTATCTGCCGCTCGAGAACACCGAGTCCTTTATGTCGATGGCCGACGTGTACGAGAAGGCCATTGTCACCAACTCGGTGTCCAAGACCTATTCGACGCCTGCTGCCCGCGTGGGCTGGGTCGTGACCGATGAAGAGGTATCCAACCGCATCCGCACGTATCGCGACTACACCATGATCTGCGGTGGCGTGTTCAACGACGCCCTGGCGACCTACGTGCTCGAGCATAAGGACAAGATTCTCGAGCGCAACCGCAAGATCGTGTTTGGCAACCGTGATATCGCGCAGGCCTGGATCGATACACAGCATCGCGTGTCCTGGACGGCCCCGCAGGGCGTGTCCACCTCGTTTATCCAGCTGGATATCCCCGAGGACGACGAAGATTTCTGCAAGCGCCTGTTGGCCGAGAGGGGAGTGCTGCTGGTTCCCGGCAGCCGCTTTGAGCTTCCCTGCGGTGCACGCCTGGGCTACTGCGCGAGCGAGGACGTTCTTCGCGAGGGCCTGAGGCTTCTGGGTGAGGCGCTGGCCGAGTTCGATCGCTAGGATCACGACTTCCTTCGAAGTCCGTATTCAAATTGGCCGACGATAATCGATAACAGACCCGTTTCCCATGAGGGGGCGGGTCTGTTTTTTATACCGAGAAGTCAAGTTGTTACAAATGAGGCCGTACGGCAAGCTGATATCCGCTGGGCCTTATACTGAGCTTCCGGCGAACGGTACCCAGCGTCTGGTAAACGGTAGTCTGGTTGCTAAAAATGAATAGGACGAACTTTTTTCTGAATAAAAATCAAAATGGTTGAGAGGCAGCAAGAATTGCGAATTCTATTCATACCCTTGCGTGAAATATGCAAATTGAGGGTGGTTTAACAAAGATTAGTTCCAATGGGATTTCCGGTTAAAAAAGCATTTAAGCACGTAAATACACTTTATTAAGTCAAAGTGTGCCATGCGTGAAGTATATGTGTATGCCGTTCACCCCTCATAAAAAACCGTTCGGGGGCAAGGTGGAAGTATGGGCTGATTTTGGATATAAATATGTCGTCAGCAATAACGCCTCACACGGAGGGGCGCTAACGAATCGGCCCTGACAAGGGCCCGAAAGAAAGGTAGGAGGCCATGACGAAAGGTCTGCACGTGCCTTCCGAGATCGGCAAGCTCAGGAAGGTCTGCCTGCACCGTCCCGGCGACGAGCTCCTCAACCTGCCGCCCGACGAGCTCGAGCGACTCCTGTTCGACGACGTCCCGTTCCTGGAGGTCGCGCAGCAGGAGCACGACACCTTCGCCCAGATCCTGAGGGACCAGGGCGTGGAGGTGCTCTACCTGGAGAACCTCGTCGCCGAGGTGTTCGACCAGGTCCCCGGCGCCCGCGCCGAGTTCACCGACCAGTACATCGCCGAGGCAGGCATCCGCGGCCAGCAGATGCCGCAGATCGTCCGCGAGAAGCTGGACTCCATCGAGGACAACCTCGAGTTCGTCAAGAAGACCATGGCCGGCATGACCAAGGCCGAGATCGACATGCCCCTCACGGCGTCCACGACCCTCGACTCCCTGGTCAACTCCGAGTCCGAGTCCGACCTGATCATCGACCCGATGCCCAACCTCTACTTCACCCGCGACCCGTTCGCGGTCGTCGGCGAGGGCGTCAACCTCAACCGCATGTACTCGGTCACCCGCAACCGCGAGACCCTGTACGGCAAGTACGTCTTCAAGTACCACCCCGACTACAAGGACGTCTCCCTGTACTTCCGCCGCGACTGCCAGTTCCACACCGAGGGCGGCGACGTGCTGAACATCAACGAGAAGACCCTCGCCGTCGGCATCTCCCAGCGCACCCAGGCAGCCGCCATCGACGTCATGGCGCAGAACATCTTCTGGAACTCCGACTCCAAGGTCGAGCGCATCCTGGCCTTCGACATCCCGGTCTCGCGCGCCTTCATGCACCTCGACACGGTCTTCACCCAGATCGACGTCGATAAGTTCACGATCCACCCCGCCATCATGGGCACCCTGCGCGTCTACGAGCTGACCGCCGGCAAGAACCCGGGCGACGTGAACATCCGCCTGATCGAGGACACCCTCGAGCACGTCCTGGAGGACGCCACCGGCGTCGACCAGGTCAAGCTGATCCCCTGCGGCGGCGGCGACCCGATCGCGGCCTCCCGCGAGCAGTGGAACGACGGCTCCAACACCCTGTGCGTCGAGCCCGGCAAGATCTGCGTCTACGCCCGCAACACCGTCACCAACGACGTGCTGTACAAGGAGGGCCTGGACCTTCTCGTCGTGCCCTCCGCCGAGCTCTCCCGCGGCCGTGGCGGCCCGCGCTGCATGAGCATGCCCTTCTGGCGCGAGGACCTCTAAGTCTTTCCGTTTCCGGTGCGGTCTCCCTACAACCGCACCGGTTTCGCCCGTCAAACGGGCACCACTAGTATTTGCGTAATTCATTTCTTCGAAAGGATTCGAACCATGGGTGTTAACCTCTCCGGCCGTAGCTTCCTCAAGCTCCTCGACCTCACCACCGAGGAGATCGAGTACCTGCTCAAGCTCTCCAAGAACTTCAAGGACATGAAGCGCGCTGGCGTTCCGCACCGCTATCTCGAGGGCAAGAACATCGTCCTGCTCTTCCAGAAGACTTCCACCCGTACCCGCTGCGCCTTCGAGGTCGGCGGCATGGACCTGGGCATGGGCGTCACCTACCTCGATCCGGGTTCGTCGCAGATGGGCAAGAAGGAGTCCATCGAGGACACCGCCCGCGTTCTCGGCCGCATGTATGACGGCATCGAGTTCCGTGGCTTTGCCCAGGACGACGTCGAGGAGCTTGCCGCTAAGTCCGGCGTGCCCGTCTGGAACGGTCTGACCACCGAGTGGCACCCCACTCAGATGCTCGCCGACATCCTGACCGTCCAGGAGAACTTCAACTACGACATCAAGGGCAAGACCCTCGTCTTCATGGGCGACTGCAAGAACAACGTCGCTCGCTCCCTCATGGTCGTCTGCTCCAAGCTCGGCATGAACTTCGTGGCCTGCGGCCCCGAGGAGTGCATGCCCGCTGACGACGTCATCGAGGCCTGCAAGCCCATCGCTGAGGCCAACGGCTGCACCATCAAGCTGACCACCGACGTCAAGGACGGCGTCACCGGTGCCGACGTTATCTACACCGACGTGTGGGTCTCCATGGGCGAGCCTGACGAGGTCTGGGCCGAGCGCATCGCTCAGCTCACCCCGTATCGTGTCACCTCCGAGGTCATGGCTATGGCCAACCCGGGTGCCATCTTCCTGCACTGCCTGCCCAGCTTCCACGACACCAACACCACCATTGGCGCCGAGAAGTGCGAGCAGTTCGGCATCACCGAGCAGGAGGTCACCGACGAGGTCTTCGAGAGCCCCGCTTCCAAGGTCTTCGACGAGGCCGAGAACCGCATGCACACCATCAAGGCTGTCATGTACGCCACGCTCAAGTAAGAGCATCTAGCATCTCGCTCGGGGTGCATTCCTGCGCACCCCGAGCGCTTTTGTCTGGTAAAAATCTCGCACCGAGCGACATGCACGGCACGGAAGAGCCGCTTCGGGCGAGATCAGTAAATGATTTATGAAGGGGGGATGAGAACTATGACTGAGACCGCTAAGAAAAAGCGCGGTATGCCTTCATCGTTCACCATTCTTCTTGCTCTGCTGGCAATCGTCGCGGTTGTTACCGTTATCGTCTCCGGTACGTCCGGTGGCGCGGTTACCGCTGCCCGCCTGAGCGATTTCTGCACCGCCCCGGTCAAGGGCTTCGCTGACGCTCTGCCCGTCTGCCTCTTCGTTATGATCCTCGGTGGCTTCCTCGGCATGATGACCGAGACCGGCGCCCTGGACAACGGCATTGCCGTTCTGGTGCAGAAGCTTAAGGGCAATGAGATCATGCTCATTCCCGTGCTAATGTTCATCTTCTCCCTCGGTGGTACCACCTATGGTATGTGCGAGGAGACCGTTCCCTTCTACGCCCTGCTCGCCGCCACCATGATGGCTGCTGGCTTCGACCCTATGGTCGGCGCTGCCACCGTCCTGCTCGGCGCTGGCTGCGGCTGCCTCGGCTCCACGGTTAACCCGTTCGCCGTCGGTGCTGCCGTCGACGCTCTGACCGGCGTTGGCATTGAGGTCAACCAGTCCATCATCATCGGCCTCGGTGCCGTCCTGTGGATTGTTACCACTGTTATGTCCATCCTCTTCGTCATGAGCTATGCCAAGAAGGTCAAGGCTGACAAGGGTTCCACCATCCTTTCGATGCAGGAGCTCAAGGACGCCGAAGAGGCTCACGGCAAGGCTGCTTCCGAGGTTCACAAAGAGGTCAAGCTCACCGGTCGTCAGAAGGGTGTTCTGATCGCCTTTGCCTTCACCTTCGTCGTCATGATCGTCGGCTTCATCCCGCTGGCCGACCTCAACGAGGGCGTCGCCAACTTCTTCGATGCTGGCGCTGTCTATGACGCCGACGGTAACGCCATCGTTCAGGGCTGGTCTGCCCTGATCACCGGCCTGCCCATTGGCCAGTGGTACTTCGACGAGGCTTCCACCTGGTTCTTCCTCATGGCTGTCCTGATCGGTATCATCGGTGGCCTCTCCGAGAAGCAGATCGTCAACACCTTCATCACCGGCGCTGCCGACATGATGTCCGTTGTCCTCGTCATCGCTCTTGCCCGTGGTATCTCCGTCCTCATGGCTAGCACCGGCCTCGACGTCTACGTCCTCGACGCTGCCGCCAATGCTCTGGCTGGCCTGTCCGGCGTGATCTTCGCTCCCATGAGCTTCCTGGTCTACTTTGGCCTGTCCTTCCTGATCCCCTCGACCTCCGGTATGGCTACTGTCTCCATGCCCATCATGGGACCGCTGGCTGTTAAGCTCGGCTTCTCGCCCGAGGTCATGGTCATGATCTTCTCCGCCGCCATCGGCGTCGTGAATCTGTTCACCCCGACCTCTGGTGCCATCATGGGCGGTCTCGCTCTGGCTAAGATCGAGTGGACGACCTGGCTCAAGTTTGCTCTTAAGCTCATCGTCGCTCTCTCCGTCGTCTGCGCCATCATCCTGACCATCGCTTGCGTGATGATCTAAGTACCCCCTGGGTACCCCACGGAAACCATGACGATCCTATAACGGATCACCTGGTCATCGTCTGTCCGGTGGGGTAACCCCACCGGTAGACTCCTACCTTTGGCCCCCTCCCGTTCCGTGCGCGGGAGGGGGCGCTCTTGTGTTCCGGCGTTTTACCAAACGCCGGAACCACTCGACGCTGCAAGCCCGCCAGAGCGGCAATCTGACGTTCAATCGTCGGGCATGGCCAAAAGGCCTATGCCCTCCTCTTTCACGTCACCTTGCTCGCTCTGGCGGGCTCTCGCTGACTTTTGCTCTACCTGCGGCGTTTCGCTGGCGTCGACTCTGTCGACGGGGTCCTAGCGGCTCTCTTACCGTTAGCATTGCGGCATTTGCCCAGATAAAACCTGTCAAAGTAAACCTGTCCCTTTTTGGCAGGTTTTAGAGTTCCACGCTTTCGGCTCCGTTGATGGTTAGGTTGCGCTCGTAGAAGGCGGTGAGGGCGCGGATGGCGTACATGACGTCGCGCACGCCGCCGGTCTCGTAGCTCGAGTGCATGGCCAGCTGCGGCAGGCCCACGTCCACGGCATGCATGCTCGCCTGCATATTGGACAGATTGCCGAGCGTGGAGCCGCCGGCCATATCGCTCTTGTTGGCGAAGGCCTGCGTGGGCACGTCAGCGTCATCGCAAATTGCCTGGAACACCGCGCGGCTAAAGGCATCGGTGCAGTAGTGCTGGTTAGCGGCTTCCTTGATAACGATGCCGCCGTTGAGCACAACCTGGTTGTGAGCGTCGCACTTCTCGGCGTGGTTGGGGTGCACGGCATGTGCGTTGTCGCAGCTCACAAGCATCGAGGCGGCAAGTGCACGATGGTACGACTCGTCGTCAAAGCCCAGCGATCCGTTAATGCGGCGCAGCGCGTCGGCCAAGAACGTCGACATGGCGCCTTGCTTGGTCTCGGAGCCAACCTCCTCGTTATCAAAGCAGCAAAAGACCGAAACATCGTGTGCGTTCTCAGCACCCAAAAAAGCCTGCAGCGAGGTGTAGGCGCAGGCCAGGTCGTCGAGCTTGGGCGTCGAGATGAACTCGTCAGCCCAGCCCCAAATGCGCGCATCCTGACGATTGACCAGGAACAGATCGCGGCCCAATATTTGCTCGGGCTCAACGTTCAGTTCGTCGGCGATCAGGGCGTCAAAATCTCCCTGTTTAAGGTCACCGGCGCTGATGAGCGGACACAGGTCGACGGCGCGGTTGGGCGCAAAGCCCTCATTAACGCCACGATTCATATGGATGGCAAGGCTCGGGATAATAGCGACCTCGCGCTCGGTGGAAAGCAGGCGGCTCTCAATACGGTCGCCTTCGCGTACCAACACGCGTCCAGCCAGCGCCAGCGGGCGATCGAACCAGGTGTAGTCGATCATGCCGCCGTAGGCCTCGGTGTTCAGGCGCAGCGTCTCGCCCGCGCCGTCAAGCTCGGGCACGGCCTTAACCTTAAACGTCGGCGAGTCGCTGTGCGACGCCGTCAGCTGAAAATGGTAGTCGCCGGCAACGCCGTCCTCGCCCCACGTCGCGGCCAGGTCCTCGCCCACCTTAAAGGCAACAACGCTCGAGGTGTTGCGCTGCGTGTAATAACGCCCGCCCGGCTCGATGTCCCACGCCGCATTCTCGGGCAGGTAGGTAAAGCCCGCCTCGTCGAGCTCGGCCATAATGGTCGCCGCCGTATGGAACATGCTGGGGCATGCCTCGATAAAGTCGATAAGGTCGTTGGCGGCCTCGATATCGTCGGCCGTCACGTGCACGCGCTCGGGCGTTTCCTGATCCGTCATGCTCTCCCCTTTCGCTGGGTTGATGGTCCCCTCCAGCATACCCCGCCACGCCAGCGCCGCGCCTTTCATTCCATGTTTAATCCCGCGCCGCTCACCAAGTTGAGCCATCATACCCGCGCTCCTTTTGCGACAATTACGCTAACAGGACGAGAGGAGCCGTCATGAAGTCACGTAACATTGCCATCGCCTGCGGTGTCGCGGGAGTCGCCGTCGGCCTTGCCGCTGCCACCGGTATCGTTTATCACAAGCAAATCAAGTCCGCCGCGTCGCTCAAACGCTTGACCGGCTACGAGGATGGCTATGACCTGTACGCAATCGACATCGCCTACGACTACGATCTTGATCGCATCATCGCCGCTGGCGTGCGCGACGACCAGGCCTACATCGATGCCGTGGTGGCGCAGGTGCTGCCCGGTGTGCCGGTACATGTCCAGGCGCCCCAGTTTGCCTGCAGCGCTTTTGTCGCCGTAGATGCCGAAGGCCGCGTGCGCACCGGTCGCAATTACGACTTTAAGGACGACACCTCGGCGCTGCTGGTGCGCAATCACCCACGCGGCGGTTATGCCTCCATCGGGTTTGCCGCCCTTAACAACCTGGGCGATAACACTCCGCTCGACTCCGTCGCCGGACGCGCCGCCGCACTCATGGGCCCGTTTGCCCAGCTCGACGGTGTTAACGAGTGCGGCGTGTCCATTGCCGTACTCACCCTGGATTCCAAGCCCTGTGACCAGGACACGCAACGCCCCGTCATCAATACCTCGCTCGCCATCCGTCTGGTGCTCGACCGCGCGGCTACCACGCAGGAGGCCGTCGACCTGCTTTCCGCCTACGACATGCACGCCATGGCCGGACGCGACTACCACTTCTTTATCAACGACGCCGCCGGTGACGCGCGCGTAGTAGAGTGGGATCCGCGCGATCCGGACCGCGCTTTCAAGGCGACGCCCGTGCGCCAGGTTACGAACTTCTACGCCTGCTATGGCGACGAAGTGCTGCCCAACCAAAAGAATGGCGAGCTGGGCCATGGCAAGGAGCGCGCCGTCGCAATCGCCGCTGTCCTCGACGCCCGTGCCGGCGCCCAAGACGAGGCAGTCGCTTGGAAGGCCCTACGCGCTGCGGCGCAAGAGCCCAATCCGGAAGACATCACCAGCAACACGCAGTGGTCGGTCGTCTTTGACAACACCGAGCCCGCTGCCGCCATCACGCTGCGCCGCCATTGGGGCGACGTCGACGCCTTCGCGCTGTAAGGAGCCAGGCCCGTCGACCTTACACTCGCCTGACGTTGCTTACATTTCTATACGCTTGAGCTAACACGTTTTACCTCCGCATCAACAGTGTGCGGGGGTAAACTTATGCGCATGTTATAACTTGCCCGGAAGGATTCATCATGCTCAGGATCGGTCTTCTTACTAGTGGCGGCGACTGCCAGGCGCTCAACGCCACCATGCGCGGCATTGTCAAAACGCTCATGACCAATAGCGAAGAGCCTATCGAGATCTACGGTTTTGAGGACGGCTATCAGGGCCTTATCTACAGCAGGTTCCGCGTCATGACGCCCGCCGATTTTAGCGGCATCCTCACCCGCGGCGGCACCATCCTGGGCACGAGCCGTACGCCGTTCAAGCGCCTGGATACTCCCGAGGCCGACGGCGTCGAGAAGGTGCCCGCGATGGTCCACACTTATCACAAGTTGCAGCTCGACTGCCTGTTTATGCTGGGCGGCAACGGCTCCACCAAGACCGCCAACCGCCTGCGCGAAGAGGGCCTCAACGTTATCGCCCTGCCCAAGACCATCGATAACGACACCTGGGGCACCGAGTTGACGTTTGGCTTTACGAGCGCCATCGACGTCGCCACCAAGTGCATCGACGACATTCACACCACCGCTTCGAGCCACGGCCGCGTGTTCGTCATCGAGATCATGGGCCACAAGGTTGGCTGGATCCCGCTGTACGCCGGCGTCGCGGGCGGCGCGGACGTCATCCTGATTCCCGAGATCCCCTACGACATGGATAACGTCATCAAGACCATTGAGCATCGCATGGAGACCGGCAGCCGCTTTACCATCGTGGCCGTCGCCGAGGGCGCCATCTCCAAGGAGGACGCGGCGCTGTCCAAGAAGGAGTACAAGAAGAAGCTCGCCGAGCGTACGAGCCCGTCGATTGTCTACGACATCGCCAAGGAGATCGAGGCCAAGACCGGTCGCGAGACCCGCGTCGCCATCCCCGGTCACACGCAGCGCGGCGGCCAGCCCGACGCTCAGGACCGCATCTTTGCGACCCAGTGCGGCGTCGAGGCCGCGCTTGGCTGCCTGCGCGGCGAGTTTGGCTACATGATTGCCCTGCGCGACGGCAAGATGTGCCACATGCCGCTCGAGGAGGTCGCCGGCAAGCTCAAGTATGTCGACCCCCAGAGCGATCTGGTACGCGAGGCCAAGGCGTTGGGCATCAGCTTCGGCGACGAATAGCCTCGGCTGGAACCACCCCATCGGGCCCTCCGACCCCGCCCGACGTATTTCGATTTGGCTCCTCCCTTGACTCCGTCAAAGGTCGCCAATCGAAATCGTCGGGCGGGGTCGGAGGGCCCTTCGTTTACATACTCGCCGAGGCTATTCGTCTTCTTGCTGCGGATGCCTGGTCTGGAGGATTTGGAATGATGGGGCTCTTAGCCGTTAGGTGCGCTGACATTTGTCATGAAATTGCTGGTCATGAGGGTTGCTACTGGTAGTTGCGGTAGGGTTGGGGCAGATTCTAACTAGAAATGGTGGTCGCTACCGGTTGTTCTCGGCATACTCGGCTCATTCGATTACGGTCGCCACATGAAAGGAACTGCCATGGATCTTGCGATGGCACAGCGGCTCGTTGATCGCCGCAAGGCTGCCGGACTTTCTCAGGAGGCACTTGCCGCCCAGTTGGGCGTGAGTCGTCAGGCTGTCAGTAAATGGGAGCGCAGCGAATCCTCGCCCGATACCGATAACCTTATTGCGCTCGCCGCGCTGTATGGCGTGTCGCTGGATGAGCTGTTGTATGGGGAGGCGGTGGATAGCACTGATGACTCGCAAGCTGATGATGAGGCACAGAACAGCGACGCCGGCACCAAAGCTTCAGATGAGGCTGAGGCTTCTACTGTGCACGCTGATTGCAGCGATAAGCCACTTGTCGATATTTCCCTCGCGCGCGGCATCCACGTTATCGATCCCAATAAAGGCGAGGAAGTCCATGTTGGTTGGAGCGGCATCCATGTGACCAACGAGCGCAAGGGCGAAGAAGTGCATGTGGGGCCTGGCGGCGTGCATATCGATACGCTTGAGGACGATGGACATAGTGTGCGTACCAATGACGACGGCACCGTCACCATCGACGGCGAGACGTTTTCCAGCTGGAAGGAAGCACACGACAAGCTCGACCATCATGGCAAGCATTTCCACACCAAGGTCGGACGTGCATGGAACAAATTCCCCTTTCCCGCAGTGGTTGCCCTCGCCTATCTGGCGCTTGGCATCATCTGCGGCGCATGGTCCATGGGGCTCTTCCTCGTCTTTTTGATTCCCGTCTATTACGCGCTTGGCGACTTTATCGACCAACGCCACTTATCTAAGCTGATCGATGTCGTCTATTCAGTCAGTGCCGAGGCATGGTTCCTCTACATGTGGCTCTGCCTGGAGCAACCCCATCCCGCCTGGGTAATACTCATCACCATCCCGGTCGTAAAAGCACTCATGCGTTGGTGCCGTAAACAATGGAAGCATCGCGAGCGAGCTTAAACCATCCCAGCCCGACAGCAGCACCCAACTAGTACCCCCTCCCGCCCATCCCTCCTAAGTTGCGGTGATATAGTTCCGGTTTTAGCCTTGAGTAGTCGATTTTAGGAACTATTCCACCGCAACTTACGAACGATCGGAGCGGCTACGGCACAAGCGTCGGCGTTCGTTTGATGGTCCGCCACGAAAAGGGGCCATCTACTACGTTTAACTCGATGGGGCCAACCATGACCGCCTTTTTCGAAAATCGACAGGCCTTCTACCTGCGGTTTTAATTTCATAATCTTTGTCATGGTCGAGAGTGTGGTAGCAAACGTAGTAGATAGGCCCATTTTGCGGCATACGACCCATTCAAGCCCAATCTCGAAGGCTAAAGAGAGCCTCTCATCCACGCCTGTGAGCGAAAACCAAATAGAATGAAAGGCAAATGGAAAAGCCCGTTTAACGAGCGGAGGACATATGCGCGACGTAGCCGAAAGCGACTGGAAGCTGTTTAAGAAAATGCTTCCTCAATGGCAAGAACGTTATATGGAAAAGCTCATCGGCCAGTACGTTGAGATACTGAACGGCGACAGTGAAGCGTCCAGTAGATTTTGGGCACTAGAAGAGCGCCTCAATAGAGACAAGCTGTCCTCAGGCGTAATTGCAAACGACATTCGCCGCAGCACAATGCACCGCGAGATAGCCAATTTGCTTATCGACAGCGTGATCACCCTTGACGACCTTGACGGTTTTACCGAGGACATTAAGAGCTATGCGCAACACTGGATTGGCCAGTAAGAGCACTGAACGACAGACATCCCCAGCAAAACGGGTCAAACGCCGGGCCACCTAATGGTTGTCCGGCGTTTGCCCAGATAAAACCTGTCAAAATAAACCTGTCCCTTTTTGGCAGGTTACTCGGCGCTTTTGAGGGCGCCGACCATGTCAATCTTGTTGAGGGTACGATTGGTGGCGAGGTTGACGATAAACGTAAAGGCAAAGGCCAGCAACACGGATAGCACGTAGCTCAGCGGCTCGACTTCGACGTCAAAGTACAGCGACGGCATCTGCAGGATGTACGTAAAGCTCTCGGCAAGCAGGCCACCCAGCGGCACGCCCAGTGCGGTGCCAATCGCCGTGAGGATCAGCGTCTCCTTGTTGACGTAGTGGTGCACCTCGCCACGGCGGAAGCCCAGCACCTTGATGGTCGCCAGCTCGCGCTCGCGCTCGGAGATATTCGTGTTGGACAGCGTAAACACCACCACAAACGACAGGCACGCCGCCATAAAGGTCACGAGCACCACGACGGAATTGATGATAGTGAAGTTCGCCTCGTAGTTCTGCCAATGTTCGGCCGTGCTCGAAATGGTGAGCCAACCGTCGCTCTTAAGCTTCTTGCTAAACGCAATCTGGTCAGAAGATGAACCCTTAAGCAGCACAAAGATGCCGTTAAGACGCGCGCTTCGGCCGAACGCGCGCTCATAGGTGCCCTGCGTCATATAGAGCGTGTTGCCCAGATAGTTGAGCGAGATGTCGCTGACTTTGACCTTGGCGACGTTGAGCGACGAATCCTGGACCTGCGCCGTGTCGCCCGGCTGAATCCCAAGAACCAGCTGTGAGCTCTTGCTCAGATACACGTCTCCGTCACGCAAAGACAGCGGCTCTTTGGACTCATCCTCGAGACGCACGTAGTCGTCCAGGTCGTTCGTGCGGTCATCGGGCACCACGATCAGCTGCACGGTCTCGCTCTTTCCGCCGAATGTAAAGGTGACGTTGTCGGTCATAATCGGCAGCATCGAAGACACCGTCACGTTAGAATCCTTGGCCGCGCTGCGCTCATCCAATGCCGCGCACGTCTGCGAAAAATCGTCGGGATTGGCAACCGCCAGCAAGTCATAGCGCGTGATATGCCCGTACTGTTTGGGCGAAAGCGCCACCGACGTATCGCGGATGCCCATACCGCAGATCACGAGCGCCGTGCAGCCGGCGATACCGAAGATGGTCATAAAGGCACGCTTTTTGTAGCGGAACAGATTACGTGCTGCCACCTTGTTCAAAAAGCCCATGCGGCGCCAAATAAAGCCGATGCGCTCAAGCAAGATGCGCGAGCCGGCACGCGGGGCCTTGGGACGCATGAGCGAGGCTGGGGTCTCGGCCATCTCGTGGCGGCAGGCGATAATCGTAGCGCCCACCACGCCCACGGCAAACAGCGCTACCGACACGAGCGACGACACGATGTCGTACGAAAGCAGCATCTGGGGCAGTGAGTACATGTCGTCGAACACCGTAAACAGGAACAGCGGCAGGCCCACAAAGCCGATGATATTGCCGAGCACGCCACCAATCAGACACGCCCACAGCGCGTAGTCCACGTATTTGGACAGGATGCGCCCGCGCGAATAACCGAGCGCCTTATACAGGCCGATGAGTGTGCGCTCCTCCTCGACCATACGCGTAGCGGTGGTAAGGCTGATGAGCACGGCGACGATAAAGAAAATGAACGGGAACACCGTGGCGATAGCCTCAATTGACGAGCTATCGCTCTCCACGCTCGAGTAGCTTGCGATATTGCCGCGGTCCTGGATGTACCAGGTGCATTCGCCCAGATCGGAAAGCTCGGCGCGGGCATCGGCAAACTGCTGGTCGGCGGCGGCACGGCGCTGGTCCAGGTCGGCTTGCGCCTGCGCACGCTCGTCGCTGCCCTCGGCCATGCGATTGATGTTGTCCTGTTCAATCCCAAAGAGCATATTCGTCTGGCGCTCAGCCGCATCTAAGCTTGCCGGCGTGTCGACTGTCAGCTCCTGAGCGCGCGCCTTCTCACGCTCCTCGCGGATCTTCTCTATATTGCCCTTGACCTTGTTGATCTTTGCCGCGTAGGCATCCGAATAGGAGTTGAGGCTCTTGGCTCCCTCGACGACTACGTGGACTGCGGAATAGGACGACGACGTCGCGGCGTCCTCGCTCACATAGAACTTATAGTCCGCCGCCGAAGCAGCGCGAAAGGCGTTGACTGTCGAGTCGGAGCTCACATCAGTGGGATCGAGGACCTCGGCCGTAATGGTGTAATCGCCCGCGGCAAACTGATCCTTGGCGCTTTGGTTCGACGAGCTCGCGTCATTGGCGGCAAAGCTCACCGTATCGCCGAGCTTTTTGCCCGAAGCCTTCAGGAACTTCGAAGTCACCGCGACCTCATCGGCGCTCTCGGGCAAATCGCCGTTCACGAGCACCGGCTGATCGATGTTCTCCTTGGAGAGACTTTGCACGACCACGCGCTCGCGCGTTGTGCCCACGGCGGTGTAGGCGGTCTCGGCGTAGATGCCCTCGGCCGTTTCGACGCCATCGACCTCTTGGATGGCGTCGAGATCATCGTCAGTCAGGCCATAGGTCGACTGCACGTTAATGTCATAGACATTTTGCTGGTCGAAGTAGGCGTCAACCGAATCGCACAGGTCCTCGCAGCCCGCCTTAAGGCCGCACATCACACTCACGCCGAGCGCGGTGATGACCACGATGGACAAGAAGCGCTTAAGACTGCCGCGGATTGTGCGGTAGATGCCACGGCGAAATACCGTCGGCACCATATCGTTTGAGCTTTGGGCGGTACGGTAGGTCGTAAAATCCTGCTCGCGCTCCGTGTTCTGCGCGTCGCGGCGTAGGCTGTTTTGGCGGTCCTGGTCCATGGGCGCTACCACTCGATCGTCTCGATCGGCACGGGATTTTGCTGGACCGTCTCGCTCTCCACGCGACCACTCTTAAAGCGAATCAGGCGATCGGCCATGGGCGCCAGCGCGGAGTTGTGGGTGATGATAATGACCGTAATGCCTTGCTTGCGACAGGTGTCCTGCAACAGCTGCAGAATCTGCTTGCCGGTTTTGTAGTCGAGCGCGCCCGTGGGCTCGTCGCAAAGGAGCAGCTTAGGGTTCTTGGCCAGCGCGCGGGCGATAGACACGCGCTGCTGCTCGCCACCCGAAAGCTGCGCGGGGAAGTTGGCGAGGCGCTCGCCCAGGCCAACCTGGCAAAGCGTTTGCTCGGCATCGAGTGAATCGGGGCAGATTTGCGCCGCGAGCTCAACGTTTTCGAGCGCCGTCAGGTTGGGGACCAGATTATAGAACTGGAAGACAAAGCCGACGTCGGCGCGGCGGTATTCCACGAGCTGCGCCTCGT
Source organism: uncultured Collinsella sp. (assembly GCA_900542365.1). Classification (GTDB taxonomy): domain Bacteria; phylum Actinomycetota; class Coriobacteriia; order Coriobacteriales; family Coriobacteriaceae; genus Collinsella. The sequence continues at coordinate 29,166 of UQNH01000005.1, read as the reverse complement.
TAGCGGAGCTCACATCGCGCCCGTCCACCGTCACGGTGCCGGAAGTCGCCGTATCCATGCCACCCAGAATGTTGAGCGCCGTGGTTTTACCGGCGCCCGAAGCGCCCAAGATAATGGCAAGCTCGCCACGCTCAACGGTAAAGCTCGCGCCGTCGAGCGCGTGAATGCGGGCATCGCCCTCGCCGTATGCTTTGATGACGTCTTTAAATTCGATATAGGCCATCGATCGGTTCCCATCTGGTCGGATAACTCTTTAGTATTACCCATTTCGCACCTATCAAAAAGAGACAGGTTTATTTTGGCAGGTTTTATATGGGGAAACGTACCTCTTTGGGGGCAGCGCGGGACGCGCAGGGGCGGCCGTGCAGATCGGCACAGCCGTCTCACGTGGAATCGACCGACGCCTGCCTTTCCGTGACACCGGCAACTCGTTTTTGCTTGTTGGCATGGCCGCCATTATGCCTTGGGACTGAGCACTCAAATTCTCACTCCTCATTGCCACGCTTGCCGCAAGCTATCAGGGTGACGAGATGACGACGCTCGCTGTAGCAGCGCAGCCACACTCTATAAGCGAGGCGTTTGCCAGCAAAAAAGCGCGCGACAGGGTAAGCCCGCCGCGCGCTATCCTATGCGGACTAGTTATTGTTGTTGGTCATCGAGGCCACTGCTGCCGCAAGATTGGAAATGGGCATCGTCTGCAACCAGATGCGACCGGGACCGGTGAGCACGGTGTTGAACACGCCCTCGCCACCAAACATGATGTTTTTGACGCCCTTGACCATTTGAGCGTCGATGCTCACGGTCTCCTCAAAGCCGGCCACGTTGCCGGTATCCACAATCATCTGCTGGCCAGCAGCGAGCTCGTACTCAACCAGGTCGCCGTCGATCTCGGCAAAAGCAACACCCGAGCCCGTGAGCTTCTGCATGATAAAGCCCTCGCCGCCAAAGACGCCGGCCTTTGCCTTCTTGTTAAAGTGAATGCTCAACTCGACGCCACTTTCCGCGGCAAGGAACGAACGCTTCTGCAAAATCCAGCTCTTGCCCGGACCGATCTCGATTGGCACGATGCGGCCGGGGAAGCAGGAGCCAAACGCGATCATGCCATCGCCACGCGCGGTCCAAATGTTTTGGAACAATGCCTCACCCGAAAAAGCCTTGGAGAACATCTTGCCGATGCCACCGCCCGAGGTAGACATTTCCATGTTGGGGGTCATCCAAGCCATGGCGCCGCTTTCGGTGATCATGGATTCGCCATCGCTAAGGTTGCACGTAACAACCGGGAAAGCCCCTCCGCCGATCTCGTACTGCATGACCGTCTCCTTTCCACTCAGGAGCCGAATAACGGTGCCTATATTTTAGCAGGTAGAGATGCATATGTTCACACCGCCCATGCCCTCTCCTGCGGACGTTTCCCCAGATAAAACCTGCCAAAATAAACCTGTTCCTTTTTGGCAGGTTTTAAAGGCAAACGGTGAAGGTGATCTGGTTGCCGTGACCGGATACGGTGGCGGCGCCTCCATGGGCCTCGGCGATGGCACGCACCACGGACAGGCCCACGCCCGAGCCACCCGTCTTGGAGCTGCGCGACGCATCCGCACGATAGAAGCGATCGAACAATCGGTCCAGGTCGCCCTCGGGCAGCTCGTCCACGGCGTTCGATACGACAAGCTCGGCGGCGCCCTTGCCTTTGCCGTGCGAAACGGCGCACAGGCTCAGCTCAATCACGCTGCCCTCGCTCGCATAGCGCGTGGCGTTGTCCAGTAGCAACTCAACCACCTGCGCCACCGCCGCGGCATCGGCATGGGTCCGCACGCCGGTCGCAATCGACGTCGACAGGCGCTTACCGCCTGAGACCACCACCGACTTAAACGGCGCCGCCGCCTTGTTCACCGCCTCCGAAAGATCGATCGACGCCATGGTAAAGCCCGCCGAGCCCTCGTCCATGCGTGCCAAGAACACCAAGCGCTCCGTGAGCGCCGATAATAGCGCACCCGCACTCGCCTTAGTGCTGCCTTAGCAGGTCGATGAGCATATTTAAAAAAGCAAGGTTATAGCTTAGTCGGACTTAAGGAACGGGCGGCTTCACATCTCGCCCTGCAAACAACGCCCGTACAGCGAGCGCGCTTGCCGCATGGGCGTTGCGGCCGCCTGCAGCTTATAGATAGGCACCCTCGAGGCGCAGCAGCCACTCCTTGCGATCCAGTCCACCGGCGTATCCGTTGAGCGATCCGTCGGCCGCGACCACGCGATGGCACGGCACGATAATCGAAATAGGGTTGCGAGCGACCGCAGCCCCCACCGCGCGAGGAGATACAACGGGCGCTTCATTTCCCGGCACACGATGTCGAGCCGCAACACGCTGGGCGATCTCGCCATACGTAGCGACCTCGCCACGCGGGATCGAAAGCAGCTCAAACCAAACCTCACGCTGAAACGCCGTGCCGATCATATGCAACGGCGGCGTAAACCGAGGTTCCTGCCCTGCAAAATAAGCATTCAGCCAAGCCCAGGAACGCTCAAGCACCGAAGAGGCCGCACCATTTGCCGGACTCACCGACGACATGCCACCAGTACCGGAAACCGCATCGACGCCTTCAACATGTTCGGAGTCTTCACGGAGAAGCGTGGAGCCAAAGTGCTCCTGCCCCTCAAACCAAAGCCCCGTCAGACCGCGGCCATCAGCGGCAAGCAGGATTTCGCCCAAAGGCGAAGCAAACGTCGTCGTGACCACCAGCGGCTCCTTTCAAAACTCCGCAACATAATACCGCGAATTGTGCAGACAACCCCCGCAGATACGTCCGGGCGGGCTCGCAATTACTTCAGCGAGGCTGTTTTTCCCAATCAAGCGAAGAAGACGCGGGGCTTCGACGCCAGGGCGGTACCCCCGCCAGCTGAGCTCTAATACTTTTCCCGAGAAGTGAACGAGTAAAAACGAAGTCCCGGAGCATCCACACCTTTAGACCGCAAAACCGCAGGATTCGCGCTGCAAAACCGCAGGAAATAGCGGTCAAAATATGCCAATGCTTCGGGGGTCCAAATAAGGTCCTTCACTTCTCGGGAAAGTATTAGACCTCAATTCGCACCAAGCCCAAAGTCACCCCAAGCAGCAGGCGCGAAGCGCCGCCGCTGCCGCCACGGCCCCGCAGTAGACCCAGGCGGCAGGCGCGAAGCGCCGAGGCCGCCGCCGGGACTAGGCCCCGCAACAACCACGTGCTCCCATATCAGCCCAGCGGCCCCAACCAACAACGGCCCCATCGCAAGCCGCTCGCAGCAACGTCACCGCAAGCGGGGGCCGGGCTTAGTTTTCAGAACACTCCGCAGACCAGTGTGGCGCCTTGTCCGCGGCTCCGAAGGAGCAGGACAAGGCGCCACACATGGTCGAGGACGTTCTGAAAACTAAACCCGGCCCCCGCCGGACAGGTCAACCTACTCGCAGAGCAGCTTAGCGATCTGGACAGCGTTGGTTGCCGCGCCCTTACGGATTTGGTCGCCGCAGCACCAGAAGGTAATGCCACGTGCGGCCTCGGGGTTCGAGATATCACGGCGCACGCGACCGACCCAAATCAGGTCCTGGTCGGAGGTGTCCATCGGCATGGGGAAGCGGTCGTGCGCATCCTCGGCACTCATGTCGTCAACCAGCTTGACGCCCGGAGCGGCGGCCAGCGCAGCACGGGCCTCCTCAACCGTAATGTCGCGCTCGAACTCGAGCGTAATGCTCTCGGAGTGCGAGCGCAGCACGGGCACGCGCACGCAGGTGCAGTTCACGCGCAGCTCGGGCAGGTGCATGATCTTGCGGCCCTCGTTTTGCAGCTTCATCTCCTCGGAGGTAAAGCCCTCCTCCTTGACGCCGCCAATCTGCGGAATCAGGTTGCTCGCCAGCTGGGCGGCAAAGGCGCGCGGCTCGGGAATCTCCTCACCACGGCCCAGAGCGGCCAGCTGAGCCTCGAGCTCGGCCATACCGGGAGTGCCAGCACCCGAAGCTGCCTGATACGTGGACACGATCATGCGCTTCACGCCGGCGAGCTGATGTAGCGGCCACGTGGGAACCAGGCCGATGATAGTCGCGCAGTTGGGGTTGGCGATCAAGCCGTGGTGCCACTTAATGTCATCGGCGTTAATCTCGGGCACGACCAGCGGCACCTCGGGATCCAGACGGAAGGCATGGCTGTTGTCGACCACGACGGCGCCGCGCTTGACGGCCTCGGGCAGCAGTTCCTTGGCGATATCGTCGCCGGCAGCGCCGAGTACGATGTCGCAGCCCTCAAAAGCCTCGGGGCAAGCCTCCTCAATCACAACCTGCTCGCCGCGGAACTCGACGGTCTTGCCCGCAGAGCGCGCGCTCGCCAGCAGCTTGAGCTTGCCAACCGGAAACTCCTGCTCGTTGAGGCACTCGAGCATCTGGGTGCCAACAGCTCCCGTCGCGCCCAAAATAGCAACCGTGTACTGTTTCATGCTTCCCCCTTTTAAGGTTGTGGCTTTTGCCCGCACGCCGAGCAGGCTGAATAGTCTTGCCCAGTTTATACAAAAACGGGACGGATATGAAACCCGCCCCGTCGAAACGAAACCGAAACGAAACGCCCCACGGTAGATTTTTGAGACATGACCCAAAAACCTACCGAGCAGTCACTACTTTTTGAGCGCGGCCGGGACGGGATCGACCGGCGCGGGAGCCTCCAGGTCGGAGACCTTCACAATGCCGTTCTCATCGGAGAAGGCGCGGTAAATGGTCCGAATCGCCAGGTCGAAGTCCTTCTCCTCGACACCGATAATGATGTTGATCTCGTCACAGCTCTGCGAAATCATACGCACGCTCACGCCGGCCTGGCCAAGCATGCCAAACAGGTGGCCCGAGATACCTGCGCGGCCGCGCAGGTTACGGCCGACGGTCGCGATGAGCGCCAAGCCCTCAACGACCTCGATCTCGAGCGGCTCGACCTCCTGCTGAATGTCGCCCACGAGCGAGTACAGCGAGTCGTGCACGTCCTGCTCCTGCACCACGGCGCCAAAGCGGTCGACACCGGTGGGCATGTGCTCGACGGAAACGTCATAGCGCTCGAAGACCGAAAGCGCGCGGCGCATAAAGCCGACACGCGGCTTGGTGCGGTCGCGGGCAACGTTGATGGCGACAAAGCCGCGCTTGCCGGTCACGCCGGTAATGATGGGCTCCGCCTCGCCCTCATCAGCCGTCTCGCTAATGATGGTGCCGGGGTCCTGCGGCGCATTGGTGTTCTTGATGACCAGCGGAATACCAGCCTCGCGCACGGGGAACACAGCTTCCTCGTGCAGGACGCTTGCGCCCATGTACGAAAGCTCGCGCAGCTCCTCGTAGGTAACGCGCGCAATGGGCTGAGCCTCGGGCACAATACGCGGATCGGCAGAATAGAAGCCCGAAACGTCGGTCCAGTTCTCGTACAGGTCGGCGCCCAGGCACTTGGCCAGGATCGAGCCCGAGATATCGCCGCCGCCACGATCGAGCAGCTTGATCTGGCCCTCACGCGTCGCGCCATAGAAACCGGGCATAACGAAGCCGCCCTGCTGACCGTACTCTTGCACCAGCTCGGAGGTGCGATTCATGCTGAGCGTACCGTCGTGATGGAACGCCACGACCGTCGCGGCGTCCAGGAACGGTAGGCCCAGGTACTCAGCCATCAGGCGAGCGGTAAAGTACTCGCCGCGGCTTACGAGCTCCTCAGTAGAGTAGCCACCGGAGCGAGCACGCTCGGCAAAGGCCGCAAACTCCTCACGGATGGGATAGGTGAGCTCCAGCTCGTCAGCGATATCAAAATAGCGCTGGCCAATGTCCTCGAGCAGTTCCTCGCACGACACGTGGTACTTAACGTGCGCGTTAACCAGGTAGAGCAGGTCGGTCACCTTGGTGTCGCCCTTAAAGCGGCGACCGCAGGCGGAAACCACCACAAAACGGCGAGCCGGGTCGGCATCGACGATGGCCTTGATTTTCTTAAAGTGTTCGGCGTCGGCGACCGACGAGCCGCCAAACTTGGCAATCTTAATCATGGGCTGGAGGTTACCTTTCTAAAAAGCCTCTGCGAACCTATTTTGCGCGCTCTGATACCATGGGTTCACCGATTGGGACCAAGGTATCCGAGGAGCACTGTTATATGGGAACTTATCATAGTACACGAGGACGCACTTTATCATGCTCAAGTAAGGTGGCAATCCGCACCGGCATAGCTCCCGACGGGGGTTTGTTTGTCTCGGACGAGCTTGGCACCCAGCAGGTCGATATCAGCTCGCTTGCAGATAAATCGTACTTTGAAATCGCTCAAAATGTGTTGGGAATGTTACTGAACGATTACACGGACGAAGAAATTTCGGCGTGTGTCGACGAGGCATATCGTGGCACGTTCGCAAGTGAAGAGGTCACACCGCTCGTCAAACTCGATACAGCGCCGGGCACCGACGTCCCTCAAACCTATGTGATGGAGCTCTTTGGCGGCCCCACGAGCGCCTTTAAGGACGTCGCCCTGCAGATGCTCCCCCGCCTCATGGCCCGCACCTCCGCCAAGGACGGCGGCGCCGAGCGCATCATGATCGTCACCGCCACGTCGGGCGACACCGGCAAGGCCGCACTCGCCGGCTTTGCCGACGCCCCGGGCACGGGCATTACCGTCTTTTATCCCGAGGGCAAGGTCAGCCGCGTCCAGAACCTGCAGATGTCCACACAGGAGGGCGAAAACGTCGCCGTCTGCGGTATCCGCGGCAACTTTGACGACGCCCAGAGCGCCGTCAAGCGTATCTTTGCCGATAAGGAACTGGCCGAGCGCCTGAAGGCCGCCGGCACCGTGCTTTCGAGCGCCAACTCCATCAACGTCGGCCGCTTGGTGCCGCAGGTCGTCTACTACTTTGCCGCCTATGCGCAACTGCTACGCGCCGGCGCTATCGAGGCTGGCGACGCCGTAGAGTTCTGCGTGCCCACCGGCAACTTTGGCGATATCTTGGCCGGCTACTACGCCAAGCGCATGGGTCTGCCCGTCGCCAAGCTCGTCGTGGCGAGCGACAAGAACAACGTGCTTGCCGACTTCCTGACCACCGGCGTCTACGATCGCAACCGTCCGTTCTTCACGACCATCTCGCCGTCGATGGACATCCTCATCAGCTCTAACCTGGAGCGCATGCTGTACTTCCTGTCCAATGGCGACTGCGAGCTTGTTGCCGGCCTTATGGAGCAGCTGGCACAGACCGGCCGCTACGAGGTGACCGCCGAGCTGCTGGCCAAGATCCAGAGCGTGTTTGGCTGCGGCTGGGCCACCGAGGACGAGGTCCGCGCTGCCATCAAGAGCTGCTGGGGTGCGAACGGCTACATAATCGACCCGCACACCGCTTGCGGCTATCACGTCTTTGAGCAGGTCGCCCCCGCCGAGGGCGCCAAGGCCCGCGTGCTGCTTTCGACCGCCAGCCCCTACAAGTTCCCGCGCGCCTGCTGCGACGCTCTGGGCCTCAACGTTCCCGAGGATGATTTTGAGGCTATGCGTGTACTCGAGCAGGCCACCAACACGGTCGCCCCGACCCAGCTCGCCGAGCTCGAGTCCAAACCCGTCCGTTTCGAAGACGTCTGCGACGTAGCCGATATGGCCAACTACGTAGAGTCTGCAGCAAAAAAGATGACTTCCAACTAAAACCCCTTATTAAGCGCCGGCGAAAGCCGGCGCACCTTCTTTCATCAGATAACCCTCGGGATGATGGCGAACTGACATGCGGGTCTGCCTGTTTAGTTCGTCGCGAGTTCCGCACGAGCCGGAAAGCACTTAATGTGCTTTCCGAGCGAGCCAGGACTGCCCGAGCAGCGAACTAAACAGGCAGACCGCCCAGGAGATTCCCATGATCAAGATCACCGTCCCAGCAACAAGCGCCAACTTGGGCATTGGCTACGATACCCTCGGCATGGCCGTCAGCCTCTACTCGCACTTCACCTTCGAGCGCGCCGACAAGCTCACCATCACGGGCTGCCCCGAGGAGTTCCAAAACGAGAGCAACCTAGTCTACGTGAGCTTTGTGGATGCGCTGGCCGCATGGGGCGAGCCGGCCTTCCCCGTCGCCATCGACATTCAGACTGACGTTCCCGTCGCTCGTGGCCTGGGTTCCAGCTCCACCTGCGTTGTCGCTGGTATCATGGCCGCCGCCGCTTTAACGGGCCACACCGTCGACCGCGCCGAGCTCGTCCGCATTGCCACCGAGGTCGAGGGCCACCCCGATAACGTCGCCCCCGCTATCCTAGGCGGCGCCGTCTGCTCCTTTACGCCGACCGACTCGCTCCCCCAGTGCCTTCGCTACGAGGTGAGCGATCGCTTGCGTTTTATTACCGTGATTCCGCCCTACGAAGTACACACGAGTGAGGCGCGCAAGGTCGTGCCGCAGGAGATCCCGCTCTCCACCGCCGTGTGGCAGATGGGCCGCATCGCCGGCATGACGCGCGGTTTGGAGACTGGTGACCTGGACCTGATTGCCGCCGCTAATGACGACCGCATCCAGGAGCCCTATCGTCGCCGCCTGATTCCCGACTACAACGCTGTGCGCGACACCTGCCTTAACGGCGGCGCCAAGACCATCTGGATCAGTGGCTCCGGCTCGACCCTCATGGCCGTAACTGATGACACCATCGTGGCAAAGTTCCTGCAGGTCAAGCTGCGTGAGCAGTTCCCCAAGTGTGACACGCATATTCTGACGTGCGACACCGAGGGCGCTCAAATCGAGTACCTGTAGACATCGCCGATCGGTCTGTCCGGGCCACCCGGGGGCATCCCCTTAAAAACGTCCTCGCACTTGAGGCCCGCTTATCCTGCTCCTTCGGAGCATCGGATAGGCGGGCCTCGTGCTGCGGAATGTTTTTAAGGGGATGCCCCTGGGTGGCCCTATGGTAACGTGACTAGCGATGTCTACAGGGACCCACGCTTTGAAGGGGCGCCGGGCTGAAATTATGGCCTTTTATTGGTAGGGGCTCTTGCTAGGCTGGAGCCCTTACTAGAGGCAGGCCTCGGCGATGCGGCGTTTGAGTTCGTCGATGCCGGTGCCGGTTTGGGAGCTTGTGATGATTACGTTCTCGGCCGGGACGTTGAGCTGCTTTTTGATGGCTGCTGACTGGCGGGCCTGCTGGGTGCGGCTGAGCTTGTCGGCTTTGGTGAGGCAGACGATAAAGTTGAACTCGTTGCCTTGCAGGTAGTCGATCATGTCATGATCGAGCTTGCTGGGGTCGTGACGAATGTCAACCAGTGATACAACCAGGTTAAAGCTGCGCTCGGAGTCAAAGAAGTCGCCGATAAGCTCGGCCCAGCGATCGCGCTCAGCTTTGGAGCGACGGGCGAAACCGTAACCCGGCAGGTCGACAAAATGCACGTCATCGGCCTCAAAGAAGTTGATGTTGCTCGTTTTGCCCGGCGTACTCGAAACCTTGACCAGGTTCTTGCGGCCAAAAAGCTTGTTCATAATCGACGACTTGCCCACGTTGGAGCGGCCGACAAAGCTCACCTCGGGGCAGGTGGACTCGGGAATCTGCGAAACCTTGCCATAGCTGGCGACGAACTTGGCAAGCTGATAGTTAATGGAATCGGCCATGGACACTCCTTGGTCGTAGGTTTTTACAAAACGGGCGCGCTATTGCGCGGCGGCAATACGACGAACGATGTCAAGCGTGATGCCGCTCGCGGTGCGAGCGTACTCATCCAGATCGAACTCGCGCTCACAAAACGCGTCATATGCCTCGTCACAATTATCGCTGATAGCGCGCAGCACCAGGCAATCGACACCATTCTTGGCCGCGATGTGCGCAATTGCCGCGCCCTCCATCTCGACGCAATCGGCATGCGTGGCCTCAATCGCAGCGTTACGCATGGCGTCACCCGTAACAAAGCGGTCACCCGTGGCGATAGTGCCACACAGGAACTGCTTGGGGTCCTTCTCCGCAGAAGTCTCCTCCGTCGAGGCATCCACAAATCCATGCTCGGCAAGCACGGCGGCAGCAACATCAACCAACGCCGGCGTCGAGACAAACTCCTCGAGCCCCGGCGCCGACTCGGCAATGAGTGCCGTGTCAGTATCCAGATAGCGCAGGCACTTGCCAATAATCACGTCGTTAATATGGAGCTTAGGGTTTAGGCCGCCCGCGATACCCGAAAACACAACTGCCCGCGGGGCGTATTTGCTGATGAGATGCTGCGTTGCGGCGGCGGCATTCACGGTGCCCATGCCAGCGGTCGTGGCGACTACTGTCAGACCGTCAAGCTCGCCGCTTACAACGGTCAAGCCCGCCTCTTGCGACACATGAGCGCCGTTCAGTTCTTCTTTAATCTGCGTAACCTCTTTTTCGAGTGCGCCTATGATCGCGATGGTTGCCATGCCATCCCCCCAAATTCGTGCAAATTGCTTATCCACGGTATGGTACCAGCATTTTGGTTCTTTCACTTTTTACGAAGTCGCTAGGCCAACGAGGACCGCACATCATAGAGCGCCTTTGCAATCGCAGCCGTAACCTCGCTCGAGCGATCGCTCCACGGCATCGACGTCATGACGCTCATAACATAGCTATGGCCGTCGACGTCGATCAGTCCGGCATCGCATGTCGAATAGCAACCGTCCTCGCTGATCCAACCCGCCTTGTTGCGCACCAAGACCTGATCGTCCGCAATGCCATCGCGAATAAACGATCGGGTCGTAGAGGTCAGAAGGCCCGACAGCCATTGCGACGTCTCGGTGTCACAGCTCAAATACTCACTCATCTCGCACCACAACTTGGCCGAGGTGCGCGGGCAGTAGGTCGGAAAATCACTCATCGGATCCAGTGCCGTTTCGTTATCAACACCCAGGTTGGCAATCCAATCCTCATAGCCATCATGGTCAAACGCCGCGCGTAACGCGATAAACGAATCGTTGTCCGAGTTGACGACGGCATTCTCGATAAGGTCGCGTACCGTCTGCCAGCCCATGCTGTAACCACCATACGTGGCTAAAGCCCAATCGAGCGACACCTGCCCCGATTCGACCAACGTCTCGCAAATATAGAGCGCATACAGCGCCTTGTAACTGCTCGCTCCATACACCGCGACATCGGCGTTATACGTCACGCCCCTACCGCTCGATAGGTCGTAGAACACTACGCCTACGTCGCCCAGCTCCTGCGCCCGACTCAGGGCATCCTGGAGCGAGGTAAGGCTCTGATCCTCCAAGGTAGGAGTCTTGTTATCCACCAACGAGAAGGTTTGAACGGTATCACCCGAAGGGATATCGTTGAAGTCCGCCTTCGAAAGTCTCGTCTTGAGATCTGCCGTCGACAGAGCTTGATCTGCCGACGCTTTGGACTTTGAAACCTTCTCGTTTTGCAGCTGTACCGTTGACGCATCTGAGCGCACCGTTCGCTCCAAGGCGTGGGTTTTAACGGCAATTCCGAGGATAAAAACCGCTAACGCTAGCATTCCTATGGCGGCAATCTTCGCCCCGCGAAAGCGAGCGTCGGCAAGGCCGCGCGAAGACATGCCCTTCGTCTCATATCTGCTGCCATGCTGCGGCACATACTCGTCCCGCGATTTGCCCTTTCGCACGTGGTCTCCTGATTGTGCCCGTTCATATACGAGCAGCATAATACTGAGCAGCCATTTCTTTCCCAAATTGTTTGACACCGTTTAAGGCGTCTTTAAAGAAACCACAGGCGTATTTATCCAAATGGCACGATTCTGTTGCGCATCTCTGCCCAAAACGCAGTTGCGGTGAAATAGTTCCTGTTTGGACGGCATAGGCCGATACACAAGAACTATTCCACCGCAACTTGACGGGGCTCTTTAGCGATCAACTATGTGCCCGGGGCACTCATTTAAGTCTGTCCCCAATGAGTGCTGCTAGCCGATGGCGTTTTTGAGTTCCGCACGGCGCTTTTTCATGCCGGCCATGACGGCGTTGCGCAGCTCGGGCATGCGCGCGGTATCCATCTGGGGCACGCCCTCGAGCTTATAGGGAATACCCAGTTGCTCGTACTTGACGACACCCATCGTGTGATACGGCAGCATTTCCAGGCCCACCACGTTGTGCCATGGAGCGATCAGGCGACCGAGCTTCTCGCATTCCTCCGCCGTGTCGGTGATACCCGGCACCACCACATGGCGAATAACAACCTTAATCTTGCGACGGGCAAGCTCATCGCCAAACGCCAGGATGCGCGCAGGATCGCAACCGGTCAGCTTTTTATGCTCAACCGGATCGGCATGCTTGATGTCGAGCAGCACCATATCGGTCTCGTTGAGAACAGCATCGAACTTCTCCGGATGCTTGGGATCAAATGCATAGCCACAGCTGTCTAGGCAGGTGTGTACGCGGCCATCGGGGTTGTTGTGCATCACACGGAACAGGTCGGCCAAAAACTCGGGCTGCAGGAGCGGTTCGCCGCCCGAAATGGTAATGCCGCCGCTACGGTAGAACTCATGGTTGCTCTGGAACTCGTCCATGAGATGCTCGACGGTCACCATCGTGCCACCGTTAACAGACCAGGTATCGGGATTGTGGCAATACGCGCAGCGCATGGGACAGCCCTGAACAAACACCACAAAGCGGATGCCGGGACCGTCGACCGTACCCATCGTCTCAATCGAATGCACGCGGCCCAGGGCAAACGCAGAGTCCTCGGGACGAGCGTCCACACCCTCGAGCGTCATCTCAGCCATTCCCGCTACCTTGCCTCTCATTGGTTTTAGTTACATAAATGTCAGAGCCATTCTAGCCCATACGCATGATGGCAAAACGGTTTAGGGGTCAATTAGGTCGTCCTATTTTACTTCACGCAAAAGCGGCGGGAAGGTTGTCACAACCCGCCCGTCGCCGAGGCAATAGAAATCGATAGACGCCAGGCCTTACGCCTTAAGCGTGAGCACCGCACCGAAGGCGGTCGGGCCGCAATGGCTCGAGATGACACCGCCAACCTGAGTCCAGGTAATATCCTTAAAGCCCAGGTCATGCGCATAGACCTCCATGTCGTCGCGCAGCTCCTGGGAAAGGCCCACCGAATACGCCAGGCCAATGTGCGAGTAGTCGATCTCGCCCTTGGCAACCATGTGGTCAATAAAGGCGCGGGCGCACTTGAGCATAGAGCCGCGGAACTTCTTAGTCGCCACGAACTTGCCGCCCGTCACCTCAATGCAGGGCTTAATCTTGAGCAGATGGGCGCCTAGGAACGCGACGTTGGACAAGCGACCGCCCGCCTTAAGGAAGGCAAGGTCCGTAGGAACAAAGCCCAACAGCACGCGGTCCATGACGGAGTTCGTAAATGCAAAGATCTCGTCGACGGTGGCATCGGGGTGAGCCTCGATGTATTTGGCGGTCTCGACGACAACGAGCGACTGGCCCACCGAGACAAAGCGCGTGTCCATGGAGAACACGTAGTCGCGCCCCTGGGCCGCAATCTTTGAGGACTGATGCGAGCAGGTCGTGGCCTCGGAATACGCGAGATGCAGAATAGTCGCGTCGGGCTGCTCGGCGTGAATGCGGTCGTACACACGGGAGAAATCTGCCGGTGCGCAGCCACTGGTCTTGGGCATCACGCCAAACTCGTTGCAGCGCGAATAAATCTCGAGCGGATCGATCGAGCCGTCCTCGACGGTCTCGTCACCAATCGTGACATGCATGGGCACGCGCACGATGCCGTAGCGTTCGCAGAGCTCTGGCGTCACATCCGAACCAGATTCAACCACGATTACGTACTTGCCCATTCTTATCACGACCCATCTCGACATTGGTTTTTCAATACATGGCACGCGCCGCCGCACTGTTGCACAACGGCGTCCAAGCGCCAAAGAGACGCCGTCCCTTGCACATAACAAAGGACAGCGTCTCCCTGGAAAACTCCGTGCTTGGCTGAGATTTTACACGGTTTATAAATGAGTGTTACTTATCCCGCAAACGGTAGCTATACGCGATAAACGGTAGTTCGCTGCGGCAACTGCAACACATTCCGCCCAGCAAGTCCAATCGTGCCTCACGCATGGTTAATGCGCGAGGCGGTAGAAATCCATCGACGCCGCACTCTCGGCATGCAACCCCATCGCCGGAACCGCCGGCGAATAGGTACGGCTCGTAAGTGCCGCCTCGCCGCCATTTGCAAAAATCTCGACCATCGTAGTGTCCGAAAGCACGCGCAGGTCGCGAAGCTCGCTGAGCTCGATCGACCTCTGGTCGCGCCCATAGCCTTCGTCACCCATGTCGAGGGTAAGCATCCCGTCTGCATAGCGCACAAAGACACCCTTGCGGATTTCGAGCTCGACCATCTTGGCGCCCTCACAGGAAACCACAACATCAAACAGGCGGCCCGGCTCCTCAACGGTTTCACCGCCTGTCGCGCGAACGCAGTCGCCGCGCATCCTCTCAATCTCGTGCGCCGGCTGCTGGCAGAGCTTACCATCGCGCATGCTCAGCTCTCGCGGCACCGTCAACGCGCACTGCCACCCGCGCGCCACCGTCGGGTTTTCTGCCGTCGCGTCGGGGCAACCCGACCATCCGATCATCAAACGCCGGCCTGCAGCATCCTCAAAGGACTGCGGAGCATAGAAATCAAAACCGGCATCGACCATCGGGGGCATGCCCTGCCCGACGATTTTAAAGCTCGGCGCCTCCCAATCGGCCTCGATGGAGAACCACACGCACTGATGCGGATTGCGGTAACGCCATCCATCGGCAGGCACACCCTGCGGACAGCAAACGAGAATAAGCTCACCATCGAGCTCGAACAGATCGGGGCACTCCCACATAAAGCCAAACTTCTCGCCCAGCTCAATACGCGTCGCATAGTTCCAGTCCTCTAGATCGCGCGAGGTATAGACAAGCACGCAGCCGCGATCGTCTTTCGTACGAGCGCCCAGAACCATGTAGTAGATACCGTCGTGCTCAAGGATCTTGGGGTCGCGCACGTGCGTACCGATATCGTCGGGGTAATCGACCGGTCCAACAGCTATGCACTTCTCGCCCAATTCGTCGGGATTCTCGGCAACCATATGAATCTGGTTTTGCTCACGACCCGTCAACACGTAGTCGTAATCATCGCGGTCAAAATGCTTGACGTTGCCGGTATAGAAGTAGTGAATCTTGCCATCGCGTACAAAGGCAGAACCAGAATACGCTCCGTTCGAATCCAAATCGGAATCGGGGAACAGCACGGAGCCATGATTCTCGTACGTCACAAAATCCTTTGTCGTCAGATGGTTCCAAAGCACTGGACCGCCATGCGCAGCATCGAACGGATCGTATTGATGATAGATGTGATACGTATCACCAATCTGAACCAAACCGTTGGGGTCGTTGAGCCAGCCAAGCTCAGGCTCCACATGGAACAGGAGCCTATCGGGGTCGGACGCGATGCGACCAGCCGTCTCATCCTGTCCGGCACGCCACTGCTCATAGTCCGCGCGTGTCACCTTATTTTTTTGATTAAACATCGCCATTGACTTTCTCGTCTATAGGGAAGGACGCTCGACTCGCACGAGCCGAGCGCCCTTCCTCAAATGGACTTATCCGCACATTACGCTGAACGGCTCAACTAGAAGCTGACATCGAAGCCAGCACCAGCGCCCTCTTCATCGGTGGTCGGAACGCCCTTTGCCTTGTTGTAGGCAAAGATCAAGACGATCGGCACGATAAAGGCGATGAGATTACCAGCCACATACCACACGAGAGTCTCGGGCGTAACGATGAGCAGGCCAAGCACACCGGTCAGACCCTGACCGATGGCGCGCACCTCAAAGAACTTCACGAAGGCACCGCCGCAGCCTGCACCGATGCATGCGCAGATGAACGGAATGATCGAATAGCGCATGTTTGCAGCGAAGATAGCGGGCTCGGAGATACCGACCAGCGTCGGAATAAAGGACGACATGCAGATGTTGCGCTCTTTGGAGTGCTTCTTGTGAATGAGGTACATGCCGATGGCGCCGCCGCCCTGGGCGATGATGGAGACCGACCAGATGGCCTGGATGTAGTTGAAGCCAGTCGTGGCAACGAGGTTTGCCTCGATACCCTGGATGAACTGATGCGTACCGGTAACGACGAGCGGCTGCAGGAACGCGGCGAAGACAAAGGCACCAAAGACGCCCATCCTGTTGTACAGGACATCGATTACGCCAGCGAGGACGTCGCCGATCAGGTTGCCGAGCGGGCCGAACACGGTGAACAGGGCAACGTTAGCAAGAATCAGGGTAACGGTCGGGACAAAGACAAACGAGACGACCTCGGGGATGTACTTCTGGGCAATCTTTTCGACCTTGGCCATAAACCAGGCAGTCAGGATTGCAGGGAACACGCCGCCCTGGAAAGCAACCATGGGGATGGAGAGCGGACCGAAGTTCCAGTACTCAGCACCCGTCGGGTCCATAACGAACGTGTTACGGTTCATAAGACTCGGGTGAACCATGACGATACCGACGAGGATGCCCAGGATCGGGTTGCCGCCAAAACGCTTGACCGCGCTATACATAACCAGGACAGGCAGGTAGTCAAAGGTGGTGGCGATAATGGCAAAGAAGCTTGCGAGGTTCTTGAGGAACTCGCTGTGATCGGCGAGGCTGCCCTCCATGCCGAAGAGGCCGTTGGCAACGATCAGCGACTTAAGGCCGATGATGATTGCAGCGCCGACGAAGGCGGGAATGATGGGGATAAAGATGTCCGAGAATACCTTGAGGACCGAGAAGAACTTGCCCTTCTTGTCCGCCTCGGCGCCCTTGACCTCGGAAGCGCTGATCTCCTTAACGCCCGTCAGAGCCATAAACTTATCGTAAACCTTGTTGACGGCACCGGTACCGAAGATGATCATGAGCTGGCCGCTGTTGTACAGCACGCCCTTGACGCCATCGATGTTCTCGAGCTCGGCCTTGTTGTATTTGCTCGTATCCTTGAGCACCAGACGCAGACGGGTCACGCAATGCGTGGCGCCCTCGATGTTCTCCAGTCCGCCGACGTTGTCGACGACTTGCTGGGACACTGCCTTGTAGTCCATGTTCCTCTCCATTCCTTTTCTAAATCATAAAACGGTTCGTTGCCGCTACAGAGACGCGATCGTTGCGTTTGCGCACTTGAGCGCACCGTCGGTGACGGTAAGCGCCACACCCTGGCCCTGCTTGTTGCAGAAGCGAGCGTTGAGCGCAACATCATCGACAAAGATGGTCGCGATATCGTCGTCAACGACCAGGCGCACATGATGAGTGCCCTCGCCCTTAAAGAACAACGGACGCTCGAGGCCCATGTTGTTGACCTGGAACCACGGGTACTGGGGAGCCGGCGTGAACTCGAGCTTGCCCTCGCGCAGGTTGGCGCGGAACTCATAGGCAAGACCGGTCTCGGCGTCCTCGGCGAACTTGACCGAGAAGCCGGCAGCGTTACCGCCGAGCTCAATGTCGGTATCGAGCAAGTAGGTGGAGCCGGCGTCTGCAGACAAAACCTGCTCGACCTTGCCCGACTCGCAGGAGAGCTCGAAGGCTTCGACAGCCTTGCCCTCGCCAAAGGCGCCGAGCATGCTGTCGGGAAGCTTGGTGCCGAGCGTTCCGTCGGCACGCTGAACGATCTCGAGGGGCATGAAGGTACCACCCCACAGGTAAGAGCTGGGGTCGTCGCCCTCGTCACGCGTAGGAACCCAACCAAAGAGAACGCGACGCTCGCCATCGAATGCGGTGCGAGCGGCGTAGTACGCGCGGCCGTCGAAGGAGTCGTCAGCGGGGGTAATCCAAGGACCGTTGATGGACTTGGACATGCGGTAACGGGTCTTGTTGCCGTCGCTGTACTCGGAAAAGACGAGGTACCACCAGTCGCCCATCTTAAAGAGATCAGGCATCTCAAACATGGTGTACAGGCCTGGGTTCCACCAGTCGCCCTGGAACTCCCAGTTGGTCAGATCCTTGGAGGTGAACTTGACCAGGCGGCCGGTCATCAGACGCTTGTCCTCGCCCACACGCGTGCCGAGGATGAGCATGTACTCTTCGTTCTCCTCATCCCAAAGCACAAAGGGATCGCGCCAGTTGCGGTCATCGTAACCCTCCTGGGGCGGAAGCAGCGTCTCGGCGATGTTCTTCTCCCACTTGACGGCGTCGTCGCTCGTTGCGTGAAGAAGAACCTGCTTCATCAAACGTGCGCGGACCTTATCGCGATTGCAACCAGTGTAGAGCGCATGGTACTTGTCGCCCACCTTAAACACCGTGCCGGCATAAATGTACTGGTCGACTTCCTCGTCGCCGCCGCGCTCAAGGCTCTCGCCAAAGTCCTTGTAGTTGACGAAATCCTTGGTCGTAGCGAGTGCCCAGCCAAACGGCTCTCCGAAAGGTTCGGGGTTACGCGTGTCACGCTGATGATAGAGATAGAACGTGCCGTCCTCGCCGTACGGCATGATGTCGCCTACCCAAATTCCCTCAGGCTGGTAATACACCTTGTGCATCCGAGACTTCCTTTCCACGACATACTAACTCGGTACAATGGCAAGATATGTCAATCGTTTTCATATGTCAAACGTTTTCATATCAATACGTCTTTTCGCAGTTCCAGTCGTCGGTAAACGGTTGACATATGCCGGCGAACGGTCATCGGAGGCGTTTGAGGAATTCTTTTGGCACAGGATGAACTACGCGGTTTTGCCCTCAATGAGTTCAACGGGGAGCTTGATATTCGATTCGGGATTATCGCCGTTAATAAGAGCGATGATGGATTGCGCCGCGAGCTCTCCGATGCGATCGATATCTTGACGTACGGTTGTTAAGTCAGGCATAAACGTCATAGTTCGGCGGGCACCATCCGCGCCCACGACCTTAATATCGTCTGGAGCGCTCAAGCCGCGCTGCTTCATCACGTTGAGACAGATGGCCGCCATCGTATCGTCTCCCGCAAAGATGCCGTCAATATCGGGGTTCTCATCGAGGATCTTCGCAACGACCGCGCCCTTTTCGTCGTCGGGCTTAACGAACTCAACCTCACGGACAAGCGCGGACAAACCGGCCTGCTCAACAACATCGAGGTAGGCATCGGTACGCTTATTGGCGGGCATGCGCATGCGGCTATTGCTGCGCAGGCACAGGATACGCCTGCAGCCGTCATCAATCAGACGGCGCGTGGCGAGCTCGCCAATGCCATAGCTGTCACTTGCAATCTGGACAGAGCCCTCGCCAAGATCGCAGTCGATGCCAACCAGGCTCAAGCCCATCTCGGCATATGCCTCGGCACCGATATTGAGGGAGTTGACGATGACGCCGTCGACCATATTGCGGCGGAGCATGTCAATATAGGAACGCTCAAGATCGGGTCGATTGGCACTGTTGCACAGCAACATCTTAAAGCCGTTTTCCGCTAACGTGCGCTCGACCGCCTGCACAACCTGAGCATGGAACGGGCTGCTCACAAAGGGAACGATCATGCCGATAAGGTTCAGACGGCCGTTGAGCATGGCACGGGCGATATCGTTGGGCGTATAGTTGATGCGCTCCATCGCGGCATGGACCTTATCGCGGGTCTCTTGGCTAATATAGCCGCGATTATTAAGCACGCGAGATACCGTAGTAGGCGAAACCCCCGCCACCGCTGCAACTTCCTTGATGCCAGGCTTAGCAGAATCCTTAGAACGAGCGCCCTCGCGAGCCATAGCACCCTCCCCCATCAACATGTCATACGTTTACATACGAACAAAGCATACCCCAACAACAGCGGGAAGACGGTAACGGCACAAGTAAGTAGACGACTCATCCAAATAATTAGGAGAGTTCCGCCTAAAGGGTGACTACACAGGACCCCCGCCGGGCCGCTTTGGGTTACTTTCCAAAACATTTCCGCAGGACGCAAAGGGCTCCGCCGCGCGAAGCGCGCAGCGGAGCCCTTTGCATGTCCGAGGACGTTTTGGAAAGTAACCCAAAGCGGCCCGGCGATCCTGCGGGAGTTAAACCCCTTTAGAACTTGTCGTGGAAGGTACGCGAAATGACCTCGTCCTGCTGCTCCTTGGTGAGCGTGTGGAAGTTCACGGCATAGCCGGAAACGCGGATGGTCAGCTGCGGGTACTTCTCGGGGTGAGCCTGAGCATCGAGCAACGTCTCACGGTTGAAGACGTTGATGTTCAGGTGATGGCCACCCTTCTCGGCGTAAGCGTCGAGCATGTGGACCAGGTTATCGGCCTGAGTCTCGGAAACTTCAGAAACCTTCATAATGTGTCTCCTTCGATCGATAGGCGCCGGCCGAAACCGGCGCGCTAATCAGTAATCGTTATTGTTAGTATAGCACTAACAATAGTTACTCGCCCAGCTGATCAAGGTCGATATCGCCAAAGAACACCTGGTCCTCCTTGCCGAGCGCACCCGGGATGATGGAGAAGGTGTTGGAGATGCCGTCCTGAGCATCGCGGAACGGGAGCTTGGAAACCGAAGACAGCGAAGCGATGGCGCCGTGGCTATCGCGCTTGTGCATGGGGTTAGCACCCGGGGCGAACGGCTGGCCGGCCTTGCGGCCGTCGGGCGTGGAACCGGTCTTCTTACCGTACACGACGTTGGAGGTAATGGTCAGAACCGAGGTCGTGGGCACGGAGTTGCGGTAGGTGTCGTTCATGCGGATGTACTCCATGAACTGGTGCACAACGTCGTGAGCGATCTGGTCGACGCGGTCGTCGTCGTTACCGTACTTGGGGAACTCGCCCTCGGTCTCGAAGTCGACGATGATGCCGTTCTCATCACGGACGGGGTGGACCTTGGCGTACTTGATGGCGGACAGGGAGTCAGCCACGACGGAAAGGCCAGCGATGCCCGTAGCGAACCAGCGGTGCACGTGCTTGTCGTGCAGAGCCATCTGGATGCGCTCGTAGCAATACTTGTCGTGCATGTAGTGAATGATGTTCAGCGAGTTGACGTACACGCCAGCGAGCCACTTCATCATGTCGTTGTACTTGGCCACAACGTCGTCGTAATCGAGCGTATCGCCCTCGACGGCGCGATACTTGGGGCCGACCTGCTTCTTGGAGACCTCGTCAACACCGCCGTTGAGTGCGTACAGCAGGCACTTGGCCAGGTTGGCGCGGGCGCCGAAGAACTGCATCTCCTTGCCGATGCGCATGGAGGACACGCAGCAGGCGATGCCGTAGTCGTCGCCATGGTAAACGCGCATGAGGTCGTCGTTCTCGTACTGGATCGAGGAGCTGGCGACAGAAGTCTTGGCGCAGAACTTCTTGAAGTTCTCGGGCAGACGGGTCGACCACAGAACGGTCATGTTGGGCTCGGGGCTGGTGCCCATGTTCTCGAGCGTGTGCAGGTAGCGGTAGCTCATCTTGGTAACGAGCGTACGGCCGTCAACACCCATGCCGCCGATGGACTCGGTGACCCACTGCGGATCACCGGTGAACAGGGCCTGGTACTCGGGGGTACGGGCAAACTTGACCATGCGGAGCTTCATGATGAAGTGATCCACGAACTCCTGGATCTGCTCCTCGGTGAAGGTACCGTTGGCAAGGTCGCGCTCAGCGTAGATGTCGATGAACGTAGAGGTACGGCCGATGGACATAGCGGCGCCATTCTGCTCCTTGACGGCAGCGAGGTAGGCGAAGTACATCCACTGGATGGCCTCCTGCGTGTTGGTAGCAGGGTTGGAAATATCGAAACCATAGGTCTCGGCCATCATCTTGAGCTCGCCGAGGGCGCGGATCTGCTCCTGCAGCTCCTCACGGTCGCGGATGTTGTCGGCGGTCATGACCGTCGGGGTGGAAGCCTTCTGGGCCTCCTTGTCCTTGATCAGGTAGTCAACGCCGTACAGGGCGACACGACGGTAGTCGCCGATGATGCGGCCGCGGCCATAGCCATCGGGCAGACCGGTGATGATGTGAGCCGAACGGCAGGCGCGCATCTCGGGGGTGTAGACATCGAAGACGCCGGCGTTGTGGGTCTTGCGCTCGAAGGTGTAGCGCTCGACAACGTTCTCGTCGACCTTGTAGCCGTGCTGGCTGGCGGCCTGGCAAGCGATGCGGATACCACCGTTGACGTGCAGAGCGCGCTTGAGCGGCTTGTCGGTCTGGAGGCCGACGATGGTCTCCTTCTCGCGGTGGGCGTTATCGATGTAGCCAGCGGGGTGGCTCACGATACCCGTGACGGTCTTGGTGTCCATATCGAGGACACCGCCCTGCTCGCGCTCCTTAAGCAGCAGGTCGAGAACCTCGCCCCACAGCTCCTTGGTACGCTCGGTCGGGCCGGCGAGGAACGACTCGTCGCCCTCGTAGGGGGTGTAGTTCTTCTGGATGAAGTCTCGGACGTCAACCTCTCCCGTCCAGATGCCTTCCTTGAAGCCTTCCCATGCCTCCTGCATTGTGTAACCACGCTCCTAGTTACGTGTAATGCGGCGCTCTCTCACACCGCTGCTTATTGAATTCTTGAATGTTCGGCTTGCACCACCGGCTTCATTCGCCTTCCGTCGCGCGTTAGCGCAGGGAAAAACGTTTATTCACCTTGGTCTTGCAACCCTAAACCCAAGATTTCACCCGTTAGTGAAGGATAACATAGCCACCCCCTTCATCAGGGCTGTTATATGTTCCTTTTTTTGTGTCATTAGAGCGTTTTCAACAAATCCGCAGGAAACGCGCCCGCCATCAGCTACCGTTCACCGAATTATTTGATATTTCCCCTTGCCTTTATACGTCCTTCACTCTAGCTGTTATGCCAGCTTTAGCAGGGTAAAGTACCCACCGATAGATTTTTGGGACCTGCCTAAAAATCTACTTTTTCGCCGCGACGGAGGCGGTGGCATGAAATGCCCACGAAGGTAGATTTCTAGGCATGTCCCAAAAATCTACTGTATGAGGCGTGCATACAGGGGTATCATCTTTCACCGAAAATAGTTTCTAGTGTTAGGGGTTTTCGGTGGAAGATACCGATTTCCATGAGCTTGGACGTCAGCTCTTAACTGAGTTTGGCAGCATGCATCAGCGCATTTCGCGCTTTGTGGACAAAGCCCTCAGTGGTGAGATGGCCGTCATGCGCGCCCTCATGCTCGCCGGCGGTTCGCTCACGCCGAGCGAACTCGCTGATCGCGCCTGGGTTTCGAGCGCCCGCATCGCCAACATCCTACGCGCCCTCGAAACCAAGGGCTGGGTCGAGCGCGAGCACTCAAAGACCGACCGTCGTCGCGTACACGTCACGGTGACCGACAAAGGCCGACAAGATCTCGAAATCAAACGTCGGGAATTCGAGAAACGCACCGCGGCCTTCCTCGAGCAGCTCGGCGAAACAGATACCCAAGAGATGGTGCGCCTCCTAAGGCGTGCCAACGAAATTATCGATCGCAATCAAGAAAGGAGAGATGCCGAGTGAGGATTCTCAAGCTCTTTAAAAAGCATATCCTGGCACTGCTTACAGCTATCGTGCTCATCGTGATCAGCTGCAATGCCGACCTCGCGCTACCTACGTATATGAGCGACATCGTCGACGTGGGCGTGCAGCAAGGCGGCATCGCCTCGCCCGTACCCGACACCATTCGTGCCGAATCGCTCGACGACCTCGAACTCTTTATGAACACCAAGGACGCCAAAGCTGTGGAGGCCGTGTTTAGCAAGGCTGACAAAAACGGCATTCGAACGTACAAGGGCACCGAGGAAGGGCGTGCCGATGGCGGCAAGATTGCCGACATTATGAGCCTGCCCGAGACCGTCGTCCTTTCTCTCAACCAGGGCATCGACGCCAGCTCCATGGGCGATATGATGGGCACGTCCAGCGACCAAGACAGCAGCGCCGCCCAGGCCATGCCCTCCCCCGAGCAGATGGCAGCGATGACGCCCGAGCAGCTCGCCGAGATGCAGCAGAAGGCCGCAGCGGCGCAGAACATGCAAAAGCAGATTGATGCCGACGGCGGCAAGATCACCATGAAGAGCCTGCGCCTAGGCGTTGAAGGCGGCCTCATCGACCAGGGCAAGCTCGTCGAGGGCGCCAACGATATGGCGGACAAAATGGGCTCCATGTCGGGCTCTATCGTCACGCAGCGCGCCGTGACCTACGTGCAGGACGAGTACAAAGCGCAGGGCATCGACCCCGCCGACGTGCAGAACGCCTACCTGGGCCGCATGGCGACCACGATGTTTGGCCTGTGCCTGGTGTCGCTGGTCGCCACCATCCTGACCGGCGCCGTGGCGTCGCGCACCGCCTGCTCCATCGCCCGCGACCTGCGCCGCGAGACCTTCAACAAGGTCATGCACTTCTCGCCGGCCGAGGTGGGCAAGTTTAGCCAGGCCTCGCTCATCACCCGCTGCACCAACGACATTCAGCAGATCCAGATGGCAGCGACTCTGTTCATTCGCATGTGCCTCATGGCGCCTGTCATGGGTATCGTCGCGGTCATGCGCGTCCTGGCCAACCACACCGGCCTGGAGTGGACCATCGCCGTGGCCATCGTCGCGGTCTCGGCCGTCGTCGGCGTGCTCATGGGCCTCACCATGCCCAAGTTCAAAAAGATGCAGAGCTTTGTGGACCGCGTGAACCTTACCGCGCGCGAGCTGCTCGACGGTCTTATGCCCATCCGCTCGTTCAACCGCGAGGAGCACGAGCTCGAGCGTTTTGACAAGGCATCGCTCGATCTGATGACCACGCAGCTCTACACCAACCGAGCTATGAGCTTTATGATGCCGCTCATGATGCTCGTCATGAACTGCATCACCGTGCTTATCGTCTGGTTTGGCGCGCAGGGTGTGTCCGACGGCGTGATGCAGGTCGGCAACATGATGGCGTTTATCTCCTATACCATGCAGATCGTCATGGCGTTTATGATCCTCACCATGGTTTCGGTTATCCTACCCCGTGCCGAGGTCGCAGCCGAGCGCGTGGAAGAGGTCATCACTTGCCCCACGAGCATCAACGACCCCGCCTCGCCCAAACTGCCCGCGGCCAGCGCGCCGCACGGTGAGCTCACTTTCCGCGACGTGAGCTTCCAGTATCCCGATGCCCGCGCCGATGTCATCAGCGGCGTGAACTTCACCACGCACGCCGGTCAGATGCTCGGCATCATTGGCTCCACGGGCTCGGGCAAATCCACGCTCGTGCAGCTGATTCCGCGCCTGTACGATGTCACGGGCGGCAGCATTTTGCTTGACGGCATCGACGTGCGTGACATGACCCTTTCCGAGCTGCGCCGGCGCATCGGTTACATCCCGCAGCAGGGGCGCCTGTTCTCGGGCACCGTCGAGAGCAACCTTAAATTTGCCGGCGACATGGTGAGCGATGATGACATGCACCGGGCGGCACGCATCGCCCAAGCCGAGGACTTTATCGCCGAGCGCGAGGGCGGCTACGACTCCCCCATCAGCCAGGGCGGCTCCAATGTCTCGGGCGGTCAGCGCCAGCGTCTGGCCATCGCCCGCGCGTTGGCCAAAAAGCCCGAGGTCGTGGTGTTCGATGACTCGTTTAGCGCACTCGACTACAAGACCGACGCTCGCCTGCGCGAGGAGCTGGCCAAAAACGTTACCGACGCCGCACTCGTGGTCGTGGCCCAGCGCATCGCGACCATCATGCACGCCGACCAGATCATCGTGCTCGACGACGGCCACGTGGTGGGCACCGGTACGCACGAGGAGCTGCTGCACAGCTGCCCGGCGTACCTGGAGATCGCACAGTCACAGCTTTCCGCCGAGGAGCTGGGGCTTACCCAAGAAGAGATTGAAGCCGTTATGGAAGGAGGCGAGCGCTAATGGCAGACGAAACCAAGACTCAGATTCCCAAGCCCACCCGCCAGCGTGGACCCATGGGCCGCATGGGCGGCATGCGTCGCGGCGAAAAGGCCAAGGACTTTAAGGGCACCATGAGGCAGCTGCTCGGCTATATCGGCCAGCACAAGATTGCCGTGTTTGCCGCCGTCGCCTTTGCCGTGTGCTCGGTCATCTTTAACATTGTGGGGCCCAAGGTGCTTGGCCAGGTTACGACTAAGCTGTTCGAGGGCTTGGTTGCCAAGGTCAACGGCACCGGCGATGTCGACTTTGCCTGGATCGCCAAGACGCTCGGCTTTTTGCTCTGTCTGTATCTGGCGAGCTCTGCCTGCAGCCTGATCCAAGGCTGGCTCATGACCGGCGTCACGCAAAAGATTTGTTATCGCATGCGCAAGGAGATCGCCGCCAAGATCGCTGTCGTGCCGATGAGCTACTTCAACGGCCACAGCAAGGGCGACGTGCTCAGCCGCATCACCAACGATGTCGACACGCTGGGTCAGTCACTCAACCAGAGCGTGACGCAACTCATCACATCGGTGACGCAGATTATCGGCGTGCTCGTCATGATGCTGTCGATCAGTCTGCCGCTCACCGGCGTCACCGTGCTCACGCTGCCGGCAGCCGCGATTATCCTGACCGTGATGATTCACTTCTCGCAGCCGTACTTCCGCGAGCAGCAGCAGGTCCTGGGCGCCGTCAACGGCATCATCGAGGAGGACTTTGCCGGCCAGAACGTCATTCAGGTGTTCGACCGCGCCGTGGCCTCGATCGAGGAGTTCGACAAAGAGAACGACCGCCTCTTTATGAGCGGTTGGCGCTCTCAGTTCCTGTCGGGCCTGATGATGCCGCTTATGAGTCTGGTGGGCAACATGGGCTACGTGGGCGTCGTCGTGGTGGGCGCGCAGCTCGCGCTGACCGGCAATGCCACACCCGGCGACATCCAGAGCTTTATCCAGTACGTTCGCAACTTTACGCAACCCGTGCAGCAGCTGGGCAACGTGAGCAACACGATGCAGTCGATGGCCGCCGCCACCGAGCGCGTCTTTGAGTTCCTGGCCGCGGCCGAGGAGGAGCAGAAGGCCGACGCGCAGATTCCCGAGAAGCGCCCCGGTCACGTGGAGTTCGACCACGTCAAGTTTGGCTACACGCCGGACAAGACCATCATCCACGACTTTAGCTGCGAGGCGCAGCCCGGTCAGACCATCGCCATCGTCGGCCCCACCGGCGCTGGCAAGACCACGCTCATTAAGCTGCTGCAGCGCTTCTACGACGTGGACGGCGGTTCGCTGCGCGTCGAGGGCATCGACGTGCGCGACTGGGACCGCGCGGCACTGCGCGGCGAGTTTGCCATGGTGCTGCAGGATACCTGGCTGTTTAACGGCACCATTCGCGAGAACATTCGCTACGGACGCCCCGATGCGAGCGATGCCGAAGTCGAAGCCGCCGCACGCGCCGCACGCTGCGACCACTTTATCCATACGCTCGCCGGTGGCTACGACTTTATGATCAACGAGGAGGGCACTAACCTGTCGCAGGGTCAGCGCCAGCTCGTGACCATCGCCCGTGCCATTTTGGCCGACCGCCCGGCGCTGATTCTAGACGAGGCGACTTCCAACGTGGACACCCGCACCGAGGAGCTCATTCAGCGCGCCATGGATGCGCTGATGCAAGGCCGTACAAGCTTTGTCATCGCGCACCGCCTGTCCACGATCCGTAACGCCGACGTGATCTTGGTGATCCGCGACGGCGACATCGTCGAGAAGGGCACACACGACGAACTGCTCGCCCAGGGCGGCTTCTACGCCGACCTGTACAACTCGCAGTTCGACGAGGCGGCGTAAAACCGGCGGCAAACAACCGCAATACCCAAAGAATGGGGGCGCAGGACAACCAGCGCCCCCATTTTTCGTTCTGCGGCCCTTGGACCGCATCCCCTGGAGCCGAATTGACGGTCCTTTCCAGCCCCTGTGGGCAAAAAATGGCAAATATGAGTACTGTCACCTTTTTAGTAACAGCCAAAACTGCCCCAAACGACCTCATTGCGGCCTAGATATGCCTTCAAATTGATCAAAATGCCCGGTAGCATGCTTCTGTGTGCCAACGTTAATGAACATATTTACTGTTGTGTCTATTATCTTGTAAGATCGATATGATACTACGCTAGCAACAGTACTCATATTTGCCATTTTTTGTCCATAGGGTATGCCGCAGAAGATCCAACTTGCTCCAGCGTGCCGTACGTTGGCCCTCCCCTTCCGGCGAGCGCCGACATTTCCCCAGATAAAACCGACCAAAATAAACCTGTCCCTTTTCGGCAGGTTTCACTTGCACTTTAGCGTGCGACAGCGGATAATGCCGAGCATTCGAGAATTCGCCAATTGTTGCCGTTAATTGATAAAGGAGGCCCCATATGGCCATGGAATTCAAGCGCAGGCTGCCGATCCCCATGGAGATCCGCGAGGAAATGCCGCTTCCCGCCGAGCTTACCGCCAAAAAGCAGGCATTCGACGCCGAGGTCGCCAAGGTCTTTACCGGCGAGGACGCACGCAAGGCGCTCATCATCGGCCCGTGCTCTGCCGACCGCGAGGACTCGGTGCTTGAGTACATGAACCGACTGGCCAAGGTCGCCGAAGAGGTCAAGGACAAGCTCATCATCATTCCGCGTGTCTACACCAACAAGCCGCGCACCAAGGGCACCGGCTACAAGGGGCTGCTGCACAACCCCGACCCCGAGGCGCCCGATGACCTGCTTGAAGGCGTTAAGGCCATCCGCCACATGCACCTGCGCGTTATTGAGGAGACTGGCTTCTTTACCGCCGACGAGATGCTCTACCCGTCCAACTACCAGTACCTCGTCGACCTGCTGAGCTACGTCGCCGTGGGCGCGCGCTCGGTCGAGAACCAGGAGCATCGTCTGGTGTCGAGCGGCATTTCGGTGCCTGTGGGCATGAAAAACCCCACCGCCGGTTCCACCACCGTTATGCTCAACTCCATCTACGCCGCCCAGGCACATCAGAGCTTTATCTTCCGCAACTGGGAGGTCGAGTGCGACGGCAACCCGCTCGCGCACGCCGTTATGCGTGGCTACATCGGTCTCGACGGTCGTACCTACCCCAATTACCACTACGAGCACCTAGAGCGCCTGGCCGAGCGCTACACCGAGCATGCCGGTTACGCCAACCCGGCGGCGGTCATCGACTGCAACCACGACAACTCGGGCAAGCGCCCGCTGGAGCAGTACCGCATTTGCAAGGAGGTGCTCGACAGCTGCCGCCGCAACGAGTCCATCTCCAAGCTGGTCAAGGGCTTTATGATCGAGTCTTACCTTGAGGACGGCAACCAGCCGGTCGATGGTGGGGTCTTTGGTAAGTCGATCACCGACCCGTGCCTGGGCTGGGAAAAGACCGACTACCTCATCCACGAGATCGCAGAGCGGGTTTAGTTACGCGGGCCGCATTTGGACAATCTGACGTTCAACTTCAAGGGCGCGACCAGAAGGT
>UQNH01000004.1:0-51957 GCA_900542365.1 uncultured Collinsella sp. | reverse complement strand
ATCGAGTTCACCATCGAGCAGGGCAAGCTCTGGATGCTCCAGACCCGCGTGGGCAAGCGTACCGCAACCGCCGCTCTGCGCATCGCTATCGAAATGGTCGAGGAAGGACTGATCACCCGCGAGGAGGCCGTAAACCGCATCGATCCCGCGCAGCTCGACCAGCTCCTGCACCCGCAGTTTGACGCCTCCAAGAAGTACGAGGCCCTGGCCAGCGGTTTGAACGCCAGCCCCGGTGCCGCCGTGGGCGAGGTCGTGTTCTCGAGCGATGACGCCGTCGCGCGCGCCAACGAGGGTCACAAGGTCGTTTTGGTTCGCTGGGAGACCAACCCCGATGACCTGAAGGGCATGGTCGCCGCCGAGGGCATCCTGACCAGCCACGGTGGCAAGACGAGCCATGCCGCCGTTATCGCCCGCGGCATGGGTACGCCCTGCGTCTGCGGCGTCGAACGCTTCCATATCGACGCCGCCGAGAAGGTCGTGCGCATCGAGGGCAGTGACCGCGTGCTGCATGAGGGCGATGTCATCTCCATCGACGGCACCCAGGGCATCGTCGTCGACGGTCCCGTCGACCTGGTCTCCGCCGAGCTTACCGGCGACCTGGACACTATCCTGTCCTGGGCCGACGAGATTCGCCTGGACGAGACCTGTGGTCATGCCAACCATGTGCGCGTCAATGCCGACAATCCCGAGGATGCCGAGCTTGCCCTCGAGTTTGGCGCCGAGGCTATTGGCCTGTGCCGCACCGAGCATATGTTCCTGGGCGATCGCAAGAACATCATCCAGAGCTTTATCCTGTCTGACGATGAGGCCGTGAAGCAGCAGGCCCTGTCCGACCTGCTTAAGGTCCAGACCGAGGACTTCCTGGCGATGTTCAAGACCATGTCTGGTCGCGATGTGGTCGTCCGCCTGCTCGATCCGCCGCTTCATGAGTTCCTGGATAATCCTCGCGAGCTCGAGGTCGCCATCACCAAGAAGGAAGCCGCTGGCGCCAGCGAGGAAGAGCTTGCCGTCCTGCGCACCCGCCTGCGTCGTATCGACGGCATGGTCGAGTCGAACCCCATGCTCGGCCTACGCGGCGTGCGCCTGTCCGTCGTCTTTAGCGATCTGCCGCTCATGCAGGTCCGTGCCGTGGCAACGGCTGCTGCCCGCCTTATCAAGGAAGGCGTCGACCCGCGTCCCGAGATTATGGTCCCGCTCGTCTCCATCACGGCGGAGCATGTCCAGACCCGCGAGGTCATCGAGCGCGTGATCGCCGAGGTTTCCGCCGAGGAAGGCGTCGAGCTCAATATTCCCGTGGGCACGATGCTCGAGCTGCCGCGTGCCTGCATGGTCGCCGACGAGATCGCCCATCATGCCGACTTCTTCTGCTTTGGCACCAACGACCTCACGCAGACGACCTTCGGCTTCTCCCGCGACGATGCCGAGGCCAAGTTCATCCCGCTGTACATGCACAAGAAGATCTTGAAGGATAACCCCTTCGAGACCATCGACACGGCGGTGCTCGAGCTCGTGCGCGTGGCCGTCGAGAAGGGTCGCGCCACCAACCCCGGCATGCACTTTGGCGTGTGTGGCGAGCACGGCGGCGACCCCAAGTCCATCAAGGGCCTGTTTAACGTGGCCGATGTGGACCATGTGTCCTGCTCGCCCTACCGCGTGCCCCTCGCACGCCTGGCTGCCGCCCAGGCCAAGCTCGAGGCCAAACGTTCCGCCTAACGTTTTGGGTATAGACGCCTAGCGTAGCCCCCTTCATGCCGCCCGCCTCATTCGTGAGGCGGGCGGTTATCATGTGCGGGTTTTGTCTTTTTGTCTGCGTAAAAAATTGTTCTTGCAGCAGAAACCCGCGCGTGTATACTCGAATACGTTTGTTCAACTACGTGCCGGCCAAGGTGGTACGGCACCTCTAGAAGAGTAAGGAATTGCACATGGATTACATCCGCGCAATCGAGCGTCAGCAGATCCGCGAGGACATTCCTCAGGTTCGCGTCGCCGACAACGTCAAGGTTCACTACCGCATTAAGGAAGGCGACCGCGAGCGCATCCAGGTCTTCCAGGGTGACGTCATCCGCATGGCCGGCGCCGGTGCCCGTGAGACCTTCACCGTCCGCAAGATTTCCTTCGGTGTCGGTGTTGAGCGTACCTTCCCGCTTCACAGCCCCAAGATCGCCAAGCTCGAGGTCGTCCGTCATGGTCGCGTCCGTCGCGCCAAGCTGTACTACCTCCGCGACAAGGTGGGCAAGGCTGCTCGCATCCCTGAGAAGCGCTAAGAAGATCGCAGCGTCTGTCCACTCGTTTGGACAAAAGGGTCACCTTCGGGTGGCCCTTCTTTTTATTTGATTTGCATACAAGGAGGCCCCGATATGGCCAACATGACGAGCTCGGTTTCGGCATCGCAGGTTGCCGGCGAGCTGGCGAGCGCCACGTTCGAGGAGATTCCCACCCTCGTGGAGCATTATCGCGAGGATCCGCGCCAGCAGGTGATCAAGGCTTGCGAACGTGCCCTTAAGCGCCATGCCAAGGAACTTGCCGAACGCGAGCGCGTCAACGGCATGTACGAGCTTATGCATGAGCTCGGCGGTGATGGCGTGGTCGTGGGCGTCGACGAGGTGGGCCGTGGCTCGGTAGCGGGTCCCTTGACCGTGTGTGCCGTGTGTCTTCCGATGGAGCCGCGCATCTGGGGCATCAATGATTCCAAAAAGCTCACGCCGGCGCGCCGCGAGCTGCTCTCGGTGAAGATTGCCGAGGTGGCGACTGCTATCGGCTTTTGCCATATTGCGCCGAAGGATATCGATGAGATGGGCATGGCCCGTGCTATCCGTACCGCCGTTGCGGGCGCCGTGGCCGATACGGGACTTGAACCCGACTGCGTCCTCATGGATGGCAACCCCTTGGGCGCCGTTCCCAACGAGCGCGACGTGGTGAAGGGCGATGCCAAAATCGCCTGCATCGCCGCGGCGTCCATCATGGCCAAGGTCACGCGTGACGAGATGATGGTCGAGTACGACGCCGAGTACCCCGAGTATCATCTGGCCGAGTCGAAGGGCTACGCAAGCCCCGAGCACATCGAGGCGATTCGCAAACATGGACTTTGTCCGCTGCACCGCGTGAGCTTTTGCGGAAACTTTCTGCAGACTGAGCGCCTTTTCTAGGTCAATTGTGGAGACAGGGACCCCTGGCGTTTTATAAACCTGCTGGTAGCGGGCCGTGTGCAACGTGATTGTTGCGTACGGCCCGTTTTTTGTTGGCATTTGGTCAGCTTTTGGTTTGCTTCCGGTACTTACCCGCATGAAAGGTGCCCTCATCATCGGGGCAATGCAGTGTGCGGGAAAGGAGACCCCATGAGTGCCGCAAGCAAAAAGAGCAAGACGCAGCAGCTCAAGGAGCGTTGGGAAAACGGCGATCTCGACTGCGGGGCGATGACGCCCGAGTTTATCAAGGGGCTCAGTCCCCGCGAGCTGGGCATGCTGGGCGAGCTGATCACCATCGACTACTTTAACGAGCGCGGCTACACCTTGCTGGAGCAGGGTTATCGTTGCACCGAGGGCGAGGCCGATCTGGTGCTGCTCGATGAGCTCGACGATGTGGTGGTGATGGCCGAGGTCAAGACCAGGCGGGTTGCGCTCGATTGCGACACGCGGGTGTTTCCCGAGGAGGCGGTGAACGCCCAAAAGCAACGCCGCTACCGCCGCATCGCAAGTTGCTACCTCATGGAGCATTATCCACTCAAGGCGATTCGCTTCGATGCCGCGGGCGTCACCATCCGCGGCGGGCATATCGCCGAGATCGAGCATCAGTACAACGCGTTCGATTGGCAGGTGTCGTGATGGCGTTCGAGACGTTTGCCGTTCACGCGGCCTGCATCCGCGGCGTCGAGGCGATTCCCGTCACGGTCGAGGTCTCGCTTGCCGGCGGCGTTCCGGGCATTCAGATGCTCGGCATTCCGAGTATGGAGGTGATGGAGTCACGCGGTCGTATTCGCTGTGCGATGCGCTCCGCCGGGTTCGAGATCCCGCGCTCGGGCATTACGGTCAATCTGGCGCCCGGCGATATTCGCAAGACCGGTAGCGGCTTTGATCTGCCCATCGCCATCGCGGTATTGGCGGCCGATGGTCAGATTCCCCGCGACAACCTCGATCGTTGTCTTATCGCTGGTGAGCTTGGCTTGGACGGTACGGTCCTTCCTGTCAAGGGCGAGGTGGCGTTTCAGCTATTGGCGCGTGATATGGGGCTGTCCTTTATCGCTGGCAGGTCCGATCAGCATGTGCCGCTTGCGGGCGTGGATTGCGGCTTTCTCGATCATTTGTCTCAGCTTGCTCATGGAATGGGCGATGCCGCGCGGCACTACTTGGATTCTGAAGTGCTCGAGGCGACCTTTGAGCCCGAGCTCGACTATGCCGACGTGCTGGGGCAGGAGGTTGCCAAACGCGGCATGGCACTGGCGGCAGCGGGTGAGCTCGGTTTGCTTATGATCGGGTCCCCGGGATCGGGCAAGACGATGCTTGCGCGCCGTATGACCGGCATCCTGCCTGAGCTTTCCGTTGAGGATCAGCAGGAGGCACTGTGCATCCATTCGGTTTTGGGTGAGAACATTGATGGCTTGTTGGCGGGACACCGGCCCTTCCGCAGTCCCCACCACAGTATTTCGACCGCAGGCCTTATCGGCGGAGGACGCCCGGTGCATCCGGGTGAGATCAGCCTGGCTCATGGCGGCGTGCTCTTTTTGGACGAGCTTGCCGAGTTTCCTACGGGTGTGCTGCAGACGCTGCGTCAGCCCATCGAACGCGGCTACGTCAGGATTGTACGCGTCGATGGGGCCTTTACCTTCCCGTCGCGCTTTCAGCTGCTGGCCGCGAGCAATCCCTGCCCCTGCGGCTTTTTGGGCGATCGCGAGGTGGCATGCCGCTGCTCGGCATCGATGGTGGAGCGCTATCGGGCAAAGCTGCGCGGTCCTTTGGCCGACCGTATCGACATGATGATCGATGTGACCCGTCCCGACCCCCAAGTGATTATCGAGGGTGCGGAGGGTATGTCGTCGGCCGAGTTGCGTGACTACGTTGTGCGCGGTCGCGCCTTTCGCGCCTGGCGCGAGTCCCGTATGGACGATGCGGACGCCGAGGCCGAGGATGACGAGACGCGGTCCATTGACGGCGTCGTTTCGACCTTTGAGCTCGATGATGCGGCGGAGAAGTGTGTGCTCGGCCTGTCGAAGCGCACGCATCTCACGGGCCGCGGCATCGTACGCCTGGTGCGTATCGCGCGTACCATCGCCGACGTCGCCGAGAGCGAGCGGGTGACGCAGGACCACGTGCTCGAGGCGGCGATGTACCAGGGAAGGAGGGACCAATGATGGCCGAGGGGACCTTCGAGCTGCATCCAGGTGACGCGTTGTATCCCGAGACTGTTTTGGAGCTTTCTGATGTTCCCCAGACGCTCTATGTGCGCGGCAACCCCGAGGTGCTTTCGACGCCTGCGCTCTCCATCATCGGCGCGCGCAAGGCCTCGCCGTATGGTCTTGCCGTGGCAGAGCTTGCGGCAAAGGTGGCGGTTGAGGCGGGAGTGACGGTTGTTTCGGGCGGCGCGGTCGGTTGTGACCAGGCCTCGGGTTGGGCTGCGGTCAACGCCGGCGGCAAACACGTCGTGGTGCTGGGGACGGGTGCCGACGTGGTCTACCCGCGTTCGAGTGCGGGGCTTATTGCGCGCACGCTCGATACGGGTGGCGCGGTCGTGTCGATATCCCCGTGGGGCATGGGTCCGCGCAGGTTTGCCTTTCCACGCCGCAATCGCGTGATCGCGGCACTGTCACAAGCCCTCTTTGTATCCGAGGCGGGTATGCCTTCCGGGACGTTTTCTACAGCCGAGGCTGCTATGGATTTGGGGCGCGAACTTCTTGCCGTGCCGGGGTCGATCCTATCGCCCGAGTCGCGTGGCACGAATTACCTCATTGCGAACGGGGCCTGCTGCATCATCGACGAGGAATCTATCGAGATGGCTATCTCACGCATCTACGGCACCCTGCGCTACTCGCGCCCCGATGCTCCCGGCATTGCCGGCCTGGATCCAACACAGCAGACCGTGATGCATGCGCTCATCGCCTCTCCGCTCAAGGTCGACGACATCGCGGCGCTTGTCTCGCTCGATGCCGTCGGAGTGCTCAAGCTCTTGGGCTCGCTTGAGCTCGAGGGCCTTATCGAGCGCATGATGGATGGAAGGTATGCGCCCTCCAAGTTTGCCCTTCACGCTCAGACACCCTTCGGTCACAATGGAAAACATGTCAATTAGAAAGGTGTTTGCAGATGCTGTTTGATCAGGTGACGGTTATCGGTGGCGGTCTGGCGGGTTCGGAGTGCGCGATTCAGCTGGCAGATCGCGGGTTCGCCGTAAGGCTGTGCGAGATGCGCCCCCAGGTTAGCTCCCCGGCCCACCATACCGATCACCTGGCAGAGCTCGTCTGTTCCAATTCGTTTAAGTCGACCCGTCCGGATTCCGCGGCTGGATTGCTGAAGGCCGAGCTTGAGCGCATGGGTTCAGTCCTGCTCGATTGCGCCCATCGCGCGGCTGTTCCCGCCGGTGGCGCCTTGGCGGTCGACCGCGTCAAGTTTTCCGAGTTTGTCGAGGCCGAGGTTGCCGCCCGTCCCAATATCGAGATCATTCACGGCGAGGTCACGCAGATTCCCGAAGGTCACGTGGTCATTGCCGCCGGCCCCTTGTGCTCGCCGGCGCTGAGCGAAGAGGTCATGAAGCTCGTCGGTGGCGACGCCCTTGCGTTCTTCGATGCCGCGGCGCCGATCGTCGATGCCTCCACGCTCGATATGGACGTGCTGTTCTCGCAGTCGCGCTACGAGGAGCAGGGGAGCGGCGACTATCTCAACGCTCCGCTCAACAAGGAGGAGTACGAGGCCTTTATCGAGGCACTTACCACGGCCGACCGCGTGGTGCTCAAAGACTTTGAGGGCGGCGATCTGTTCCAGGCCTGCCAGCCTGCCGAGGAAGTTGCGCGCACCGGCAAGGACGCCATTCGCTTTGGCGCCATGAAGCCCGTCGGCCTCACCGACCCGCGTACCGGACGTCGCCCCTGGGCGGCGATTCAGCTGCGTGCCGAGAACAAGGAGAAGACCGCCTATAACCTGGTGGGCTTCCAGACAAACCTGACCTTTGGCGAGCAGAAGCGCGTCTTCCATATGGTGCCGGGCCTGGAGAACGCTGAGTTCTTCCGCTACGGTGTCATGCACCGCAATACCTTTGTCGACGCCCCGCACGTGCTCGATGGCACCTTTGCCGTGCCCGGTACCGGCGTGCGCCTGGCCGGTCAGATCACCGGCACCGAGGGGTACATGGAAGCCGTGGCGACCGGTCTGCTCGCGGCGCTCAACACCCATGCCGAGGCTATCGGTGTCGCGGGCGTCGAGTTGCCGCGCGTGGGCGCCCTGGGTGCGCTCGTGGGCTATGCGACCGATCCTGCCACCGTGGGCTATCAGCCTATGCATGTCAACTTTGGCCTGGTGCCGCCACTCGAGGATGGTAAGCGCCGCAGCAAGCGCGACCGCTACCAGGCCTATGCGGACCGTGCGCTCGAGGCCCTTGATGCCTATCTGGCCACTCGTCCTGATCTGTTTGGAGGCGACCGGTCATAGCCTTTGACCTGTACGACACCGTCGACTCGTTTATCGCCTATATCTCACGTGTCGAGGGACTTTCTCCCAACACGGTGACGGCCTACGGCTCGAGGCTGGAGCGCTTTGCTGCCTGGTGCGAGCGCGAGGATATCGATGCTTTCGCTGCCGACGTGCGCACCATTCGCCGCTATCTTGCCGAGCTTTCGCGTGAGCAGGTGGCTCCCCGAACGCTTGCGGCGCATCTGTCGGCTATCCGATCGCTCTATCGATGGATGGCTGCCGAGGGGGTCGTGGAGGGCGATGTGGTCTCGGCAATTTCCTCGCCCAAGCTCCCGCGCGATCTACCCGGTGTGCTGACGACCCAACAGGTGGAGGCGCTGCTCAAGACGCCTGATACCTCAACACCCGCGGGACTGCGCGATGCGGCGATGCTCGAGCTGCTCTATGCCTCGGGCGCCCGTATCTCTGAGCTCGCAGCACTCAATGTGGAGTCCATTGCGAGGTCCGAACGCACGCTGCGCCTGTGGGGCAAGGGGAGCAAAGAACGTATCGTCCCTCTGTATCGTCGTGCGCTCGAGGCGACGCGTCTCTATATTGAGGAGGGGAGGCCGGAGTTGCTCGCTCAGGCAAAGCGTCGTGACCCCGCTACCGGGCCGCATCCGCTGCTTATATCGGCGCGCGGTAATCGCATGAGTGCCGCCATACTCAGGCGGCGGTTTCATATGTTGGCGACGCTCGCCGGCATTCCGGCCGACATCGCCCCGCATGCGATGCGCCATACCTTTGCGACCGACTTGCTCGAGGGCGGCGCGGACCTGCGCTCGGTTCAAGAGCTGCTGGGTCATGCGAGCCTGTCCACGACGCAGATCTACACGCATCTCACACCCGATCGGCTCAAACGTGCCGTGGCTCAAGCCCATCCCCGAGGCGAATAGTGGCTGGGACGTCCCGCGCCGCACTAAGGTGTGTGGTTTTGATTGCGGGTTGGCATGAAGAAGCATTCCTGCTATCATTCATCGGGTTGCTTCACGGCAACATGTTTTTATCACGCACGCGCGGCTACTTCATACCGTGGTGCCCGGGCTTTGGTAGCACATGTCCGGGTTGGTTTTGGAGGATGACCCCGCGCGGAGGCAAACCACAGGAGGTTTAACATGGCTACCAAGATTAATATCCGCACCCTGCTCGAGGCCGGCTGCCACTTCGGTCACCAGACCCGTCGCTGGAACCCCAAGATGAAGCCGTTCATCTTCGGTGAGCGCAACGGCATCTACATCCTCGACCTCAAGCAGACCATCCTCGACGCCGACCAGGCCTACACCTTCGTCAAGAACGTCGCCAAGGGCGGCAACGTGCTGTTCGTCGGCACCAAGAAGCAGGCTCAGGAGGCCGTCAAGAACGCTGCTGAGCGCGCCAACATGCCTTACATCAACCAGCGTTGGCTCGGCGGCATGCTGACCAACTTCGTCACCATCCGCTCCCGCATCAACCGCATGGAGGAGCTCGAGGCCATGGTCGAGGACGGCCGCATGGCAGTGCTCCCCAAGAAGGAGCAGGCTGTTCTCGGCAAGGAGCTCACCAAGCTCCAGACCAACCTCGGTGGCGCCCGCGACATGAAGGGTCTGCCCCAGGCTCTCTTCGTCATCGACACCAAGCGCGAGGAGAACGCCATCAAGGAGGCTCAGCGCCTGAACATCCCCGTCGTCGCTCTGATCGACACCAACTCCGATCCCGACGAGGTCGAGTACGGCATCCCCTGCAACGATGACGCTATCTCTGCTGTCACCCTTATGTGCGAGCTCATGGCTGACGCCTGCCTCGCTGGCTCCGGCAAGGAGCAGGTCTCCGAGGCCGAGATGGCCGCTGAGCCCAAGGCCGAGTAAATCAGTCTTAGTTAATTCTTTTTCATCTCTTTGAAAGGAACCACAATGGCCCAGATTACCGCCGCTATGGTCAAGCAGCTCCGCGAGATGACCGACTCCCCGATGATGGAGTGCAAGAAGGCTCTCGTCGAGGCTGACGGCGACATGGACGCCGCTGTCGACGTTCTGCGCAAGAACGGCCTCGCCAAGGCTGCTAAGAAGGCTGGCCGCGAGACCAACGAGGGCGCTGTCGCCGCGTTCGTCTCCGAGGATGGCAAGACCGGCGCTCTGCTTGAGCTCTCCTGCGAGACCGACTTCGTTGGCTCCAACGCCAAGTTCACTGGCTTTGCTTCCAAGGTCGCTGAGGTTGTCGCTACCACCGAGCCTGCTGACGTCGACGCTCTGCTCGAGAAGCCGATGGGCGAGGAGACCGTTTCCTCCGAGCTCACCGAGATGATTCACATCATGGGCGAGAACATGAAGATCTCCCGCTTCGCTGCCCGCAAGGCCGAGAACGGCGCGCTCGCTTCTTACATCCACATGGGTGGTAAGATCGGCGTCCTCGTCGAGTTTGCTTTCGAGAAGGCCGAGACCGCTCAGGCTGAGTCCTTCAAGGCCTTCGCTCACGACGTTGCCCTTCAGGTTGCCGCCGTCGCCCCGATCTGCGCTACCCGCGATCAGGTTCCGGCCGAGACCGTCGAGCACGAGAAGCAGATCTACATGGCTCAGGCTGCCGAGTCCGGCAAGCCCGAGGCTATCCAGGAGAAGATGGCTGTCGGCCGTCTGGAGAAGTTCTACAAGCAGTCCGTGCTCACCGAGCAGGAGTTCATCAAGGACAGCTCCCTCACCATCAAGAAGTACGCTGAGCAGGTCTCCAAGGAGCTTGGCGACACCATTACCGTCGTTGCCTTCGATCGTCTGGTCCGTGGCGAGTAAATAAGCTCTTGTAGCTGGTAATGAGCAGGCTGTGGGTTTTACTCACAGCCTGCTTTTTCATGGCTCCCCGTTAAGCCTTTGTTATCATATTGAGAGTCTAATTAAAGGAGGATCGCTTTGTCCGACATCCGATATAAACGCGTGCTTCTTAAGCTTTCCGGCGAAGCACTGATGGGCGACGGCCAATATGGCATCGACCCCAAGGTTACCGACCATCTTGCCAAGCAGGTCAAGGAGCTGCTCGCCGTTGGCCATGAGGTCGGCGTCGTTGTCGGCGGCGGCAATATTTTCCGTGGCATGGCCGGCGCTGCCGGTGGCATGGAGCGTGCTCAGGCCGACTACATGGGCATGCTGGCAACCGTTATGAACGCGCTCGCCCTGCAGGATGCCTTCGAGCACAACGATGTTCCCTGCCGCGTGATGAGCGCTATCCAGATGAACGAGATCTGCGAGCCCTATATTCGCCGTCGCGCCATCAACCACCTTTCCAAGGGCAATGTCGTTATTTTTGCCGCCGGTTCGGGCAATCCGTACTTTACGACCGATACCGCCGCGGCTCTTCGTGCGTGCGAGATCGGCGCTGAGATTCTGATTAAAGCCACCAAGGTTGACGGCATCTACGACAAGGATCCCGTCAAGTGCGCCGATGCCGTCCGTTTTGACAAGATTACCTATCACGAGGTTCTCGTTCGCGGCCTGCAGGTTATGGATTCCACGGCTACGGCTCTGTGTCAGGATAACCGTATGCCTATTTTGGTCCTCAACATCGATGGCGAGGACACCGTCAAGCGCGCGCTCGCGGGTGAGCCCGTCGGCACGCTCGTCTATCAGGAGGATTAAGCATGGCAGAGAACATCACCGCCCATATGGACAAGTCGCTCGAGTCCCTCAAGCATAACTTCTCCAAGGTCCGTACCGGTCGCGCCAACGCCAACATTCTGTCCGACATCACCGTCGATTATTACGGTGTCCCCACGCCGGTCACGCAGATTGCCGCCGTCAAGACCCCCGAGGCTCACATGCTGCTCATCGAGCCGTGGGACAAGGCGCTCATCAACGCTATCGTCAAGGCCATCGGCGCTTCCGATCTGGGCATTACCCCCAACTCCGATGGCACCGTCGTTCGTCTGCCGTTCCCGGCCCCCACTGAGGAGCGCCGTCGCGAGCTCGTCAAGGAGTGCCGTGAGTACGCCGAGCAGGCCAAGGTGTCTATCCGTAACATCCGTCGCGACTTCAACAATAAGCTCGAGCGCGATGAGGAGCTCACCGAGGACGATGTCCGTCGCGAGCAGGCCAAGGTCCAGAAGCACACCGATGAGTATGTCGCCAAGGTCGAGGAGCTTCTGAAGGAAAAAGAAGCCGAGGTCATGGAGATCTAAGGTGCAATACGACGAGCATAAACTGGTCGAGTACTTTGCCGACGCCCCTGCGGGCGTCGGTTTTTCCGACCTTGACCTCAATAACATTCCGCACCATATCTCGTGCATCATGGACGGCAACGGTCGTTGGGCCACGTCGCGCGGTCTTGCACGCACCGAGGGTCATAAGGCAGGTATCCTCTCGCTGCGCGAGATCATTACCGCCTGCGTGCGCCTGGGCGTCGACGTGCTTTCTGCCTATGCGTTTTCTACCGAAAACTGGAACCGTCCGCAGCATGAGGTCAACGTCTTGATGCATCTGTTTGCCAAGACGTTTATCGACGAGCTGCCGCTTCTGAAGCGCGAAAATGTGCGTGTTGTCTTTTTGGGCGACATTTCCGCGCTGCCCAAGAAGACCCGCGACGTTTTTGAACGCGGTCTTGCCGAGTGCGCCGATCACACCGGTATGACGCTGGCGCTTGCCGTCAACTACGGCGCGCGTGCCGAGATTACCCGCGCTGTCCGTCAGATTGCACTCGACGCTGCCGCCGGTAAGATCGATCCTGCCGCAATTGATGACGACATGGTGGCTTCCCACCTCTATACCGCCGGCCTTCCCGATCCTGAGCTTGTGATTCGCACCTCAGGTGAGCTGCGCCTTTCGAACTATCTGTTGTGGCAGGTGGCTTATTCCGAATTCTACGTCACCGATATCTATTGGCCCGACTTTGATCGTTGGGGCCTTGTCGACGCCATTTTGGCCTATCAGGGCCGTGACCGTAGGTTTGGTGGACTGAGCAAGACCGAGGAGGCTTAATCGTGTCCGATCGTCCCAAGGCATCTGCTCCCAAGACGCCTGTGCGCAAAGCTGCCACTGCGGGAGCGCCTGCAGCGAAGAGCGGCACCGGTTCGTGGCTGGCGGGCTTTATTACCCGTGCCGCCGCCGGTATCGTCTACGCCGTTGTCTTTATCCTGTGCCTGGTTTTGGGTATCGTGCCCACGGCCATCTTTGTTTCTGTCATGAGCGGTCTGTGCTGCTATGAGTTTTTCCGTATGACAAGGCTCGATGGCAAGATGGCTAACGAGCGCATGGGTATCGCTGCCGCCGTACTCTTTCCGCTGTCGGCGTTGGGCGATTCGATGTTGCTGAATGCCCTGCTTTTTGCCTTGATGCTCGCTGTGGGCATTTGGTATGTCTGGTCGCCGCGTACCCGCATCTCTGATGTGGCCGTGACGCTCATGGGTCCCATCTACACTGGCTTTATGCTGTCGGCTATCGTGCTGCTGCGCGATGCCGTGCCCGGTTTTGCCGGCGCCCTGCTTTCAGTGGGCGTTTGCGCGTCCCTTTGGGTCTCCGATTCGTTTGCCTACATCGTGGGCAGCCGTATCGGCAAGCACAAGATGGTTCCCAAGATCTCTCCCAAAAAGAGCTGGGAGGGGTTTGCCGGCGGCATCTTGGGCTCGGTTTTGATTTGGCTCATCCTGTGGGCGACGCACTTCTACAAGCTCAGCCTGCCCTATGCGCTGCTGTGCGGCGTGGTCGTGTCCATTCTGGGCGTTATCGGCGACCTTATCGAGTCGCGCATCAAGCGCGGTGTGGGCGTCAAAGATTCCGGCAACCTTATCCCGGGCCACGGCGGAATGCTCGATCGTAGCGATTCGCTTATCTTCGGCTGCATCACCGCGCAGCTGTTGCTGATGATCGGAGGCGTGCTGTAATGTCCTTCCAGACGACGTATGGCCCCGATGGACGCCTTCGCGTTGCCATCCTGGGTTGTACGGGCTCTATCGGCACCCAGGCGCTCGATGTGTGCCGCCAGCATGCCGATCGCCTGCAGGTGACGGCGCTGTCCGTTAACTCCAGTACCTCCGAGCTCGTTGCCGCTGCCCGCGAGTTCTCGGTTCCGGCGGTTGCCGTGGCCGATGTCGATCATGGCGATGACGCCGTGCTGCAGGAGTTGCCCGAGGGAACGAAGCTCGGCGTTGGCGCGCAGGCGGTTTGCGAGCTCGCGCATCGCGACGATGTCGACTGCGTGCTTGTCGCTATTGTGGGCGCCGCCGGTCTCGAGGCGAGCCATGCGGCCTTGACCTCGAATAAGCGCCTTGCCCTTGCCAACAAGGAGTCCCTCGTCGTCGGTGGCGACTTGCTTATGCCGTTGGCACAACCGGGCCAGCTTATTCCGGTCGACTCTGAGCATTCCGCCATCTACCAGTGCTATCTGGGGGAGAACCCGCGCGAGGCCCACTGCATTTGGCTCACCTGCTCGGGCGGTCCGTTCTTTGGCCGCACGCGCGACGAGCTCGATCGCGTGACGCGTGCCGATGCCCTCGCGCATCCCACGTGGGCCATGGGTGCCAAGATTACCATTGACTCCGCCACCCTCATGAACAAGGGCCTGGAGCGCATTGAGGCCATGCATCTGTTTAACTGCGACCTCGATTTCATTAACGTGGTCGTGCAGCGTCAGTCCAAGATTCACTCTATGGTCGAGTTCGCCGACGGCTCCGTGATGGCGCATCTCGGTGCATCCGACATGCGTATTCCCATCCAGTTCGCGTTCTCGTATCCCGAGCGTTGGGATACTCCGGCGCCTCGTATCGATTTCCGCGAGCTGGGGCAGCTCACGTTTGATGCTGCCGACATGGATACCTTCCGCTGTCTGGCACTGGCCGAGCGTGCCGGCAAGACGGGTGGCACCATGCCGTGCGTGCTCAATGCCGCCAACGAGGTCGCCGTCGATGCCTTCCTGCACGATGGCTGCAGCTTTACCGATATCGATCGCATTGTGGAATCCTGCATGGACGCCCACGATATGCAGGTGGTCGATTCGTTTGAGCAGCTTCGCGACACCGATGCGTGGGCGCGTGAAAAGGCTGCGCAGGTGCTCGCCGCAACCCGTTCCTAACCCATAAGGATTGCTTTTTCGTTTTATGGATACTGTTCTGAGCGTTCTCTCATCGGTCTTTTGGGGCCTGCTGATGCTTTCCGTCCTTGTGTTTTTGCACGAGGGCGGCCACTTTTTGGCGGCGCGTGCCTGCGGCGTCCGTGTGACCGAGTTCTTTTTGGGTCTGCCGTGCCGCTTTGACATCCATTACACGTCGCGTCGCATTGGAACCAAGTTTGGCGTGACCCCGCTGCTGCTGGGTGGCTACGCTGCCATCTGCGGTATGGATCCGACCGATGTTTCGTGCGCCGACCGTGTGCTTGCCGCGATTTATCGCCATGGTCGCGTTTCGGTTGCAGACCTTTCCGTTGAGCTGGAGCTGCCCGAGGAGGATGTTCTCGAGGCTTGTGCCTTGCTTTTGGGCTGGGGTTCCAT
This sequence comes from uncultured Collinsella sp., assembly GCA_900542365.1. Lineage (GTDB taxonomy): Bacteria > Actinomycetota > Coriobacteriia > Coriobacteriales > Coriobacteriaceae > Collinsella. The sequence goes on along the minus strand of UQNH01000004.1, from coordinate 36,871 downwards.
TGCGCCTTGGTGCGAGGAGGGGGAGAAGCCTTCGCCTGGCTACTATCCGGTTAGGTACCAGACGCTGCCGCGCGACGCTGCGGGATATACCACCTTTGACGGCCGCCGGTTCGATCGAGAGCATGCAACTACTGAGGGCGATGTGTGGGAGCTGCCGGTCACTGCTTCGGAGTTCTTTGAGCAGGAGCGTTCGCATACCTATCTTGGCCAGGGTTTTCTCAAACGTGCCTTTATGTTGCTCGCGGGCATTCTCGTCAATATTCTGACGGGCTTTTTGCTGCTTATGAGCATTTACTCTATCGCCGGCGTATCGGTGCCGGTCGATAGCAATGTCATCGGTCAGGTCGAAGAAGGCTCGATAGCCGACAAGGCGGGCATCGAGGCCGGTGACACGATTCTTAGTGTCGATGGCGTGTCCTGCTCCAGCTGGATGGATGTGTATGATGCCATCGGCAAGGCTGCCGGCAAGGACGATATCGCTATTGAATATCAGCGCGATGGCAAGAATCTTTCGACCTCGGTCGCGCTCAATGAGGACGAACGTTTGGGCGTTTATGCCTCTACGCAGGTGGTCCATTTGGACCCTATCACCTCGGCGCGTCTGTCGTTCTCCTATGTTCAGCAGACTGCTGAGGGCGTTATGCGTCTGCTGCAGCCGCAGCATACGATGGAGATACTCGATCAGTCCACCTCGATTGTGGGTATCAGCGTCATGTCTTCTCAGGCGGCGGCAGCCGGTCCCGCGACGTTCTTGACGTTTGCCGCGCTCATCTCGTTCTCACTGGGCTTTATGAACCTGCTGCCCATTCCTCCGCTCGACGGGGGAAAGCTGGTTATCGAGATCATCCAAAAGGTTGCCGGTCGCGAGCTGCCGCTGAAGGTGCAGACAATCGTCAGCTATGTCGGCATCGCGCTCTTTGCGCTGCTGTTTGTCTATATGCTTCGTTCCGACGTCCTTCGATTTATTTTGTAGGGGAGTGTTTGGATTGTCTTTGTCCCATCCTTTGCCGCGCGACCTGACGCGCCCCGTGTTTGTGGGCGACGTGCAGATAGGCGGCGGCGCTCCGGTGGTGGTTCAGTCCATGACCTGCACCGATACCGCCGACGCCCAGGCAACGCTTGCGCAAGTGCGTGCACTTGCCCAGGCGGGTTGCGATGTTGTGCGCGTGAGCGTGCCCACCGAGGCTGCGCTCGAGGGCTTTCGCACGATTTGTGCGGAGTCTCCGGTGCCGATTGTCGCCGATATCCACTTTAACCATAAGCTCGCCATTGGTGCCGTTGAGGCCGGTGCTGCCAAGCTGCGCATCAATCCCGGCAATATCGGCGATTGGGCCAAGGTCGATGCTGTGATCGATGCCGCGGGCGCCGCTGGGTGCGCGATTCGCATTGGCGTGAACGCGGGCTCGCTTGAGCAGGATATCGCAGAGCGCGATGACCTTACGCAGCCCGAAAAGCTCGTGATGTCGAGCGAGCGTTTCGTCAAGCATTTTGAGGATCGCGGCTTTACCAATATCGTGCTTTCCGCCAAGGCGCATAGCGTGTCCACGACGCTCGACACCTATCGCGCCCTGTCGCGTGAGATTCCTCACGTTCCGCTTCACTTGGGCGTAACCGAGGCGGGTACTAAGCTGCAGGGCACTATCAAAAGCTCAGTGGGCCTGGGTATTCTGCTGTCCGAGGGCATTGGTGACACCATGCGCGTCTCGCTCACGGCCGATCCGGTCGAGGAGCCGCCGGTCGCCTGGGGTATTCTGCAGTCGCTCGGCCTTCGCCGCCGTGGCCCCGAGATTGTCTCGTGCCCCACGTGTGCTCGTTGCCAGGTCAACCTCATTCCTATCGCCGAGGAGGTCACCGAGCGGCTTAAGAACTACTCCGCGCCGCTTTCGATCGCCGTTATGGGATGCGCGGTCAATGGCCCCGGCGAGGCTTCTGACGCCGACTTGGGCGTTGCCTGCGGACGAGGTCAGGGCCTGCTCTTTTCGCACGGCCAGATCATTGGTAAAGTAGCTGAGGACCAAATTGTCGACGCGCTTATGGCCGAGGTCGACAAGCTTATTGAGGAGAAATAAATGACTCGAGCAATGTATATGTCTAAGCTGTATGCTCCGACGCTCAAAGAGGATCCGGCCGACGCCGAGCTTGCGAGCCATCGCCTGCTGCTTCGTGCCGGCATGATTCGCAAGGAGGCCGCTGGTCTCTATTCCTATCTGCCGCTCGCGTGGCGCTCGATTCGCAAGATCGAGAACATTGTGCGCGACGAGATGGACGCTGCCGGCGCCCAGGAGCTCATGATGCCTATCATGGTCGATGCCGAGCTGTGGCGCGAGTCCGGCCGTATCGATGCCTATGGCAAGGAACTCGTGCGCTTTGATGACCGCCACGGCCGCGAGTTCGTGCTCGGCCCCACGCACGAGGAGACCGTGACCGCCCTGGTGCGCAATGAACTGCGTTCCTATAAGCAGCTGCCCGTCAACCTCTACCACATCCAGGATAAGTTCCGCGACGAGTTCCGTCCCCGCTTTGGCCTGATGCGCGGTCGCGAGTTCATCATGAAGGACGCCTACAGCTTCTCCGCCACGCAGGAGAGCCTGCAGGAGGAGTACGACAAGATGAAGCAGGCCTACGCTAACATCTGCGAGCGCTGCTACATCAAGGCCCTGCCCGTCGTTGCCGATTCCGGCGAGATCGGCGGCGACACCTCCGTCGAGTACATGGCGCTGGCCGACGCCGGCGAGGCCTCGCTCGTCTACTGCGACGACTGTGGCTTTGCTGCCGATGACGAGGCGGCAAGCACAAAGGTCGTCGTGACCGAGGGCCCCGGCGACGGTACGCTCACCAAGGTCGAGACCCCGGGCATGGGCACCATCGAGGCCGTCGCCAAGTTCTTCGGCTTCCCCGAGAACGGCACGCGCAAGTCCCTGGCTCTCATCGACGCCGAGGGCAAGCCGGTTGTGGCCATTGTCCCGGGCGATCATGAGCTCAACGACTGCAAGGCCGAGCATGTCTTTGGCAAGGGTTATCGCATGATGACGGACGAGGAGCTTCAGACCTACGGTCTGCACAAGGGCTTTATCGGACCGGTTAACTTGCCCGAGGGCATCCGTCTGGTGTGCGACGAGAGCCTGCGCGAGTCCAAGCAGTGGGCCTGCGGTGCCAACGAGGTCGATTATCACTTTACCGGTGCCTGCCCCGAGCGCGACTTTACCGTCGATGAGTGGGCAGATCTGGTCACCGTCGTTGCCGGCGATCCCTGCCCGCACTGCGGCAAGCCGCTCTCTGCTGCTCGCGGCATCGAGGTCTCGCAGGTCTTCCAGCTGGGTACCAAGTATTCCGAGGCCATGGGCGCCACCTTTATGGACGAGGACGGCAAGGAGAAGCCGCTTATCATGGGTTGCTACGGCGTGGGCGTGTCCCGCTCGCTTGCTGCCGTCGTGGAGCAGCACAAAGACGAGCACGGTATCGTCTGGCCGGTTTCCGTTGCCCCGTACGAGGTCGCTGTGATTCCGCTCGATCCCAAGAAGGAGGAGTGCGCAACCGTCTGCGACCAAATCGTCGAGGGCTTGTGCGCCGAGGGTATCGAGGTCGTCGTCGACGACCGTGACGAGCGTCCCGGCTTTAAGTTTGCCGATAACGACCTTATGGGATTCCCGTATCAGGTGGTGCTTGGCAAGCGTGGCCTTAAGAATGGCACCGTTGAGCTCAAGGACCGTGCCACGGGCGAGCGCGAGGACGTGGCGATTGACGAGGTCGTCGCCAAGGTTGCCGAGCTTGTTAAGGCGGCCCGCCGTTAATCGACGTTTCTGCTATTAGATGTAATTGCGGGACTGCTCCGTATCTCTCTTAGGAAGAGATGCGGAGCAGTCTATTTTGTTGCGTGAATAAACTCGATGGGTAAAGGAAAACCCCACAGCCCATATGAGCTGCGGGGTTTTCTTGTGCCTCCGATGCGAAATAAATCGCTCAGATATTACTGATAATCGACGACGTCGATCCAGTTCTTCAGGAACTCATCGTTCACGTTGCGCTTACGAGCGAGCTCGGAAGCGGCGACGATGCTCGTCCACTGACGCACGACCTGCATGGGCATGTCGGCGCGGTCGCAGTAGAGCTCCAAGTAGGCCTCAGCCTGGTCCTTGCTGTTGAGGGCGAAGAGCAGGTAGGTGGTGGCAACGTCGGCAGCAGGGGAGCCCTGGGTGGCGTGTGCCCAGTCGCACACATAGAGCTGGCCGTCGTCGCCGACGATGACGTTGGAGGGGTTGAAGTCGCCGTGGCAGACCTTGAACTCCTTGGTCATGCCGTCCAGACGCTCCTGAAGGTTGTAGCGCGTGGTGGCATTGAGCTGATCAAGGCTGTCGATCATGCGGGCGAACTTGTCGCGCTGACGGTTGAGCAGCGGGGAGGTATAGCCGTGGATCTCGATCTGGAGGTCGACGAACATCTCGAGATACTCACCAAAGCGCTGGGGCTCAGCAGTCATCTTCTCGGCAAGGGTGGTGCCCGGAACCTTCTCGGTCACGAGCGCCCAGCCGTTGGCGTTCTCGAGCTGGGAAACCTCGAGAGCCTTGGGGCTGCGGATGCCGCACTCATTGATGCGGGCAAGATTCAAAGCCTCGTTGAACACGTCGGAGACAGGCTTGGTCTCGTTAAAGACCTTGACGATCTTGTCGCCCAGGTCGTAAACGACCTTGTTGCCACGGCGGACGAGCTCGGTCTTGGAATCGGGTAGCAGCATGGTTGCATCCTTTCAACGATGCGATAGAAGCGACGGCGGGGGTGTGTGAAACACCCGTGCACCCCTGCCGTTAAAAACCGTGCTAAAACTAGCAGACGGCGTAGTCCTGAGGCTCGCGGCCGTAGTAGGCGTCCAGGTAGAGCTCCTTGATCTCGCTCATGAGCGGGTAGCGCGGGTTTGCGCCGGTGCACTGGTCGTTGAATGCCTGCTCGGTCATCTCGTCGAGGGTGTCGAGGAAGTACTGCTCGTCAACACCGTAGTCGGCGATGGTCTTCTTGACGCCGATGAAGTCCTTGAGTTCCTCGAGCTTCGTGATGAAGTTCTCGAAGACCTCCTTGTCGTCCTTGCCCTCGATGCCGCAGTACTTGGCCATCTCGGCGTAGTTGTGCAGCGCGTTGGGGTAAGGATACTGGGAGAAGGTACCCATCTTGACGGGAGCCTCGGCGGCGTTGTAGCGCATAACGCGGGTCAGGATGACGGCGTTGGCGAGGCCGTGAGGCAGGTGATGGAAGGCGCCGAGCTTGTGAGCCATGGAGTGGTTGAGGCCCAGGAAGGCGTTGGCGAAGGCCATACCGGCCATGCAAGAGGCGTTGTGCATCTCCTCGCGGGCATGCGGGTCCTTGGCGCCGTTCGTGAAGCTGGAGGGCAGGTTCTCGAAGACGAGCTTAGCAGCGCGCTCGGAGAGGCCCTTGGTGTAGTCGGAAGCCATGATGGAGACGTAGGACTCGATGGCGTGGGTCATGACGTCGATGCCGGAGGCAGCGGTCAGGCCGCGCGGGGCGGTCATGCAGTTGTCGGCGTCGACGATAGCCATGTTGGGGAGCAGCGCGTAGTCGGCGAGCGGCCACTTGATGCCGGTCTCCTTGTCGGTGATGATGGCGAACGGCGTGCACTCGGAGCCGGTGCCCGAAGAGGTCGGGACGGCGACGAAGTAGGCCTTCTTGCCCATCTCGGGGAAAGTGAAGATACGCTTGCGGATGTCCATGAAGTCCATGGCCATGTCCTCAAACTTGCACTCGGGGTGCTCGTACATCATCCACATGATCTTGCCGGCGTCCATAGCGGAGCCACCGCCGACGGCGATGATGACGTCCGGCTCAAAGAGAGCCATCTGCTTGGCGCCGCGACGTGCGCACTGCAGCGACGGATCGGGCTCGACGTCGTAGAAGCAGTCGTGGGCGATGCCCATCTCGTCGAGCTTGGCCTCGATGGCGCGGGTGTTGCCATTCTTGAAGAGGAACTGGTCGGTGACGATGAAGGCGCGCTTCTTGCCCATGACGTTGCCAAGCTCGTCGAGGGCGACGGGCGTGGAACCCTTCTTGAAGTAGACCTTCTCGGGAGCGCGGAACCACAGCATGTTCTCACGGCGCTCGGCCACAGTCTTAACGTTGATCAAGTGCTTCACCCCAACGTTCTCGGAGACGGAGTTGCCGCCCCAGGAGCCGCAGCCCAGGGTCAGAGACGGCTTCATGCCAAAGTTGTACAGATCACCGATGCCGCCGTGCGAGGACGGGGTGTTGATGACGATACGGCAGGCCTTCATGACGTGCTCGAACAGGCTGATCTTCTCGGCCTGGGCGGGGTGCACGTACAGAGAGGCGGTGTGGCCCGGGCCACCGGCGAGCACCAGGTGCTCGGCCTTGTCGACGGCCTCCTGGAAGTCCTTGGCGTGATACATGGCCAGGACCGGGGAGAGCTTCTCGTGGGAGAACTCCTCCTTGGCGGGGTCGGTGGAGGTGACCTCGGCGATCAGGATCTTGGTCTTGGCAGGAACCTCGATGCCGGCGAGCTCGGCGATCTTGGCGGCAGCCATGCCGGGAATGCGGTGATCGAGAGCGCCGTTCTTGAACATGGCGGCACGCAGGGCCTCCATCTCGGCACCCTGCTTGACGAAGTAGCAGCCGCGCTTCTGGAACTCGGCTTTGACCTGGTCATAGATGGTGTCGATGACGGTCACGGACTGCTCGGAAGCGCAGATCATGCCGTTGTCGAAGGTCTTGGAGTGGATGATGGAGTTGACGGCGAGCAGCACGTCGGCGGTGTCGTCGATGATGACCGGGGTGTTACCGGCGCCAACGCCCAGGGCGGGCTTGCCCGAGGAGTAGGCGGCCTTGACCATGCCCGGGCCACCGGTGGCGAGGATGATGTCGACGTCGCGCATGACCATGTTGGTCAGCTCGATGGAGGGGACATCGACCCAGCCGATGATGCCCTCGGGGGCGCCGGCCTTGACGGCGGCGTCAAGCACGAGCTTGGCGGCGGCGATGGTGCACTTGGCGGCTGCCGGGTGCGGGGAGATGATGATGCCGTTGCGGGTCTTCAGGCTGATCAGCGTCTTGAAGATCGCGGTGGAGGTGGGGTTGGTCGTCGGGATGACGGCGCCCACGATGCCGATGGGCTCGGCGATCTTGGTGATGCCGTAAGCCTCGTCGCGCTCCAGAACGCCACAGGTCTTGGTGTTCTTGTAAGCGTTGTAGATGTACTCTGCGGCGTAGTGGTTCTTGATGACCTTGTCCTCAAGAACGCCGCGGCCGGTCTCCTCGATGGCCATCTTCGCCAACGGGATACGAGCCTTGTTGGCGGCCATGGCGGCCTCATAGAAGATCTTGTCGACCTGCTCCTGCGTGTACGTAGCAAAAAGCGCCTGGGCCTCTCGCATCTGAGCGAGCTTAGCCTCAAGCGCCTCTACGTTGTCCACAATTGCGGGAGTAGTGTTTTCCGGTGACTTTTTCACCATTTGTGTCTCCTTGCGATCGGAGATTTACCCTACGACTTGCATGATAGCAAGAAATTATTCGGCGAACGGCAAGATTCCCGTAAAAGGCATACTAAAACGCTTCAATAAACTGAAGCGTTTTAACTAAAACTATCTGCCAGTGCATCGCCCCGCTCATTGGGGACAGACTTACATGAGTGGTTTCACTCATTTGGGACAGACATCGATTTGCGATTTTGTCGTTTTGGGCCTGTTTTTGTTGCTGATTGGATATAAATAGGTCACAGGCTCAGCATTTCGCGTTCCTTCTCTCCTTTTAGGTGTTGCCTGTACGGCTTTGAAAGGAGAGACCATGCCCCGATGCGCCCGCGAAATTTCGCTCACCGGCTATTACCACGTCTTTGACCGCGGTAACTCCAAACAGATCATTTTTGAAGATGATTCCGACCGCTATCGTTTCCTATCGGACATATCGGACAGGTTTGCGTGCCATGACGTGGCGGTGTTGGCCTGGTGTCTTATGGACAACCACTTCCATTTGATGGTTGATGACCCATATGACAACCTTTCAAAGGCAATGCAGTGCGCGCTGACGGCGTATGCCAAGTATTTCAATGGGAAAACGGGAAGAACGGGCCATCTATTTGACAATCGCTATTCGCGGGTCGCGGTTGAGTCGGACACGCAGGCAGTGCAGCTGCTCGACTATATTCATCTCAATCCCGTGAAGGGTGCGCTTGACTCGCTCGAGGCGTACCGCTGGTCAAGCTATAAGGCGTATCAGCTGGGCTATGATCCCTTTGACATCTGTGATGCGGCCCCTATGCTTGATGTTGTCGGAGGCTCCCGTCGCTATTGCGAGCATCTCAAGAAAGTTGCCGGGCGCATCTGGTCAGTGGAGGTTCTTCCGCGCCGGCGGATCCCCGATGAGGAGGCCCTTTTCGTTGCGCGCGAAGTTTTGCCGAGCATGGATCCTGCGCTGCTCAAGGCCCTGCCACGCTCCGAACGTGATGCCTGTCTGCTGAGGCTCAGGCGGGCACATCTCACGGTCAAGCAAATTGCCCGTATCACCGGTATCGGCGCTACAAGCGTGACCAAGGCCACTGTAGGCTGGAAGGAGGCAGCGTGAGGTAGGGGCCGAACCGCAGTCGGCATGCATTACGTCTGTCCCCAATGCGTGAAAACACTCATGTAAGTCTGTCCCCAATGAGTGCAAAAAGGCGCCCTCCGTGGGGGAGGACGCCTTTGGTAAGTTCTATATGAACGCGAGGTCTTTGACCCGGAGAGTCCGAGGTACTTGTTGGTAAGACCTTATTTAGGAGCGCGCAACCTTGCCGGACTTGAGGCAGGTGGAGCAAACGTTCATCTTGCGACGGTGACCATCGACGACGACGTAAACGCGCTGGATGTTGGGGCGGAACTTACGGTTGGTGACGCGGTGAGAGTGGCTGATGGAGCGACCGGCAACGGGGTGCTTACCGCAAACTTCGCAAACTTTGGACATAACTGACCCTCCTTGGGCGACAAACGAACATGTCGCGTTAACAAACAAGCCTGAACTATAGCACAGAAGCAGCTCCCTGTGCGTAATCTACACAGAGATATTCCTCTTTTGGCGATAGTGCTCACGCCACGGCCCTGGACGTAGATCCGATTTGCGTGCAGCAGAGGGGATTATGCCAGCTCGTGCGTGCGTTTTCAAGCTCGTCCCACAAATATATATAGGTTTATGGAGCATTGGGCTCCGTTTACGGATTGTTCTGTATTTATGCTCGCAATTAAGCTCGAGGTTGGCTACACTATCCCTTGACCATTAAAGGGGTACGAGATACCCACATGGAATTACATAGCTGCCGAAGAGCAGCCCTTCCTGTGGGTGTCTGGTCCGCTTAAGCGGTCGGGCATCTATTTTTTTGACTGTGTCAGCAGTCAAGACATGTGAGGAAGGAGATCGATGGGCACGACTTCCCCCAAGGCGGTCATCATGGACGAGACCGCCGTCAATCGAGCGATGACCCGCATTGCGCACGAGATTCTCGAGCGCAACGAGGGCTGTGAAGACCTCGCTCTGGTCGGCATCGTCACGCGCGGCGACCTTCTGGCAAAGAAGCTCGCCGAGGAGATCAAGGAGATCGAGGGCGTCGACGTTCCGCTCGGTAGCCTCGACATCAGCTTCTACCGCGATGACTACGCTACCAATTTCGCTCCCGCGATCCACGCTACCAACATTCCCTTCAGCGTCGACGGCAAGCGCGTTGTGCTGGTGGACGACATCCTGTATACGGGCCGTACTATCCGCGCCGCTCTGGATGCTGTCATGGACCTGGGCCGTCCGAGCCGCATCGAGCTGGCAGTTCTCGTTGACCGCGGTCACCGTGAGCTCCCCATCTCGCCGGACTTTGTCGGCAAGAACGTTCCCTCGTCGCATGAGGAGAACGTGCACCTATATATGAAGGAAGTAGACGGCCGCACCGCTGTCGAGATTAACGACGTCGCGCCGGGTTCCCATGTGGGCTCCGCGCCGCTGGGAGGTGAGTAGTACCGTGGCGTTCAACCATAAGCACCTGATCGACATTACCGAGTACTCCGAAGAGGACATCAAGCTCATCCTCGAGACCGCCAAGGCGTTCTCCGAGGTCAACGAGCGTGCGATCAAGAAGGTCCCCACGCTCAAGGGCAAGACCATCGTCAACATGTTCAACGAGCCCTCGACGCGCACCCGCAGCTCCTTCGAACTCGCCGAGAAGCGTCTTTCGGCCGACAGCCTCAACTTTGGCGGCTCCTCGACCTCCACGGTCAAGGGTGAGAGCCTCGTCGACACCGTCGAGACCCTCAACGCCTATAAGATCGACTGCATCGTCGTGCGCGATAAGCACGCCGGTGCTCCCTACATCGTCACGCAGAACTCGCCCGCGAGCGTTATCTGCGCCGGCGACGGCAAGCACAACCATCCTACGCAGGCCCTGCTCGACCTGTACACCATCTGGGAGCACAAGGGTGACTTCCACGGTCTGAAGGTCGCCGTCGTCGGCGATATCGCGCACTCCCGCGTCTGCGGCTCGCTGATCCCCGCCCTTAAGATCATGGGCTGCGAGACCTACGCTGTCGCCCCCGGCACGCTGCTGCCGCCGGCGCCCGAGGTTCTGGGTTGCGACCACGTGACGAGCGACCTCGATTCCGTCCTGCCCGAGTTGGACGTCGTCTACATGCTGCGCGTGCAGCAGGAGCGCCTTGAGGGCGCTCCGTTCCCCACGATTCGCGAGTATCACAAGCTCTTCGGCCTGACCAAGGACCGCGAGAAGCTCATGAAGCCCGATGCGATCATCTGCCACCCGGGCCCCATCAACCGCGGCGTCGAGTTCGACTCCTATATGGCCGACCACCCGCAACGCTCCGTCATCCTGGAGCAGGTCTACGCCGGTATCTGCGTGCGTATGGCTATCCTGTATCTGCTGCTTGGAGGTGCCGATAATGGCCTTGCTTCTTAAGAATGCCCACGTCGTCGACCCGTCTGTCGAGCTTGACGGTGTCGTTGACGTCCTGATTGACGGCGACAAGATCGCCGAGGTCGGCGAGAACCTCGCCGCCGAGGGAGCCGAGGTCCGCGACCTTTCCGGCAAGTATCTCGTCCCCGGCCTGGTGGATATGCACGTGCATCTGCGCGAGCCTGGCTACGAGGTCAAAGAGGACATCGAGAGCGGCACCCGCGCTGCTGCCAAGGGCGGCTTCACCGGCGTGTGCGCCATGCCCAACACCGATCCCGTCACCGATAACGGCACCGTCGTGGAGTTCGTCAAGTCCCGCGCTGCCGAGGTCGGCCACTGCCGGGTCTATCCGTCGGGCGCCATGACCCGCGGTCTTAAGGGCGAGGCCATGTCCGAGATGGGCGATATGGTCGCCCGCGGTGCCGTCGCCTTCACTGACGATGGTCGCGGCGTGCAGGGCGCGGGCATGCTCCGTCGCTGCATGGACTACGGCAAGATGTTCGGCAAGGTCTTTATGAGCCACTGCCAGGACGAGGATCTGGTCGGCCACGGCCAGATCAACGAGGGCAAGGTCTCGACCCGTCTGGCCCTCGAGGGTTGGCCGGCCGCCGGCGAGGAGCTTCAGATTGCCCGCGACATCGAGATTGCCAAGCTGACCGGTGCCAAGCTGCACATCCAGCACATCTCCACCGCTCATGGCCTGGAGCTCGTGCGTGCCGGTAAGGCTGCCGGTGTCCAGGTGACCTGCGAGGCCACCCCGCACCACATGTTCCTGACCGAGAACGACCTGGACGAGACCTACAACACCTCGCTCAAGGTCAATCCGCCGCTGCGCACCGACGAGGATGCCGAGGCCATCCGTCAGGGTGTCATCGACGGTACCGTCGACGCTATCGTTACCGACCACGCTCCCCACACCCCGTGGGAGAAGGCCCGCGAGTTCGAGCTCGCGCCCTTTGGAATGATTGGCCTCGAGACTTCGCTGTCGCTCGTGCTCACTGAGCTGGTCAATACGGGCAAGATGAGCGTGAGCCGCATGGTCGAGCTCATGGCCATCAAGCCGCGTGAGATTCTGGGCCTCGATCAGGTTCAGGTCAAGGCGGGCTCTGTCGCCGACCTGACCGTGTTCGACCCCTCCGCAACCTGGACGGTTGGCGAGGACGGTTACGAGTCGCGCGCCGAGAACTCCGGTTTTGCCGGCCGCACGCTCACCGGTCGTGCCACCGATGTATTTGTCGGTGGCAAGCAGACGCTCGCCGACGGCTGCATCTGCTAGCATAGCCTTATCGCTTTTGTGCGCGGCGCCCTTGCGGTGCCGCGCTTTCTGTTCGTTTAGACCATGCAACCGCATGGGGGATTGGAGCGTCTATGCCCACACCTTCCACTGCACGCATGCACGACTTCGAGGTCGTCTCGAACCGGGAGATCGCCGACGGCATCTTCTCGCTCGTCATCTCGGCCCCCAAGCTTGCAAGTGCGCTCAAGCCCGGTCAGTTTGTGAACATTGCCGTGCCCGGCGATGCCTCCTCGCTGCTTCGCGTGCCCCTGAGCTTCTATCGCGCCGACGCCGAGGCCGGCACCGTCGAGCTGTGGTACGCCGTCGTGGGCGACGATACCCGCCGTTTGTCCCAGATGGGCCCTGGCTCCACCTCTAACCTGTTGGGCCCCGGTGGCCGTGGCTGGATGGTACCCGAGGGCACCAGGAAGGCACTGCTCGTCGCCGGTGGCATCGGCGTTCCGCCTGTGCTGTGTCTTGCCGGCATGCTTGCCGATCAGGGTGTTGATGTGGACGTGTGCCTGGGCTTTGGCACCGCTTCCAAAGTCGTGGGTGTCGATGAGTTCCGTGCGCTGGGCGCCACGGTTAACGTGTGCACCGACGACGGTTCGCTCGGCACGCACGGTTTTTGCACCGATCCGGCAGCCGAGCTGCTTGGAGAGGGCGGCTACGACTACGTCGCCAGCTGCGGCCCCGCCGTCATGATGAAGAAGGTCGCCGCCGCTGCCGCCGAGGCCGGTGTGTACTGCGAGGTGTCGCTCGAGCGCATGATGAGCTGTGGCTTTGGCGCCTGCAACACCTGCAATGTCGAGACGGTCGACGGTATGAAGGGTGCTTGTATGTGCGGCCCCGTGTTCGATGCTTCCAAGGTGGTGGTCTTCTAGTGGGTACCGTGAACATGGCCGTCGATTTCGGCGGCGTCAAGATGCAGAACCCCATTAACACCGCAGCCGGTACCTTTGGCTACGGTTGGCAGTTCCAGAACTTCTTTGATGTTTCCCAGCTGGGCGCCATCACTACCAAGGGTTGCGCTGCCGAGCCCTGGCCCGGCAATCCCGCGCCCCGCATGGCCGAAATTCCCGGCGGTATGATCAACTCCGTGGGTCTTCAGAACCCCGGCGTGGCCGCCTTTGCCCGCGAGTCCGGTCCGTGGCTCGAACAGCTGTCCAAGGACGGCTGCCAGGTCATCTGTCAGGTTGCCGGTCACTCCGTTGACGAGTTTGTCCGCGCACTCGAGATGTATGTCGAGCTATGCCCCTGGGCTGCCGGCTACGAGATCAACGTGAGCTGCCCCAACATCGCCGCCGGCGGTGCCGCCATGGGCTCCACGCCCGAGGGCGCCTCTTCCGTCATGGCCGCCTGCCGCAAGGTGACTGATAAGCCGCTGTTCGTGAAGATGGCGCCGGTCAACGTCGCTGAGATCGCCAAGGCCCTCGAGGCTGCCGGCGCCGACGGCCTTTCGGTCATCAACTCCATCCAGGGCATGGCCATCGACGTCCATACCCGCAAGTCCCGCGTGGCCAAGCCCAAGGGCGGCCTTTCGGGCCCGCTGTGCCACCACATCGCCGTGCGCATGGTCTGGGAGGTTGCCCAGGCCGTCGATATCCCCATCAACGGTGTCGGCGGTGTCATGACTGGCGAGGATGCGGCTGAGTTTATCCTGGCCGGCGCCACCTGCGTGTCGGTCGGCATGGCCAACTTCGTCGATCCGTGTGCTTCGCTTAAGATCGCGCATGAGCTCGAGGCCTGGGCCGAGTCCCAGGGCGTAAAGGACATCAACGAGCTGGTGGGTGCTTTCGAATGCTAGAGAATGATGCCCGCGACCGTGTTATCGTCGCCCTCGACTGCGACCGTGAGCGCGCGCTCGAGCTCGCCCACGAGCTTTCGGGCCATGCCACCTGGCTCAAGGTCGGCATGACGCTCTATTACGCTGAGGGTCCCCAGATCGTCAAGACCTTTAAGGACCTTGGCTTTAAGGTCTTCCTCGACCTTAAGTTCCATGACATTCCGCATCAGGTGCGCGGTGCCGCCCGCTCGGCCTCGCTTGCCGGTGCTGATCTGCTTTCGGTTCACGGCTTGGGTTCGGGCGCCATGCTCGCTGCCTGCCGCGAGGGTGCCGAGGAGGCGCGCGAGGACCGCGCCAAGCTCGTCGCCATCACCGTGCTCACGAGCATGAATCAGGATGCCTTGAGCGAGATCGGCGTCGAGTCGCCCGTGGCCGAGGAGGCCGCCCGCTTGGCAAAGCTTGCTCAGGCCAACGGCATCGATGGCATCGTGTGCTCACCGATGGAGGCTCACGACATGCGTGAGCTGCTGGGTCCTGATGCCCTGATCGTGACTCCGGGTGTGCGTCCGGTGGGTGCCGCCCTTGGTGACCAGTCCCGCGTGGCGACGCCTTCCCAGGCTATCGAGCGTGGCGCAAGCCACATTGTGGTGGGCCGTCCCATCACCGGTGCCGACGATCCGGTTGCCGCCTTTGACGCCATCGTCGCCGAGCTGGTCGAAAACGTCGCGTAAAAGATTCCCCTAAGTCACCACTTTTGGGTCTCATTAGCACAAAATAGCCCCTGTGCCTGCGTAAACTTTCCCATCCTTTGTGTGGAATCGCAGGTCAGGGGCTTAACTTTGGGCGCAGTATATTGCACTTTTTGCGGGTATCGTCTAACCTATGGAGCCGCGATTAGGCATTTTGTACGTTCTACGTGCTAAAATGCCAATTATTGAATCAGATATAACCCAACTATTTGGAGGTACGAATGGCACTCCCTCAGCTTACCGACGAGCAGCGCAAGCAGGCTCTTGAGAAGGCTGCTGCCGCACGTCACGCCCGCGCTGAGCTTCGCGAGCAGATCAAGAAGGGCGAGAAGTCCCTCGAGTCCGTGCTCAACTCCGATGACCCCATCGCTTCCCGCATGAAGGTTTCCACCCTCATCGAGTCTCTCCCCGGTTATGGCAAGGCCAAGGCCGCCAAGATCATGGAGGAGCTCGGTATCTCCGCTACTCGTCGCGTCCAGGGCCTCGGCGTCCGTCAGCGCGAGCAGCTCCTCGAGCAGCTGACCAAATAAGTGAGCGCTCAGGATTCCAAGCTCTTTGTGATTTCTGGACCGTCAGGCGCAGGCAAGGGTACGCTCGTCACTCGTGTGCGCGAGCGCCGCTCGAACCTGGGTCTGACGGTTTCGGCTACCACGCGAGCACCACGCAAAGGTGAGGTCGACGGCGTCAACTACTTTTTTCTGACGCGCGAGGAGTTCGACCGCCGCGTGGCAAACGGTGAGTTTGTTGAGTGGGTCGAGGTCCACGGTAACTGCTACGGCACGTTGGTGAGCGAGGTCACATCCAAGCTCGCCTCGGGCGCGTCTCTGATTTTGGAGATCGATGTCCAGGGCGCCCTGCAGGTGAAGGAGCGTTTCCCCGAGGCCGTGCTGATCTTTATCAAGCCGCCTTCGCTTGAGGTGCTCCGCGAGCGTCTAGTCGGTCGCGGTACCGAGACGCCCGAGACGATTGAGCTGCGTATGGCAAACGCCGCCGATGAGCTTGCCCTTGCCGACCGCTACGACGACGTCGTGGTGAATGACGATCTCGACCGCGCGACCGATGAGCTCGTTCGCGTTCTCGATATGCATGAAAGGATCTGAGGTCCGTGTCCGTTGTAAAGCCTTGCATTGACGATCTTCTGGAGAAGACCGATCACAACCGCTTCCTGCTCGCTTCGCTTGCCTCCAAGCGCGCCTGCGACATCAATAGCATGCTGCGTGGCCAGCACAACCGCGTGCTTGCCGTCCAGGATGTCGATGACATCACCATCGGGCTTTCCGGTGCCGATACCATCTCGATGGCTATGGACGAGATTGTCGACGGTGACATCTCTTACGACGAGGCCCGTTACGAGAAGGCGCTCGGCCACAAGGTTGCTGAAGCCTAAATGGCGGCTCGCGTCTGCCTAGTCCACTATCACGAGGTTGGGCTGAAGGGCAAGAACCGCGCACATTTTGAGCATATCCTCATGGATAACATCAAGGCGGCCTTGGCCGCCTTTTCCGTGAATGCCGTGTCTCGAATTTCCGGTTATATCCTCGTGACCTTTAACGAACATCAGGCCGACGAGGCGGCGCGTGTCATTCGCACCGTTCCCGGCGTTGCCCGTGTGTCTTTGGCGTATCACACCAACCGCGACCCGCAGGAGTACTGCGCCGCCGCCGTGAAGGCGCTGCGCGAGTTTGGTTCCTTCGATTCGTTTAAGGTGCACGCCAAGCGCTCCAATACTGACTATGAGCTCACCTCGATCGATATCAATCGTCAGGTGGGCGAGGTACTGTGTGAGGCCTTCTCCGATAAAAAGGTTCAAATGCACGACCCCGATGCAATGGTGCACGTACTGGTGGTCCAGGGTAGCGTTTACGTGTACGCACGCTCCGAGCGCGGCGTGGGCGGTCTGCCGGTGGGTTCTGCCGGCAAGGTCGTGACGCTGCTGTCCTCGGGTATCGATTCTCCGGTGGCGACCTGGATGCTCGCGCGCCGCGGCGCGGTTTGCGTGCCGGTACATTTCTCCGGTCGTCCGCAGACGCCCGATACGAGTGAGTATTTGGTGCAGGATATCATCCGTGCGCTTGAGCCGGGTGTCCAGATCGGCCGTCTGTACGTGGTGCCGTTTGGCGACTGCCAGCGTGAGATTTCGGTCACCTGTCCCAGCAACCTGCGCGTGATCATGTATCGCCGCATTATGTATTCGGTTGCTGAGCGCATTGCACACATCGAGGGTGCCAAGGCCATCGTTACGGGCGAATCGCTTGGACAGGTTGCCTCCCAAACGCTTGAGAACATCATGGCCGTCAACGAGGCCGTGAAGATCCCCGTGTTCCGTCCTCTCATCGGTTCGGACAAGCAGGAGATCATCGCGCGCGCCGAGGAGATCGGTACGTTCGATATCTCGACTGAGTCCGCTCCCGACTGCTGCACGCTGTTTATGCCGCGCCGTCCCGAGACGCACGCTAAACTCGATGCCGTGCATGAGGCCTGGGAACTGTTTGATCACGAGGAGATGATTGAGCGCCTGCTCAAGCAGACCGAGTACATCGACTTCGAGAGCAACACATATAAGGCCCCTAAGACCTTAAAACGCAAACATTCGGAGCTTGCTCCGCGTGAGATTTACCAAGATTACGAGTAAATTTGTGCATAGACCGACGATGCGCCTGCATCGTCGGTCTTTTGCTATCTGGGCATTTTGCGGCTAAGTGTTCATTTGCTGACGTGTGCCTGAATAAATGGACAGATTTGTGCAAGGTTTTGGTCAGCTTTTGTTTTGACCTCGAAAACCGGTTTTGGGGCGTGGCTGTTGCGGAGCTCCTTTCCTGACACGATGATGTTGGGAGGTTTTGCTATGGCGCAGCGCGAACAACACGAACGAGTCAAAAAGATGGACCGCTGGGCGGGCAAACTGCTCGGTCATAAGGCAGTGGTGATGGCGATACTGGTCGTCATTGCGATGGCGAGTGGACTGGCAATGGCGAACTTTGGCGGCGGTGCCGGCGGTGTGTCGTTTGAGCGCACTGATGGTTCGGGCACGTTAGTGGAGCCGGGATCCGGCGATGCTTCGAGTGGAAAGACATCTGAAGGCTCTTCGCCTAAGGCGTCTGCCGCGGCAGGGGTCTATGTCGATGTTGATGGCGCCGTGATGTCACCCGGTGTATATCGCCTCAAAGACGGGGCGCGGGTGGCTCAGGCGATTGATGCCGCCGGCGGGCTGGCGCCCGAAGCAGACGTTACGGGGCTTAATCGTGCATCCAAGGTCACTGATGGACAAAAAATTCATGTTCCAACGGTAGGGGAGCAGCAGGTGTCCATTGCGGAAGCCGGTGTTGACGGTGGGGCTTCCGCATCATCAGGCGTCGGTGGCGCAACAGGCCTAGTAAACATTAATACGGCAAGCTCGGCAGAGCTGCAGACGCTCTCGGGAATCGGTCCCTCAATGGCACAGTCGATTATCGATGAGCGGACAAAGAACGGTGCTTTTGCTTCGGTTGACGATCTGATGCGCGTGTCGGGAATCGGCGAGAAGAAGCTTGCCAAAATCAAAGATTGCATCTGCGTATGAGTACGACCGAGCGAGAGCACGTGATGCCTCCGCGGCCCCTGATTCCGTGGACGATGGCCCTGTGTGCCGGCATGTGCGTGAGCTGCGCCTTGGTGCTCAGCATAGCCGCTGATGCGCTGCTGAGGGAGCAGGCGACGGCGGTCGGGCCGCTATGGGCCATTCCCGTTGCGGCAGCGGTTTTCGTTGTGCTGGCTCACTCTTGTGCGCGGCTTGCCCCTTTGAAGCGGTGGCTGTATGCCGCGTCCGTCGGTCTCGTGGCGGGAGCGGTCGTCTCGGCGTGGTGGGCCGTGGGTGTGCTCAGTGCCTCGAGGGCGCTCGACGGTCGAGCGGCAAGCGGCCTCGAGTTTGTCGTGCAGGGTGATCCATCCATAAACGACGACGTGTATTCCTATACCTGCGAGGCACGCGCGGACGGTAAGAACTTGGCAACGGTTCGCCTATCGTGTGATCGTGAGCTCAAGGTCGGGGCGCACGTGCGTGTTATCGGTCGCGTTTCACGTTTTGAGAACGATGCATATGGACGATCGCGCGTGCTCCGAGGCGAGGTGCGCAAGGTTAAAGCTGTTCGAGTCGTGTCGGTCGATGAGGGCTCTCCGGTGCCGCTGCTTCGGCTGAGAAATGGGCTGCTTGCGTCCATCGCGCCTGCGACCGACCCGGCGCGTGCGCTCATAGCCGGTGTCGTCTGCGGTCGTTCGGCCGAGCTGCGCGCCCAGCCGGCGGGCGACTGGTTTTCGGTGACGGGAACGGCGCATCTTATCGCCGTCTCGGGCAGCCATTTGGCTATCGTGGGGTTTGTAATCGAGGGTGTATTGCAAAAGACTCGGTGCTCACGTGGTCTTCAGCGGGCGATATTGGCGATAACGCTTGTGGGCTATGCTGCCTTTACGGGCGCGTCTCCCTCGGCCGTGCGTGCGTGCTGCATGGTGTTCGTGACGCTTGTCGTAAACAGCGTGGGGCGTCGTCGGCACGGCCTTTCGGCACTCTTCGTAACCATGTCCATCTTTGTGCTACTGCGGCCGACGGTGCCGTTCGAGATGGGCTTTCAACTCTCGTGTGCCAGCGTCTTAGCCATTCTGTGCTTTTGTCCCTATGCGACCTACGCGTTGGGTGAGCTAGGTGTGCCATCAGGCGTTGCCAGCGTGCTTTCCGTCACGCTGTGCTCACAACTGGCGACACTTCCCATTACCATTCCTGCCTTCGGTACATTCTCGCTCATTGCTCCGTTGGCAAATGCGGTCCTCGGTCCGGTGGTGAGCGTACTGCTCGCTGTGTCGATCGTGCTGGTTCCCTTTTCGTTCGTGGCACCGTTGCGGACTTGGGCGCTCGTTGTGCCCATGATTGCCGCCCGTTGCGCGCTGTTCTTCGAGCAACTGTTTGCTGCCGTGCCGGGTGCATACGTGAGCGTGCCGCCCGATAGCATGTGGATTTACCTAGTGCCGTGTTTTCTGGCGGTTCTGCTGGTCTGGTGGCCGCGTCCCCGTGCACGTCCTATGGCGGTGGGGCTTACATGCCTGATGCTCTTGGCTGCGATTCCGTACGTCTATTGGGATCGATGCGCTCCGCCTTCGGTGACGGTGCTCGATGTGGGCCAGGCCGATGCGATTCTTATCCGCCAAGGCGGCGCAGTAGCTCTCGTCGACTGCGGGCTCGACGAGCGTGTGGTTGCGGCGTTGGTTCGCAATAACGTGCACCATATCGATGCCGTCTTTGTGACGCATTGGGATGAGGACCACTGGGGTGGTTTGCCTGCCGTGCTCGAACAGTTTTCGGTCGGAACGATTGCCGTGGCGGCGGATGCGCTGGAGGATGCTCCTGCCGAGGTATTGAACCGACCTGGCGTGGAGTATCGGCAGGTGCGCCGTGGGGATACGGTCGACATCGGCTCATTTTGCGCTCGCGTGATGTGGCCATTCGAGTTCGTGGATGGCGAGGGAAATGAGGACTCGCTTGTCCTGCTGCTCTCTTATGTTCAGGAAGGCAAGGGCCTGCGAATACTTCTCACCGGTGATGCCGAGCTCGACCAAGAGCGGGAATTCGTGCAGGAGGTGGGGGATATCGATGTCCTTAAACTTGGGCATCACGGCTCCAAGGTTTCAGTCGATGGCGAGTTGCTGGACGTCCTGAAGCCCGAGCTTTCCCTCGCAAGCGCCGGTGAGGGGAATCGATACGGCCATCCGTCCGATGCCTGCATCGATGCCGTTAAGGAAGCGGGTGGTGTGTTCTCGTGTACCATCGAACACGGCGACATTACCGTCACACCGACTGCGAATGGCTTTGCGATGCGATGCCAGCGACCGTGACGACGTCGTTGGCGTGTGGTGGGCCCCTGGGCTAGAATGGCACGGAACGAATACGAAGGCCTGCGGGAGGGGAGCGCAATGTCCGAAACCGGTTTGCTGCCGGCATATCTGATCGTCGGTACCGACGGAGTTAAGCGCGACCACGCCGTCTCGCGTATGAAAGCGCGTCTGGAAAAATCGGGTATGGTCGAGTTCAACCTCGACGAGCGAGACATGACCAAGGACCCCGATATCGAGTCCATTATCGGATCGCTTAACACCTTTCCGATGGGCAGCGAGTTTCGTCTGGTAATCCTCGATGGCTGCTCAAAGCTCGCCAAGGCGGTCTCGGAGCCGCTCGTTGGGTATCTGGCGAGTCCCAGCCCAACAACGGTCTGCCTCATCATCGCCGACTCACTTGCCAAGAATACGCGCCTGTATAAGGCAATCGCCAAGATCGACAAGAAGGCTATCGTCGATTGCTCGGGTACCAAGCGCTGGGAACTGCCGCGCCGTGTTCAGCAGATGGCGACGCAGCGCGGTAAGTCGATTTCGACGGCGGCCGCCGAGGAGCTCGTCTCGCGTTCGGGCGAAAACACGCGCATGCTCGATAACGACTTGGCTAAGCTTGCCCAGATGGTCGAGTCGCCCCAGATTGAACTTGCCGATGTTGAGCGCTGGATTGTACGTACGGCCGAGGTCCAACCCTGGGACTTCCTCAACGCCGTCTCGGCTCGCGATATGCGGCGTTCGCTCGAGCTCTTTAAGCTCCTGCCCTCCAAGAGCTACGTGTGGACTTACACATTGCTGTGCGGTCGCATTCGCGAGCTTATCGTCGCCAAGGCGCTCGACGCGCGTGGGCAGGGTCGCGAGCTGGCCGCAACGCTCAAGCTCCAGTCCTGGCAGGTCAAGAATCACCTTACCTGGGCGCGTCGTTTTTCGATGACCGAGCTCGTCGCAGCGCTCGAGGGTGCCGTTGATGTGGAGCTCGCGCTCAAGGGTTCGGCCGATTCTCAGACGGCGCTTTTGCTCTGGATTACGAACATCTTGAGAAAATCGTGATGATACCTGCCTATTTGACAAATTCGTTCTATCCCTTTGAGGGGGAGCGTGCTATAGTAGGCGCTTGCATGACCTCACCGTGTCTCAGAGGTGTCATACATTTTTTGCAAGGAACTCGAAAGGAACTCCAGAAGTGGCAAACATCAAGTCTCAGAAGAAGCGTATCCGCACCAATGAGGCAGCTCGCATGCGTAACAAGGCTGTCAAGTCCGAGCTCAAGACGCTGACCAAGCACGTCCAGTCCGCCGTCGCCGAGGGCGACGCCGAGAAGGCCCAGGCTGCCCTCAAGACCGTCACCAAGCGTCTCGACATGGCTGCCGCCAAGCATGTTATCCACAAGAACCAGGCTTCCAACCGCAAGTCCGGTCTTGCCAAGCTCGTGAACAGCATCAACGCCTAAGTTGTAAATTTCACACCACACAGATGACGCGCATAAATGGAGCCTGTTTTATGGAACAGGCTCCATTTTTTGTACCGCTCGGGTAAGATAGTCCGCATGAATACTTCAATTGACATTTCCCACATCCGCAACTTCTCAATCGTTGCGCACATCGACCATGGCAAGTCCACGATCAGCGATCGCATCCTCGAGCTCACCCATACCGTCGACGAACGCGACATGGAGTCGCAGCTGCTCGACACCATGGATATCGAGCGCGAGCGCGGCATCACGATCAAGTCCAATGCCGTTCGCGTGTCCTATGACGCCGACGATGGCGAGACGTATCAGTTCAATCTGATCGATACGCCGGGCCACGTTGACTTTACCTATGAGGTCTCGCGCTCGCTGGCAGCCTGTGAGGGCGCGGTGCTCGTTGTCGACGCCACGCAGGGCGTCGAGGCACAGACCGTCTCCAACGCGACGCTCGCCATGAACGCCAATCTGGACATTGTGCCGGCCATCAACAAGATCGACCTGCCCTCTGCCCATCCCGATGAGGTTAAGACCGAGATCGAGGATGACCTGGCGATTCCCGCCGATGATGCCGTGTGTGTCTCGGGCAAGACCGGCGAGGGCATTCACGATCTGCTGGAGTCCATCGTCTTTTTGATTTCGCCGCCCAAGGGCGATGCAAACGCGCCGCTCAAGGCGCTCATCCTGGACTCGTATTTTGATGAGTACCGCGGCGTCGTTGCCACGGTCCGTGTCTTTGACGGTTCCATCAAAAAGGGCGATACCCTGCGCATGATGCAGGTCAAGGGTGACTTCTTGGTCGACGGCGTGGGCGTCAAGCGCCCTGCCGAGACGCCGGTCGATGCTCTGACCGTCGGCGAGGTTGGCTATGTGGTCACGGGTCTGAAGGACCCCGAGGCTGTGCGCGTGGGCGATACCCTTACGTGGGCGTCGAACCCCTGCCCCGAGCCGCTTCCCGGTTATCGCGAGGCCAAGCCCATGGTCTATACGGGCCTGTTCCCGATCGACAACAAGGACTACGAGAACCTGCGTGACGCGCTCGATAAACTGCACGTCAACGACCCGTCGTTGGTGTGGGAGCCCGAGACCTCGGTGGCGCTCGGCTTTGGCTTCCGCGTGGGCTTCCTGGGCCTGCTGCACATGGAAGTCGTCAAGGAACGCCTGGAGCGCGAGTTCAACCTGGACCTCATTGCCACGAGTCCCTCGGTTGACTATCACGTCTACAAGACCGACGGCGAAATGATCGATGTCCGCAGTCCGCAGGACCTTCCCGAGGCCACACGCATCGATCGTATCGAGGAACCCTACCTCAAGGCAAAGATCATCTGCCCGCCTGAGTACACGGGTGCCGTCATGCAGCTCGCCATCGAGCACCGCGGCGTCACAACCGACATGATCCACCTGACGAGCAAATCGGTCGAGATGCGCTTCGATATGCCGCTCGCCGAGCTCATCTTGGACTTCTTCGATCAGCTCAAGAGCCGCACCAAGGGCTATGCCTCGCTCGACTACGAGTTCAACGAGTACCGTCCCTCCGAGCTCGTGAAGCTCGATATTTTGCTTTCGGGCGACGAGGTGGACGCGCTTTCGTTTATCGTCCATAAGGACAAGGCATATGGCCTGGCCCGTGGCCTGTGCGACAAGCTCAAGGAGATCATCCCGCGTCAGCTGTTCGAGGTGCCCATCCAGGGTGCTATCGGCAACAAGATCATCGCCCGTTCCACCGTCAAGGCGCGTCGCAAGGACGTTCTTGCTAAGTGCTACGGCGGCGATATCTCGCGTAAGCGCAAGCTGCTCGAGAAGCAGAAAGAGGGCAAGAAGCGTATGAAGGCCATCGGATCGGTCGAGGTCCCGCAGGAGGCGTTTATGGCGATTCTCAAGGTGGACGAGTAGGTCCATGGCGCTTTCTGAATACAGCAAGCGGCTGCTGGGTGCTTATGCCGAGCAGCCGTTCCTTATGGCTCCCATGGCGGGCGTGACCGACCCCGCCTATCGCATCATGTGTCGCCGCCGCGGTGCCAACCTTGCCTACAGCGAGATGGTGAGCGTGGCGGGTCTTGCCTATGCCAGCAACAAGACCTGGCGCCTGGTGCTACCGGCCGACGAGGAGCAGCAGATTTGCGTGCAGCTCTTTGGCTCCAAGCCCGAGCAGTTTGCGAGCGCCGTCGCCGCCGTTGAGGAGCGCGTTGACGATCGCCTGTCGCTCATCGATATCAATATGGCATGCCCCGCCCGCAAGGTTGTCACCAAGGGCGAGGGTTCGGCGCTCATGCGCACGCCCGACCTGGCGGAGAAGATCGTCGAGGCCACGGTGGGCGCGGCGCACGTGCCCGTGACCGTCAAGATTCGCAAGGGCTTTTATGCCGAGGACCGTAATGCCGCGACATTTGCCCAGATGCTTGAGAGTGCAGGGGCTGCCGCAGTCGCCGTGCATGGTCGTTGCGCCACGCAGCTCTACACGGGCCAGGCCGATTGGTCGGTCGTCGATGAGGTTGCCGACGCTGTCGAGATTCCCGTGATTGGTTCGGGCGATGTGTTCTCGGCCGAGGAGGCTGCTGAGCATCTGCACGGCTCGGGTGCCAGCGCGGTGTTTATCGCGCGCGGCATCTACGGCAATCCGTGGGTGTTCGGCGATGCCCGAGCCCTTGCACTCGATGGCACGCCGGTTCCTTCTCGCTCCTCGGTCGAGCGCCTGGAGGCTCTGCGTGAGCACCTGACGTTGACGCACGAGCTTCTGCCGCTCATGTCGCGTGCTCGCACGTACGCAAGCTGGTACTTAAAGGGCATGCCCCATGCCGCCGCCTGGCGCGCTCAGGTGGTGCGTTGCTCTACGTATGAGGAGTTCATGGCGCTGGTCGATGATATCGAGCGCGACGTGGTGGCCTGCGAGGCCGCGCTTGCCGCCGGCGAGTCGGTGCCTGCTCATCCGCTGGAGGCCTAACGGTGGCCGTTACCGCGCTGTACGTGCACGTGCCGTTTTGCGCTCAAAAATGCCGCTATTGCGACTTTGACTCGCGCAGCTTTGCTGCGTGTGATTTGGATGCCGCGCTCGATTCGTATTTTGAGCAGTTGTATGCGCGCCTCGATTCCTTTGGCGACGCCGGGGCGCTTGCGCAGGTCCGCACGGTCTATACTGGCGGCGGCACGCCGTCACTTGCTGGGGAGCGCCTGGTGGAACTTGCCCGTCGTATCTCCATGTGGTGCAAGCCCGTTGAATTTACTTGCGAAGCCAATCCTGAGTCCCTGACCGCTGAGCTCGCCTCAGCGCTTGCCGAGGCGGGTGTCACGCGCATCTCTCTGGGCGTGCAAACCCTCGACAATACCGAGCTGGCTGCTATTGGCCGCATTCACGATGCCAATCGGGCACTTGCGGCTATCGCGACGGTGAAGGATGTTGGGCTCGATGTGTCGTGCGACCTTATGTGCGGGCTTCCCGGACAGACTATGGCGAGCTGGCAGCACACGCTCGATGGCGTGCTCGAGGCGGCCCCGCACCATGTGTCGGTCTATCCGCTCACGCTCGAGGAGGGCACGCCGCTTTACCGCATGGTGTGCCGTGACGAGTCGCTTGAGCCCGACGAGGATTTTCAGGCTTCGTGCATGGACGCGGCGCGTGAGCGCCTGAGTGCGGCCGGCTATCATCCGTATGAGGTGGCAAGCTACGCGCTCGACGGCCATGAGTGCGCCCATAACATTGCCTACTGGACCGGACGGGGCTACCTGGGCCTGGGTCGTTCTGCCGCGGGCATGCTCGACGACGAAGATTTCGACCGTCTTGCAGGTTTGTTCCCCGGCGTGTCTTCTCGAGGCGATGCGTACCGCGTGCGTCTGGTGCAACGTGACGATGACGCGACGGCGTTCGAGGCCGAATATCTGTCGCAGCGCGAGGCTGTCGCCGAAGACTTGATGCTCGCTTGTCGCATGACGCGCGGTGTTGCGTCCGACCTGTTGGCTCGTGCAGCTTGCGTCATCCCAACGGGCGAGCTGGCAGCTGCCTGCGATCGCGCGCTCGAATTGGGTCTTGCCACTTGGGTGCCCGAGACGCTCTGGGGTCATGAGGGACCCTTCACTTCGGCAGATGTCGTCGCGGGCCATGTTCGAGCTCGTCTGGCGCCGACCCATCTGGGCTGGCTCGATGGAAATGTTCTGTTCGAGCTGTTTTGGGATCTAGCTTAGGCCGCTCGGGTAGAATTACCGGAATATATACGCTGCTGTGAGCAGGAGGTTGCCGCGCATGGCGACGATGAACGAAAAAGATTACTACGAGATTCTGGGTGTCTCCAAGGACGCCACCTCGCGTGATATTCAAAAGGCCTTCCAGCAAAAGGCCCGTAAGCTCCATCCGGACGTTAATAAAGAGCCGGATGCCGAGGAAAAGTTTAAAGAGGTTTCCGAGGCCTACGCCGTGCTTTCGGATGAGCAAAAACGTGCGCGCTACGACGCCATGCGTTCTGGCAATCCCTTTGCCGGTGCTCCTACGGCTTCGCCCTATGGTGGCGGCTACGCCGGCAGCACGGGCTATGGCAATCCCTTTGAGGGCGGCTTTCCCTTTGGTGGCGCCTGGGGCCAGCAGCGTCGCGGCCAGGCTGCCTACAATCCCGAGAACGGCGCCAACGTCGTCGTCGATATCAAACTCGACGCCAAGGAGGCCAAGGGCGGTGCCCGCAAGACCGTCCGCTACACGCGCTTCGATACCTGTGGTCACTGCGGCGGCTCGGGCTCTGTTTCGTCCGAGCATGCACATACCTGCCCGAGCTGCGGTGGCCGCGGCCACATCGACGTCGACCTGTCCTTCCTGTTTGGTGCGGGCACGTTCCAGTCGGTCTGCCCCGAGTGCGGCGGTTCCGGTAAGGTCGTGGCCGACCCCTGCCCCGATTGCGGTGGCAGCGGGCGAACCCGTGTGACCTCCGAGCAGACGATTGAGTTTCCTGCCGGCACGCACGATGGCGACGAGGTCCGCATTAGCAGCATGGGCCATGCTGGCACTAACGGTGCCGCGGGCGGCGACCTGGTCGGCCGCGCCCATGTTGAGGCCGAGCGCTTGGAAGGCAAAGCTCGTACTGGCTTTTACCTGATGGGCATTGTTGCTCCGTTTTTGGTGCTGTCGGCCATCTCGGGCGTGTTCTCGGCCTTTGCCGTGATGTGCTTTATTCCGTTTACCATGGGCCTGTTCATGGTGCTTTCGGACGGTGTGCTTCATCGCAGCCTGCTGTGGTGGAAGCGCGGTGCGATGCAGTTTGCCAACGGTTTTGCCAACGGCTTCATGTTCGCGCTCGTGTCGGTTTGGTTCGCGAGCTGCTCGCAACGGGCCATGCTTTCGCCGTATCAAATGCAATAACATCAAACCCTTTGTTTGCGGTCGGCCCAGCTTGGGTATAGGACGCATTGTGACAATAATGAAAGTCGGAAGGATTCGGTCGTGTCGGAAAATAGGGATTACTACGAGGTGCTTGGCGTCGACAGGGATGCCGACGCGCGGACGATTAAGCGTGCGTTTCTAAAGAAGGCCCGTACCGTACATCCGGATGTTTCGGACGACCCCGAGGCCGAGGCCAAGTTCAAGGAGCTCAACGAGGCCTATTCCGTTCTTTCCGATGAGCAGAAGCGTGCTAACTACGACCGTTACGGCACCGCGGACGGCCCCGGTGGCTCTGGTTATGTCGACATCAACGATATCTTTGGTGGCATGGGCATGGACGACCTGTTCTCGTCGTTTTTTGGCGGCGGTGCCGGCGGTGGCGCCCGCAGCCGTCGTGAGCGTCGTCGCGGACGTGACATGGCCATCTCGCTTTCGGTGACGCTCGAGGAGGCGGCGCTCGGCTGCAAAAAGACGATCAGCTATGATCGCCTTGCTCCTTGCGAGGACTGCAACGGTACCGGTAGGGCCGAGGGTGCACAGGAAAAGCAGTGCAGTCGCTGCCACGGTACGGGCTACGTCACGACGGTTCAGCGATCGTTTTTGGGCCAGGTTCAGTCTTCCTCGCCTTGCCCCGACTGCCATGGCGAGGGCACGGTTATCGACCATCCCTGCGAGACCTGCGACGGTCAGGGCCGCACGCCTTCGCACGAAAAGATCGACATCGATATTCCCGCCGGCGTTTCGACCGGTCGCCAGCTGCGTGTGAGCGGCTTTGGCGAGGCCGGCCTTCGCGGCGAGCCTTCGGGCGACCTGATTGTCAACGTGCGCGTTGCCGACCATGAGCGCTTTAAGCGCAACAGTGACGACCTGTACCTGGTGAGCGATATCTCGATTGCGCAGGCTGCGCTCGGCTGCGAGATCGAGGTCGAGGGCATTATGCCCGACGAGGTCGTCAAGCTGTGCGTCCCCGCCGGCACACAGTACGGTGACACCGTGAGCGCCAACAATTACGGCATGCCGCGTATCGGCGGTGGCGGTTCTCGTGGCCGCCTGGTCGTGCAGCTGCGCGTGGTCGTCCCCACCAATCTCTCCAACAAGCAGCGCGAGCTGCTTCGCGCCTTTGCCGACGAGATGGGCGATGACGTCGCTTCCGGTAAGAAGTCGGTGACCGACCGTATTAAGAGTGCCCTCGACGATATCCTCGATTAAGGAGCCCGCGTGCTCGCACCCCATATTTCCGTCGTCAACCTCGGCTGCCGTGTCAACCGGGTTGAGTCTGACCGTATCACTGCCGATCTTATGCGCCTGGGCTTTGCTATTGTGGAGCCCCGGGATGCCGATTTGATCGTCATTAACACCTGTGCCGTTACGGGCGAGGCCGAGGCCAAGACCCGTAAGGCCGTCCGTCATGCGCTGGCCCATCCAAATGAGCCCTATGTGCTCGTGACCGGTTGCGTGGTCAATTTGCATCCCGAGGAGCTGTTGGAGCTTTCGGATCGCGTGATCGCCGAGCCGTCCAAGATCGATGTCGCCGAACGTGTCTGCGAGGTGCTGGGCGTTGAGTCCGATAGCGTTCCCGCCTGCAGCGATGACGAGGTGGTCGATGCGCTCGGTCGCTCTCGCCTGGGCGTGAAGATCCAGGACGGCTGCAACCATCGCTGCACCTATTGCATTGTGTGGAAGGCGCGCGGCCCCGAGCGCTCCGTGCCTGTCGAGTCCGTGCTTGAGCAAGTTCGCGAGGCCCAGGAGGCCGGCGTGCCCGAGGTGGTGCTGACCGGTGTGAACCTGGGTGCCTACGATGGCAAGAGCGCGACCGACGAGCATGTCGAAATCGATGAGCTGCTCGAGGCCATCATGGAGCGCACGACTATTGCGCATGTGCGCATTTCCTCGGTCGAACCCATGGATATCTCTGAGCGCCTGCTTAAGGTTATGGCGCGCTATCCGCAGCGTATTGCCCCGTTTTTGCACCTGCCCGTGCAGTCCGGCTGTACGGCGACGCTGCATCGCATGGGTCGTCCCTATAGTGCCGAGGCCTTTGAGGACACGGTGCGCATGATTCGCGCCATCCTGCCGCAGGCGTCTCTTTCGTGCGACGTCATCGTCGGTTTTCCTGGTGAGACGGACGAGGAGTTCGAGGAGTCGCTGGCGCTGTGCCGCCGTGTAGGTTTCTCGCGTATGCACGTGTTCCGCTATAGCAAGCGTCCCGGTACCCTTGCTGCCGACATGCCCGACCAGGTGCCGCCCGAGGTTATGGCCGAGCGCAGCCGTCGTATGCGAGACACGGCGCAGGAGCTCGCTATTGCCGATGCTCGTCGTCGCGTGGGCACTGTCGAGCGTGCCGTGCTCGAGTATGGTGACAACCTGACGCTCGGTTCGTTCCATCATGCCCGTCTTGACGATACCTGTGGACTTACAGCCCCGTGCCTGCTCGATGTTGCTATCATCGGAGTCGATGATTCCGGCTTGGTCCATGCGCGCAGGGAGGTCCATGGAAGCCTCGAAGATTAGACTTACCGTTCCCGAGGGAGTTGATCCCTCGCGCGTTTTGGGCGCCGGCGACGGCGTCCTTCGTGCGCTCGAGAGTTTGGTTCGCGCTCACGTGGTCGCCCGTGGCGATAGCATCGCCGTGAGCGGTGACCCGGACGAGGTCGAACTCGTGGCTCGCTTTTTCGAACATGCTTTTCGCGAGGCGGCGGCCGGTCGTACCCTGTCTGCCGACGATGTCTCTCGCTGCCTGGCCGTCTTGCGCGATGGTGAGCACGAGGCTACGTCGCTTCGCGATGACGTGCTGCTTTCGTATCGCGGTCGCGTCATTCGCCCCAAGACGCTCGGGCAAAAGCGCTATGTGGATGCCATTCGCTCGCATACCATCACCTTTGGCTTGGGTCCTGCCGGTACCGGTAAGACCTATCTGGCCATGGCGCTCGCCGTTGCCGCGCTCAAGCGCCATGAGGTGGGCCGTTTGATCTTGACGCGTCCTGTTGTCGAGGCGGGGGAGAACCTGGGCTTTTTGCCTGGCACCCTCGAGGAAAAGATCGATCCGTACATGCGTCCGCTCTACGACGCCCTTTTTGACATGATGGATCGCGAGCGCACCGATGAGCTTATGGAGCGCGGCGTGATCGAGATCGCCCCGCTTGCCTATATGCGCGGTCGTACGCTGAGCGATGCTTTCGTGGTGCTCGACGAGGCGCAAAATACTACGCCCGAGCAGATGAAGATGTTCCTGACACGCCTTGGATTCAACTCCAAGTTCGTGATTACCGGCGACCTCAGCCAGCGCGACCTGGTGGGTCGTCGTGGTGGCTTGGCGGATGTTGAGAAGATTTTGGGCCGTGTCGACGATGTGGCGTTTGCACACCTGGAGCGCGCCGACGTGGTGCGCCATGCCCTAGTGGGTCGTATCGTTGAGGCATATGATGCTTATGATGACGTGCGCGAGCAGCGCTCGCGCGACCGAAAGGAGTCCCGTTGAGTGTATTGATCAGCAACGATGCCGAGCTCGATACGCTGCTCGACGCGCAGGAGGTGGAGCACATCTGCGAGGTTGTGCTTGCCGCCGAGGGCGTTGAACGTGAAGTCGAGATTTCCCTTTCGTATGTCGACGAGGACGAGATGCACGAGCTCAACCACGAGTGGCGTGGCATCGACCGCACCACCGATGTGCTCTCGTTTGAATGCGACTCGGCCTTTGACGAGGATATTCCCGCCGACGAGACGCTCGAGCTCGGCGATATCATCTTGGCCCCGCAGGTCATTGCCCGTCAGGCCCCCGGCTTTGGCAATAGCCCTGCCGACGAGTGCCGCCTGATGCTCGTACACGGCATGCTACACCTGCTGGGGTATGACCATATCGAGGACGACGAGGCCGAGGTCATGGAGGCCCGCGAGGACGCTATCCTGCGCGATCTGGCGCTCGAGCGCGGCGAGGACCCCAAACTCGTTCACGTCGGCCCCATCACCAATCATGCCCACGACTAGGAGCCGCTTATGATTCCCGGATCGAACAAGGACCATCCGTCCTTTTTAAAGTCGTTCTCCTACGCCATGGAGGGCTTCGTCACCGCCGTCAAGACCGAGCGCAACATTAAGGTTATGCTCGTAGCGGGCGTGTGCACCATCATTGCCGGCTGCATCGTGGGGCTCGACATTGCCGAGTGGGCCACGATTATCATCTGCTGCGGCCTGGTGATTCACGGCGAGCTGTGCAATACCGCCATGGAGGCCATTGTCGATCTGGCGACCCAGGAGCTCCATCCGCTGGCAAAACGCGCCAAGGACATCGCCGCCGCCTCGGTATACGTACTTTCAATCACCGCCGCGATTGTGGGCTTGCTGGTATTTGCCCACGCGCTCGGCTTTATTTAGAAAGGGATTCCCTTGTCCGACAATATGCAGCCTATCGATGAAATTTTGGACGACGAGTCCCCGGATGCTAAGGCGACCGAGGCCTATGAGGAAGCCGAGGAGTTCGACCCGTTTGAGGGCATGAGCGACGAGGAACTCGACGCCCTGTGCGACGAGGACGACAGCCTCGCGGGCTTTGGCGACGTTGAGCCCGGTTTCCGCAGTGGCTTCGTGGCCTTGGTCGGCCGCCCCAACGCCGGTAAGTCAACGCTGCTCAACGCCTGCTATGGCAAAAAGGTCGCCATCACCTCGCCGGTGGCCCAGACGACCCGCCGTCGCATGCGCGCCGTCGTCAACCGCCCCGGCTACCAGCTGGTCTTTGTCGATACCCCGGGTATCCACAAGCCCAAGGACGGTCTTGGGTCCGAGCTCAACAAGAGCGCGCTGTTCGAGCTGAACGATGTCGATGTTGTCGCGTTTTTGATTGATGCCACTAAACCGATCGGCAGGGGAGACGCCTGGGTTGCCGAGCGTGTCAAGAATGCCCGTTCCAAGAAGGTCCTGGTGCTCACCAAGGCCGATGAAGCCGACCCCGCACAGGTCATGGAGCAGCTTAAGGCCGCCCACGAGCTTATGGAATATGACGACGAGATCGTGACGTCGTCGGTCAAGAACTTTAACGTCGATGCCTTCATCGAGACCGTTGCGCACTTTTTGCCCGAGGGTCCGCGTTGGTTCCCCGAGGACATGGGTACCGACGCTTCCGATGAGACGCTCGTTGCCGAGTTTGTGCGCGAGAAGGTCTTGCGCCGCACCCGTGATGAGATCCCGCACTCCGTGGGCGTGATTTGCGATGCGCTTGAGCAGACCAAGAAGGTGCTGCGCGTGCACGCCACCATTTACGTCGAGCGCGAGGGCCAAAAGGGCATCATCATCGGCAAGGGCGGCGAGATGATCAAACATATCGGCATCGACGCCCGTCGCGACCTTGAGCGCATCTTTGGCACCCAGGTCTTTTTGGAGCTGGACGTGAAGGTCAAGGCCGGCTGGCGTGACGACGAGGCCCAGATTCGCCGCTTTGGCTATAACGCCGAGGATTAGGGACACGCGGCGCGAATGGCAGGTTCTCGTACATATCGCACGAAAGTGCTCGTGCTCGATAAGACGAAGCTCAAAGAGACGGACCTGATCCTGACGATGCTTGACGAGCGGGGTCGGCAGGTTCGTGCCGTGGCAAAGGGCGCCCGCAAACCCGGCGGACGCCTGGCTGCGCGCTGCGAGATGTTCTGTACCGTTGATCTGCTGCTTGCGCATGGACGCTCGCTCGACGTTGT
This sequence comes from uncultured Collinsella sp., assembly GCA_900542365.1. Taxonomy (GTDB): domain Bacteria; phylum Actinomycetota; class Coriobacteriia; order Coriobacteriales; family Coriobacteriaceae; genus Collinsella. The sequence continues at coordinate 3,769 of UQNH01000004.1, read as the reverse complement.
TTCTCAGGCCGAGCTTTTGGAAGCGCCGGTTGGCGCCGCGCCCGATTACGAGACGACCTGCGCCGCAAGCGCGATTGCCGAGGTCGCGCGCGTGTGCTCATTCGAGGACGCCGAGGACCCGTTCACCTTTGCCATCACGCAGCGAGCGCTTGCCCTGGTGGGCAGCGGGCTCGACGCGGCGCATATGGACCTGCTCGTGGCGGCCTTTGTCTTTAAATTGCTGTCGCACGTTGGCTACCGACCCGATTTTTCGGCATGCGTGCTGTGCGGAGACCCGATGCTGTCGTATTTTTCGCCCCAGGCGGGCGGCCTCATGTGCGGGTCGTGCGCGTCGAGCGTTCCGGGTGCCGAGCTGGTGTCGACCGGTGAGGTCGCGTGGCTGCGCGCCCTCATGTCCATGACCTTCGATGCGCTTATGGTCGAGAGGATCGACACGCATACGGCGGCGTTCTTGCTCGGGCTTTCGCATGTGTGGGCTGCGACGCACACCGATCAGCGCCTCCGTGCGATGGAATTCATGTTGGGTCGGTGATGATGCGCAGGCACGGGCTGCTTGTGGTAACATACCGACTTGTTGGTACCTCGACCTTGGTTGCTCGCTCCACCGGCGGCTTCCCAGTCCGAGGCGAATCGAGTCGCCCGTGGGCGACGCAAAACGAAAGGTGAAACAATGACTGTTTCCAAAGAGCGCAAGGCGGAGCTGACTGCCCAGTTCGGTAACACCCCGGTCGATACCGGCAACCCCAAGGTTCAGGTCGCCATCCTGACCGAGCGCATCAAGGAGCTGACCGAGCACATGAAGTCCCACCAGAAGGACTTCCACACCCGTCGTGGCCTGCTCATGCTCGTCGGCCGTCGTCGTCGTCTTCTCTCTTACATCAAGAAGAACGACATCGTCGAGTACCGTGAGCTCATCAAGGCTCTGGGCATCCGCGACAACATCCAGTAAGGATTTGTACATGCTAAGAGCGTCCTGCGCAGCGGGGCGCTCTTTTTGTGTAAGGGCGTGAACAATCACGCTCTGAAGCGTGGCGGGGGCAGGGGGCCCGCGTCACATGAGAAGCCCGCAGGCAAGGGGCCTGTGGGGTAAAGGAGAACAATGACACTCGTATCCAAGACCTTTGAGCTGTACGGCAAGACCTACACCTTTGAGTCCGGCGAGCTTGCCAAGCAGGCCACCGGCGCTTGTCTGGTCAAGCAGGGCGACACCACGATGCTCGACACCGTGGTCGTCTCCAAGGAGCGCAAGAATTACGATTTCTTCCCGCTGACCGTCGACTTCAACGAGAAGATGTACGCTGCCGGCCGTATCCCGGGTGGCTACCTTAAGCGCGAGGGCCGTCCCAGCGAGAAGGCCACGCTCACGGCTCGTATGATCGACCGTCCGATCCGTCCGAGCTTCCCGGACGGCTTCCGCAACGAGGTGCACATCGTCGCCACCTCGCTCGTCGCCGACCAGGTCAACCCCTTCGACGTCATCAACGTCATGGGCGCCTCCCTGGCCATGACGCTCGGTGGCGTGCCCTTCGAGGGCCCGCTTGCCTGCGTGCGCATCGGCCGTAACGTGGAGACCGGCGAGTTTATCGTCAACCCCACCTATGAGGAGCGCGAGAACTCCGACCTGGACCTGGAGCTGGGCGGCTCTGCCGACTTCATCTCGATGGTCGAGGCCGGCGCCGAGGAGATCTCCGAGGACGACATGCTCGCCGCCATGAAGTTTGGCCAGGAGGCCCTCGCCGCCTTCTGCCAGGCTCAGGACGAGTTCGTTGCCGAGTGGGAGCAGGTCAACGGCGCCATCGTCAAGAAGGAGTACCCGCTCGACCAGCCCGTCGAGGAGGTCCAGGAGCGCATCTTCGCCCACTACGACGAGATGGCCGCTGCCCTGCGCGACGCCGACAAGCTTTCCCGCATCGGTAAGGTCGAGGCTCTGAAGGAGTCCATCCGCGCCGAGTTCACCGACGAGGAGCAGGCCGCCTGGGAGCGTGAGATCCCCGTGGCGCTCAAGAAGCTCGAGAAGAAGGCCATGCGCACCATGGTCGTCGAGACCGGCGAGCGCGTCGACGGTCGTGCCGCCGACGAGATTCGCCCCATCATGGTGAAGGACAACTACCTGCCGCTCGTTCACGGCTCCGGCCTGTTCCAGCGCGGCCAGACCCAGGTGCTTTCCGTCCTGTCGCTCGGTATGCTCAACGAGGGCCAGCGTCTGGATACCATCGAGCCCACCGAGGGCAAGCGCTACATGCACCACTACAATTTCCCGCCGTTCTGCACCGGCGAGACCGGCCGCATGGGCAGCCCCAAGCGCCGCGAGATCGGACACGGCAACCTGGCCGAGCGCGCCCTGCTTCCGGTGCTCCCCGACGAGAACGAGTTCCCCTACGCCATCCGCGTCGTCTCCGAGGTCATGGAGTCCAACGGCTCCTCTTCGATGGCTTCGACCTGCGGCTCCACGCTCGCCCTTATGGACGGCGGCGTGCCCATTAAGCGCCCGGTCTCCGGTATCGCCATGGGCCTGATCCAGGAGGAGGGCAAGACCGTGGTCCTGTCCGATATCCAGGGTCTCGAGGACTTCCTGGGCGACATGGACTTTAAGGTCACCGGCACCACCGAGGGCATCACCGCCCTGCAGATGGACAACAAGGCCACCGGTCTTACCTTCGACATCCTGGCCCGCGCCCTGCAGCAGGCCAAGGAGGGTCGCGCCTTCATTCTGCAGAAGATGCTCGATGTGATCCCCGAGCCGCGCCACACCACGCGCAGCACCGCTCCGCGCATCGTCTCCATCCAGGTTCCGACCGATAAGATCCGCGACGTCATCGGTTCCGGCGGCAAGGTCATCCGCGGCATTCAGGACGAGACCGGCGCTTCGGTCGACATCCAGGAGGACGGCACCGTCTTTGTCGGCGGCACCGGCGAGTCCGTCGACCAGGCTGTCGAGCGCATCAAGCTCATCATCAAGGTTCCCGAGCCGGGCGAGGAGTACACCGGTCGTGTGGTCTCCATCCAGCCCTTCGGCGCCTTCGTAAACCTGCTGCCCGGTAAGGACGGCCTGCTGCACATCTCCCGCGTTGCCAAGGGCCGCGTGGAGAAGGTCGAGGATGTCCTTAACGTGGGCGACGAGGTCAAGGTCGTCGTCATCGAGGTCGACGACCGCGGCAAGATCTCGCTCGATCGTCTTGACAAGCCTGAGGCCCCGGCTCGCGCCGAGGGTGCCTCCGAGGGCGACGGCGAGCACTTCCAGCGTCGTGAGCGTCCGCGTCGCGAGCGCTCCGAGCGCAGCGACCGTCCGCGCCGTCCCGGCGACAACGGAGGCCGCAAGCCCCGCCGCCACCACGACGCCGAGTAACAGCCGTACATAACCAGCACCGCAAGGGCGACTCCGGACAGGGGTCGCCCTTTTGCTTGCGCCCGGGAGGGCCGCATATGAAGTTTCCTGCTCTACAGTCCTGCTCAAGAAGGAAAGCACATTAAGTGCTTTCCTTTGCGTGCGGAACTCGCGATAAACTTCATATGCGGCCCTCCCGGGCGCAAGCAAAAGGACTGGTTAGTGCCGCTCGCTATTTAGTTAGACAGTCTATTCAGTAGTCAGATTTCAGATCTGTAGATAGCCGCAGCAGCATCTTCCCAGATAAAACCGACCAAAATAAACCTGTCCCTTTTTGGCAGGTTTCCCGTGGGGCGGGCACTGATGAAGTTTATCGCGAGTTCCGCACGAACAGGAGGCCACTTAATGTGGCCTCCGTCGTGAGCAGGACTGTAGAGCAGGAAA
>UQNH01000003.1:0-54345 GCA_900542365.1 uncultured Collinsella sp. | reverse complement strand
CGCACAACGGCTGCCGCCCCAAGAAGCGTCGCCGCGTGTAACTGAAAGGATCGTATCAATATGGCAATCGACAGGACTCCTGTTCTTAAGCGCTGCCGTCAGCTCGGGATCGATCCCGCTGAGCTCGGTTACAGCAGCAAGAAGGAATCTATCCGTCAGCCCAAGCGCCGTCGCAAGGAATCTGAGTACGGCATGCAGCTGCGCGAGAAGCAGAAGGTCAAGTTCATCTATGGCGTTCTGGAGAAGCAGTTCCACGGCTACTTCAACAAGGCCCGCAAGATGAACGGCGTCACCGGTGAGAACCTCATGATCATCCTTGAGTCTCGCCTCGACAACGTCGTCTTCCGTCTTGGCTTCGCCCGCACCCGCAAAGAGGCTCGTCAGTCCGTCCGTCACGGTCACTTCACCGTGAACGGCAAGCGCGTGGACATCCCGTCCTACCGCGTCAAGGCCGGCGACGTCGTCGCTGTCGGCGAGAAGTTCCGTGACCTCCTCCCCATCAAGGAGGCTCTGATTTCCTCCGAGCGCTTTGAGGTCCCTGGCTGGCTCGAGGTCGATATCGAGAAGCTGTCCGGTAACGTGCTCGCTCTGCCGACGCGTGAGCAGATCAGCGGTGATATCAACGAGCAGCTCATCGTCGAGCTCTACTCTAAGTAGTCCATCCGGGCTGCTGAGGCTGGAGGTAATACATGTCAGAATTCATTAGGCCTCAGGTTCAGGTCGAAGAGATCAACGAGACGTCTGCTCGTGTCTCCGTCGAGCCGCTCGAGCGTGGCTACGGCGATACGCTGGGTAACTCCCTTCGTCGCGTTCTTCTGTCCTCGCTCGAGGGTGCCGCCGTCGAGGCTATTCAGATCGATGGTGCGCAGCACGAGTTCATGACCATCCCTAACATGGTCGAGGATGTCACCGACATCGTCCTGAATGTCAAGGGTCTTGTCTTCAGGGCTCTCGGCACGACCGACGAGGCGACCGCCACCATCTCGGTTGACGGCCCCTGCGAGGTCACCGGTGCGGACTTCTTTATTCCGTCCGAGTTTGAGCTGGTCAACCCCGAGCAGCACATCGCTACGCTCACCGAGGGTGGCCATCTCACCATGAGCATGCGCATCGGCTATGGCCGCGGCTATGTTTCTGGCGAGGCCAACAAGCGCGACAACGATCCCATCGGTGTGATCCATGTCGACTCGCTGTACTCGCCGGTTTCCCGTTGCGCCAAGCTCGTTGAGGCTTGCCGTGTCGGTCAGCATACCGACTACGACCGCCTTGTCCTCGAGATCGAGACCAACGGCTCCATCGCCCCGCGCGACGCCGTGGTCCAGGCTGCCAATATCATCAACCAGCATATGGCCGCCTTTATGAACCTTGCCGAGACCCCCGAGGTCGAGGAGGAGGCTTCGATCTTCGCTCCCGAGGTCACGAACGACAACGCCGAGCTGGACAAGCAGATCGAGGATCTGGACCTTTCCGTCCGTTCCTACAACTGCCTTAAGCGCGCCAGCATTCACTCGGTCCGTCAGCTCGTTGAGTTCTCGGAGAACGATCTGCTTAACATCCGTAACTTCGGTGTTAAGTCGATCGAGGAAGTGAAGGACAAGCTTGAGTCCATGGGCCTGAGCCTGAAGGCTTAATGCTTCGCATATTTGAGGAGAAACTAGACCATGCGTCACAACGTTAAGAAGGGCCTTAAGCTCGGCACCGATGCGAGCCACACCAAGGCCATGAAGAAGAGCCTTGCTAAGGCCCTCTTCGAGAACGACCGCATCAAGACCACCGAGACCCGCGCTAAGGCGCTGCGTTCGGTCGTCGATCCGATCATCACTTGGGCCAAGAAGGGCGACCTGCACTCTCGTCGTCTGGCTATTGCCAAGCTCGGCGATAAGCAGCTCGTTGCCGAGATCTTCGACAAGGCTGCTCAGGGCATGTGGCAGGACCGCAACGGCGGTTACACCCGCATCATGAAGCTCGGTAACCGTAAGGGCGACAACGCTCCCATCGTTATCATGGAGCTCGTCACCGAGCCTTGCACGCCTAAGGCCAAGAAGGCTGCTCCGGCCCCCAAGAAGGCCGCTGCTCCCAAGAAGGTCGAGGCTGTCGAGGAGACCGCTGCCGAGGAGGCTCCTGCTGAGGAGACCGCTGAGTAGACATTCCGTCTGCATAGGCTATATTCGAGGGGTACGTTCGCGTACCCCTCTTTTTTTGTCGCGATACCGTTGCTTGTTTGTTGGGAGCGCCCATGACTGCGCCGTCTGATTTCAATTCGATTTCCGAGCTTAACGCCACGCTCGTATTTCGCGTGGCCTATGATGGCTCGTCGTATAGCGGATTTGCCGAGCAGCCGGGACAGACGACGGTTGCGGGTGAGCTACGTCGAGCCATCGAGACGCTGCTTCGCCGCCCGATCGATCTGACGTGTGCGGGGCGTACCGATGCCGGCGTGCATGCCGTGGCTCAGTACATCAGCGTGCCCGTAACGGACGCTGAGCTCGCTTGTACGCGCCGTAGGTGGCTGCGGGCTATGGATGCCCTGCTGCCCAAAGATATCGCCATAAACGAGGTCTACAAGGCCCGTAAAGGCTTTTCTGCGCGTTTTGACGCGCGTTCCCGTACGTATACGTACCGTATTGCCGATCGAGATGCGCGCCCCGTGCTGTCCCGCGGTGCCGTGTGGTGGCATCGCTATCCCTTGGATGTTGAGGCTATGTCTGCTGCCTGCCCTGCGCTGCTGGGCGAGCAGGACTTTAAAAGCTTTTGCAAGGTTGCTTCGGCCGTTGGCAAGCCCACGCATCGCTGCGTGATGCGTGCCGAGTTGGGCCATGAGGTTGCGTTTGGCGAGGACATCCTGACGTTTACCATCGAGGGCAATGCGTTTCTGCATTCGATGGTCCGTACGATCGTGGGCACGCTTGTCGAGATTGGCATGCATCGCCGTGAACCCGAGTGGATGCGCGAGGTTATCGATGCTTGCGACCGTACCGCTGCGGGCCCCACGGCTCCTGCCTGCGGCCTTACGTTTATGGGCGTGGATTACGATCCCGCCGAGCTTGTCGTGCTCGACTAGGGGAGGGCTCGACGTGTCGTGCGTCGACACCTGTCATCTGTGGGCTGCGCGTGTGCAACATCTGTTCTTGGCGTGCAATGCAACCGGTGTCTCATTGCTTTTATTGCCGGGGTGTACCATGAACCACGGTTTGATTCATTGCTGTCGAGAGGACGGATAATTTGGTTCGACGTGGCTCGCATCCGCGACTTTCGGTGATCCTTGTGGTAGAAGGTTCGCCCAGCTATGCGATGCGTGCGCTCGAGAGTATCCAGAACCAAGACCTCTACGATTTGCAGATTGTCGTTGTCTGCCGCGATGCTGCGCCCGGTGTGCGCCATTCGCTTCAAGTTGCTGCCGACAGGGACATCCATATTGATTTGATTGACGTCGAGGACGCGAAGCGCGGTGCTTGTCTTCGTGCCGGTTTTGCTGCCTCGCGCGGCTCTCAAATCATCGCTATGAACGCCGATGAGTGGTTTGCTCCGCAGTCCCTTTCCAAGATGGTCGATATCGCGTGCGATACTGCGGCAGACATAGTGTTCCCTACGGTGTCGCTCGACCGCTATGATGCACATCGAGAGCGCCATTCGCGCGTCTTGGATGCTGCTTCTATTGCTATTGAAGACAAGTCTTCGATGGTGGCCGGGCTGCCCCAGTTGATTTTAGGCGGCCTAGTCGTTCAGACCTCTGGCGTGATGTATAGCCGTCCGCTGTTTGAGGCATGCCTGTCGCACGGCAAGGCGTACCGTACGGTTGAGTTTATGGCATATGCGCTCTCGCAGGCACAGCGCGTCTCCGGATGCGGCGACGCTTGTTTCCACGCGGCGGCGCCTAAGCTTACAGATGCCTTTGATCCCACCATGTATGCCAAGGTATCCGATGACACCCGGGCGCTTGACGAGCTTGCGGACTCACTCTCGGAAGCAGATAGCGGTGGTCGGCTCAAGCTGGCAAGCCAAAAGTTCTACTTTGCCGGACTGGTCGCCTGCATCGAGAATTTGTGTCTGAGCCCGCATGGGGTGTCGTCAATCGAGCGTTCCGCCCGCATGCGTGATATGCTCGAGGCGCCTCGAACCCGTCAGATGGTCGCCGCGCTCAAGGATAACCATCGGGGGCTCGGTCTGTTGTTTGGGCCGATCGCTAGCGCCAAGCCCGCGCGCTGCGTGATGTGTACGCATCTGGCAGCTTTTCTTAACCGGACGGGCGCAAAAACCGCCTAAACGGCTCATTGCGAAACAAACTTGCATAGAATTGTTTCGAAATGCGTTCTTATTCACAAAAGCCTTCAAATAGCGCTAAACTATTCAAACACTGGTTGATTGTCTCCGCCATCTTTTGGAGTGAGGGTTTGTATGGCTAAAAAACGCAATGGGCGCCAGGATGCCATTAGAGATATTGTGCGCAATAAGGACGTCCGCACGCAGCGCGTGCTGGTCGATGAGCTCCGTGCTATGGGCTTTGATTGCACGCAGGCGACTGTCTCTCGCGATATTGCCGATATGGGGCTGCGTAAGCTCCCTGAGGGCATCTATGTTCTGGCAGAGGACCTACACCTGCAGCGCATGGTTTCCGAGCTCGTAACGGGCGTTCTGCGTACCGATAATCTGGTTATGATCAAGGCTCAGCCTGGCACGGCTTCCGGCATCGCCGCCGCCGTTGATGCGGCAGAGTTGCCCGATGTGCTTGGCTCGCTTGCCGGCAACGATACGATTTTGGTTATTGCCCAGACGGCCGAGGACGGCGAGCGTCTCGAGGCGCTGATCAATAAGCTGAGCAATTCTCGCAAGTAGGCGTGCGGGTCGTGCGCTCGGCACTGCGTGCGCTGACATAGTGGCTTGTAAGGGGTATCGACGTTGGTCGGTACCCCTTTTTTGTTTGCCGGTATAAAGACCGCCCACCAGGTCGCTTCAAACTAAAAGGCCCCGAGCAGTTCAATAAGCTGCTCGGGGCCTTGTTGGCTTTAGTCGCGTACTTCTTAGCCGACCGTATCGTCAGGCGTGGGCGAGGGGTCGGGAGTGGGAGTGGGCGTAGGCGTAGGCGTAGGCGTAGGCGTGCCGCCATCGCCGCCGGTCGAACCACCAGTGGAGCCGCCCGTCGAGCCACCGGACGTACCGGTGCCGCCGGTGGTGTCGCCGCCCGTGGTCTCGGTGGTCGTGGTCGTCGTGGTAGTTGTTGTGGTGGTTTCCTCTTCCTCTTCGTCCTCGTCCTTGTCGTCGTTCTCCGACTTCTTGGTGTTGTTGGTGCCGTAGAACTTCCAGACGCTGTTGTTCTTGTAGGTGGGCGCCGTTCCGGTCGCAAACTCCTCGCGCTCGGTACCGGTCAGAACGGTGTTCATAAACCGCTTAAAGACAGGCAGGTTGGTGCTGTCGCCCAGCAGGTCCGTGCCGTACTTTTGGATGGGGATCTCGCCCGCGGAATAGCCGGTCCACAGGGCGCACGCCAGCTGCGGGGTATAGCCGCAGAACCAAAGGTTGGTGGTGTTGTCGGTGGTGCCCGTCTTGCCGGCATAGGGCTGGTTGACACTCAGGGCGCCGGCAGCACCCGTACCGCTGCCCTTCATGACGCCGGACAGAACATCGGTGACCGCGGCGGCCTCGCCCTCGGTAAGCACCTGTGAGGGATTGTCGGTGTGCTGGTACAGCACCGAACCGGTACGAGAATCAATCTCGGTGATGGCGATCGGCTGGCGATAGTAGCCGCCGTTGGCAAACGTCGCGTAGGCGGCGGCCATCTCGAGTGGCGAGATCGAGCCGGTGCCGAGCGTCATGACGGGAACGTCCTCGATGTTGTCCTTGGCGGGGTCGATGCCGAGCTTTTTGACGAGCGAGATGATCTTGCTGTTGCCGACGGCTTCCGCCACCTGGATGTAGCCGGTGTTGGAGGAGTATGCCGTCGCCTGCTTAAGCGTGATGTTGCCGTAGCTCTGGTTGGCGTAATTTTGGACCTCGGTCGTGGTGCCCTTGGCCTTGAGCGGCGAGTTGCAGTTGAGGGTGACGTTGGGGTTCATGCCGTTTTGGATGGCAGTTGCCAGCGTAAAGGCCTTAAAGGTGGAGCCGACGGGACGCTTGGCCGTGGCATGGTTTACGTGGTTCTCGTCGGCGTTGTAGTCGTAGCCGCCCACCATGCACTTGATGTAGCCGGTCTTGGGGTCGACGACGACCATGCCCATGTCCAGGCCGTCAAGCGAGAGCGTGTCGAGCTGCTCGCGGACGGCATTCTCTGCCACCTGCTGCATCGTGGGGTCGATGGTGGTCTTGACGGTCAGGCCGCCCTTAAAGAGCACGTCGGTCGAGAACTCCTGCTCCAGCAGCTGCTTGACGTAGGAGACAAAGTAGGGCTGCGAGTATACGTCGACGCCGCTGCCCGAGATTTCGGTCACATTGAGGGTGATGGGCTCGGCCTGTGCGGCATCGTGCTCCTCCTGGGTGATGTGGCCCAGGCGCAGCATGTTGTCGAGAACCTTGTTGCGGCGAGACAGTGCCAGATCGGGATTGACCGTGGGGTCGTACTGCGAAGGCGAGTTGGGAAGGCCGATGAGTAGCGCGGCCTCGCTCAGGGTGAGGTCGGCGGCGCTCTTGGACAGATAGGTCTCGGCTGCGGCCTCGATGCCGTAGGCGCCGTGGCCGTAATAGATGGTGTTGAGGTACATCATGAGGATCTCGTCTTTGGAGTACATGTCCTCCATCTTGATGGCGATGTAGGCCTCGCGCACCTTACGCTCAATGGTCGAGTCGAATTGCTCCTCCTGCAGGATGGTGTTGCGCACAAGCTGCTGGGTGATCGTCGAGGCGCCTTCGTGCCCGCCGCCGAGGGTTGCCACCGCAGCACGCGCGATACCCCACAGGTCGATACCGCCGTGCTCGTAGAAGCGCTCGTCCTCGACGTCAACGGTGCCCTGCAGCACGTAGGGGGAGACCTCGTCCTTGGTGATGGACTTGCGGTTTTGCGTGTAGAAGCTCGCGATCTTGTTGCCGTTACAGTCGACGATCTCGGTGGGCTCGCTCACCAGATACGCGTTGGCGTCGGTGTAGTCGGGCAGATCGGACAGCCAGCGGTTGACGTTACCGACCATGCCGATGCCAAACGCCACGCCCGCAATCAGCAGAAAGCCCAAAAACGAGAGCAGGATTATGGGCAGGGCGTGCGTCTTTGAACGGCTGTGTCCCTGTCGTTGGCGAGGACCCATATATTGACCTCCAGGTATGTCGTGCCAGACGGTGGATGTGCCGTCGGGGCAGGATGGACATAAGTTATTACACGATAAACCAAACGGGGCGCGCGAGGCCTCGTGTATGCTGGAAGACGGCATTTTTCAGAGTGAATGCATACCTTGGTAAGGAGTTTGTCGATGGCGATTCGGACGATGGGGCCGAGCGGACAATACGAGACTGGATTGGATGTTGTCAGTGCGGCGCTGCCCGAGCTGCTGGCGCCGGCGGGCGGACTCGACCAGATGCTTGCGGCTATCGCCGCGGGTGCCGATGCCATCTATGCGGGGTTGGGCGGCTTTAACGCCCGTGTGAGCGCCCATGGCTTTACGGATAACGAGTTTGCGCGCGGCTGCGCCGTGGCGCATGCCCATGGCGTGCATGTGTACGTAACGCTCAACGTGTTCGTGTTTGACGATGAGTTGTCCGACGCGGTGGCGTTGGGAGCTCATGCACTGGAGCTGGGCGCCGATGCTCTGATTGTCGCCGATGCCGGGTTGGCCTGCGCGCTGCGCGCGGCGATTCCCGGGGTCGAGATTCACCTGTCCACGCAGGCGGGCGCTCATAGCGAGGGTGCCGTGCGGCTTGCCGCCGATGAACTGGGGGTCGAGCGCGTGACGACGGCACGCGAGCTGACGGTCGACGAGATTGCGGCGCTATGTGCCACGGGCGTGCCCATCGAGGTATTCTGCCACGGTGCGATTTGCATCGGCTATTCGGGGGCGTGCGAGTTCTCGGCCCTGCGGCGTGGGCGCTCGGCGATGCGCGGCGACTGCACGCAGCCGTGCCGTCTGGCGTACGACCTAGTGGACGAGGCGGGGCAGAGTGTTGTTGCCGTCGAGGGAGACCGCCTGCTTTGTCCGCGTGACTATCTGGGTATCGCGCACCTGCCCGAGCTTGTTGCCGCCGGCGTGGCATCGCTCAAGATCGAGGGACGCATGAAGAATCCCGATTACGTATTCAACGTGGTGAGGGTGTGGCGTCGGGCACTCGATATGCTGTGCGACGGCGCGTGGGACTCCGGTGCCGTGGAAGAGCTTGAACGCGAGCTGGGAAGGTCGTTTAACCGTGGGTTTACCGATGCTTACCTGCGGGGTCGTTCGGGTGCCGAGCTCATGAGCTTTGAGCGCGCGATCAACCAGGGCGTGCGCGTGGGGCGCTTGGTCGCTGTGGGCCACGAAGAGGTGACCGTTGAGCTCGATGCCGCCGTGGCGGCGGGTGACACGCTCGAGATTCGGTTCTATCCGGGTGTCGACGCGCGTCCCGATGTGCCCAAGCGCTGGCCGCAGGTGCCCTGCCCGGTGGATGCCGCAGCGGGGAAGCGCGTCGTCGTGCATTGCAAGCGTAAGGTGGACGCGGGCTGCGAGGTCTATCTGATTCGCAGCGCCGGCGTGTTGGATCAGACGACGGCGGTGTTGGAGCGCATGCGGGCCGAGGCGGATGCGATTGCGCCCGTTGCGCGTGCCGTTGAGGTGCTGCCCTTTGAGGACGCTGCGGTGGATGGCGGCGCGTCGACGGAGTTGGCGGGGTCGGCGGGGCCGGTAAAGCGCGAGGATTTTGCTCGTATGGTCTTTGCCTGGGAGCTGATGGATGTGGGTCCGCGCGATGAGCGAGATCTGTCCGATACAACGGTGGTGCTCGACGAAGTGTGCCGCGCGGGCGACGCCGAGCGGACTCGGGCGCTTATGCAGCGTGCCGGGCGCGTCGTCTGCCGCAATCTGGGACAAGTGGCGATGGCCCGCGAGCTGGGCACAACGTTTGACGTGGCGGCGCCGGTGTTCTGTGCCAATCGGGCCACGCTTACCTGGCTGCGCGGACTCGGTGCGGGGCGGGTGTGCTTGTCGGCCGAGTTGCTCGGCAATGATGCGGAGCGTGTTGCCGAGCTTGCCGCTTGCCCCGGTGTCTTGGGGCCTGTCGATGCCGACCGTCCCGAGATCATGGTGTGCGAGCACTGCTTGCTGACTGCCGAGGGCGCCTGCGCCACGGATGCAACGGGGCAGGTCCGTTGCCGTGACTGCTCGCGCCGTCAGCAGGCGCGCTTTTTGGTCGAACGTGACGGCACGCGTTTGCCGGTCGTTATCGACGCGTGCGGCAGGACGAGGATTTTCCTGTCGTAGGTGTTCGGCCGCGCCGTTTTGGTTATTATGAGTGGGTTTATGAACTTCGAGCACCGCCGTATCCGGTGAGGGTGCTATAGCAAAAGGAGGATACCCAATGCTGTCTGTCGACGAGCAAATGCGTATCATCACCTCGGGCGCAGCGCAGATCGTCCCCGAGGCCGACCTTCGCAAGAAGCTTGAGAAGGGCGAGCCCCTCAACATCAAGCTCGGCGTCGATCCCACCAGCCCCGACCTGCACCTGGGCCATGCCGTGCCCCTGCGCAAGATGCGTCAGTTCCAGGACCTGGGCCACAAGGTCACCCTCATCATCGGTAACGGCACCGCACTGATCGGCGATCCTTCGGGCAAGAATTCCACCCGCCCGCAGCTTTCGCAGGAGCAGATTGAGGCCAACGCCGAGACCTACGTGAGCCAGGCCATGAAGATCCTGGATCCCGAGAAGACCACCATCGTGCACAACGGCGACTGGATCCTGTCGATGGATCTGGCCGGCCTGCTGCAGGTGTGCTCCAAGTTCACCGTCGCCCGCATCCTCGAGCGCGATGACTTTACCAAGCGCTACCAGTCCCAGACGCCGATCGCCCTCCACGAGTTCCTGTACCCCGTGATGCAGGCCTTCGACTCCGTTCAGATCAAGGCCGACGTGGAGATGGGCGGCACCGACCAGCTCTTCAACCTGCTCGCCGGCCGCGAGCTCATGGAGAAGATGGGCATGGAGCCGCAGATCGCGCTTACCATGCCGCTGCTCGAGGGCACCGATGGCGTGCGCAAGATGTCCAAGTCCTACGGCAACTACATCGGCCTGACCGATGCTCCCAAGGATATGTTCGGCAAGACGATGTCCATCCCCGACGAGATGATCGGCAAGTACTATCGTCTGGCCAGCTCGCTCACCCCGGCCGAGGTCGACAAGATCGACGCTGCCCTGGCCGACGGTTCCGCCGATCCCTATGAGCTCAAGCGCGCGCTGGGCCGCGACCTGTGCGACACCTATCACGGCGCCGGTGCCGGTGACGAGGCTCAGGCCGAGTTCGACCGCGTGTTCAAGGAGGGCCAGCTTGCCGACTTCCCCGAGAAGCATGTCGAGCTGACCGTCAACGACGAGGGCCAGATCTACCTCGCAGGCCTGCTTAAGGACCTGGGCCTTTCGGCGAGCGCCGGCCAGGCCCGTCGCGACATTGACGGCGGCGGCGTCAAGATCAACGGCGAGGCGGTGGCTCCCAAGAGCTACAACATCGACCCGAGCGCCCTCAAGCTGGGCGACACCCTCTCAGTAGGCAAGCGCAAGGGCTTTAAGTTGGTCTAGCAAGTAGGTCAACCTAACATGTGCAATAGGGCCGCAGCCGGAACGATTCCGGCTGCGGCTTTTTTGGCACTTGGGGACGTTCCTTTTGTGCCGGCACTTTGGGACACTCCTTGTCATTGGTGCAAAGTAACCTGTCCCCATTGCGCCAAGCGGCGTGTGCCGTTAAGCGGACGGGGCGTTAGCGGGACCTTCTTTTGGGCATACAATTGCTATTGGCTTGCTGCGGTGAAGGCTCGTCCGCTCCGCAGTTATTTCTACAGTTAAAGGAGTATGTATGTCCGTTGAGGTCATGAGGTCTGTGATCGATGCTGCCGAGGGCCGCGTGCCCGTCGACACGCTGTTTACCAATGCGCAGATTGTCGACGTATATGGCCAGCGCGTGGCGCCCGGTAGCGTTGCCGTCAAGGACGGCGTAATCGTCGGCGTGCTCTACGACGGTCGCGACGATGCCGCCGGCACCTACGAGGCGGCTGAGGTCATTGACTGCCAGGGTCGCTATATCGCCCCCGGCTTTATCGACGGACATCTGCATATCGAGTCCTCGAACATCCGTCCCGCCGAGTATGCGCGCATGGCGGCGACGCGCGGCACCACCACTGCCATCGCCGACAGCCACGAGATCGCCAACGTTTCCGGCCTGAACGGCCTGCGCTTTATGATCGAGGACGGCCGTCGCGCGCCCATTTCCATCAAGTACATGATGCCCTCGTGCGTGCCCGCGCTGCCCGATGAGCAAGCGGGCGCTGTGATTACCGCCGCTGACATGCAGGCGTTTTTTGCCGAGTATCCGGGCGATGTCTTTGGTCTGGGCGAAATGATGAACCTGCCGGGTGTCTTTATGGCCGATCCTGAGACCTGCGCTCGCATCGACGCTGCCAACCAGACGCCGTCCAAGCAGGTCGACGGCCATGCGCCACTTGTTGCCGGCAAAGACCTCAACGCCTATGCCGCAGCGGGTATTATCGCCGACCACGAGTCGACGATTCCCGAGGAGGCGCTCGATAAGCTGTCCCGCGGCATGTATGTGATGCTGCGCGAGGGCACGTGCAGCCACGACCTGGCCAACTTGTCGCCGATGCTGCTGGAGAACCCCGCCCGCGCCCGTCGCTGCTGCTTTGCGACCGACGACCGTGCTCCTTCCGACGCGCTTTCGACCGGTATGATCGACAATGCCTGTCGCGTGGCTATCGAGGCCGGCATCGACCCGGTGGTCGCCATCTCCATGGCGTCCCTTTCTACGGCTGAGGCATTTGGCCTGGACCACGGCTGCCGCGACCCACACGAGCTCCGTGGCGCGATCGCCCCGGGCAAGCGCGCCGACCTGCTGGTGCTCGATGACCTTACGTTTGCCAAGGCTCCGCATCGTGTTTATGCCGCCGGTGCCCTGGTGGCGCAGGATGGCACCTTTGTGGGCGAAATTGCACCCGAGATGGCCGAGGTTGCGGCCCTTGCCGATGAGCTGCGTGCTTCCGTTAAGCTGCCGAAGCTATCGCTCGACGTGTTCGACTATGCCTTTAAGCCGGGCGAGGCCGTGATCGACGTGGTGCCGGGCAAGGCCATCACGGGCATGGCTCGTCCCGAGAATGCCGAGGGCCTGCGCCGCATTATGCTGATCGAGCGCCACGGCCGCGGCTTGTCACTGCAGGCCGAGGGGGCCGACGGTGATGGCCCTGCGGGCCTGGGTCTTGTTGGCAAGCACATTGGTCGCGGCTGGGTGCGTGGCTTTACCATTACGGGCGGTGCCATCGCCTCGACGATCGGCCACGACTCGCACAACGTGTGCGTGGTGGGCGACAACGCGGCCGATATGATGGCTGCCGTCGAGGCTGTTGGCCAGGGCG
Source organism: uncultured Collinsella sp. (assembly GCA_900542365.1). Taxonomy (GTDB): domain Bacteria; phylum Actinomycetota; class Coriobacteriia; order Coriobacteriales; family Coriobacteriaceae; genus Collinsella. Next base: position 41,827 of record UQNH01000003.1, on the reverse strand, counting down.
GCCACGTGCTGGTGCGCAACGGTGAGGTCGTGGCGCGTATTCCGCTGGCGCTCGGTGGTCTGATGAGCGAGGGCACGGCCGAGGATGTCGCCGCGCAGCACGACGACTTTATGGTCAAGGCGCGCGCCATGGGCATCGAGCCGCCGCTCGACCCCATCATGGGCATCATCTTCCTGCCCCTGCCGGTGATCCCGACGCTCCGCATCCGCCCCGAGGGCATGTTCGACGTCACGACCTTCACCTACGCCGACTAGTCATCGGGGACGTTCTTAAACGACTAGCCGTCGGGGTGGTGTGTCGCCTGACGCCGCGACCGTGAGACCTCTGGCATGTGTGAGCTATTTGCCAGGTCCTTGTAACGTTTACGCCCGCGGAGTCTTATTTGAGCTCCCTTTGGGTACGTTGGAATCGGATACACGTTCGATTCCAACAAGCCCGAAGGGAGCTTTTCTATGTTTAAACTGATTGCATCCGATATGGACGGCACACTGCTTGACGAAAACGGCCAGGTGCCTCCCGAGACCTACGAACTGATTCTGGCGCTACACGAGCATGGCGTGCATTTCGCCGCATCGTCAGGTCGTCGCTACGATCGCCTGTGCGAGTTCTTTGCGCCCGTTCGCGACAAGATGGACTTTGTCGCCGCTAACGGCGCCCAAGTCTACGCCGACGGTAAGATGGTAGACCGTGAGGTGTATTCCCACCTGGCGATTCGAAGGCTCGCCCAAGCCGTCAGGACGTTTCCCAATCTGCATCTTGCGCTCTTTGACCGAACCAAGTCCTTCCTGCTCGATGACGAGTGCAAGTTCGTGCGTGAGGTCGATAAGGACCTTCCCAATGCCGAGCGTATTTGGGAGCTGCCCGATCCCAGCGTAAATATCATCAAAGCGAGTATCTTTTGCGACGACAGTGCGGTTATGGACAGTGCGTACGTGCTACAGCGCGAACTTGGTCAGCTCTTTACTTTTGCGCCTTCGGGCAACGCGTGGATCGATGCCATGCAGCCCGGTGTGTCGAAGGCCTCGGGTATCGCGCAGCTCGCGGAGCATTACGGCATTGGTCGCGACGAGGTCATGGCGTTTGGCGACTCGATGAACGACTACGAGATCATTCGCTTTGTCGGCACGGGCTGCGCGATGGAAAACGCGCGCCCCGCGCTTAAGGCGGTGGCCGATCGCGTGGTGGGTTGTAACCGCGACCACGCCGTCCAGCAAGAACTCCGCCGTGTTCTGGAGAGCCTTGCTTAATCCAGCAGTTAGGGACGTTCCTTTTCTGCCGGGTTGCTGCTGCTAGGCGAGGGCGGCCATGATGGTGTGGGCGACGCCGTCGTGGTCGTTGTCGTATCCGGTGACGGCGTCGGCGGCCTCGCGGTCTTCGGGCTCGGCGTTGATCATGGCCATGCCGTGGCCCGCTGCCTGCAGCATGGGGATGTCGTTGATGTTGTCGCCGAACGCCCAGGCGTCGGCGAGACGCTCGCCCAGGTGCTCGCATAGCCACGTGAGGGCCGTTCCCTTGGTGGCGCCCTCACCCATGACCTCGATATTCATGGCGTAAGAACGCGTGACCTCAATGCCTCCGAGCGTGTCGAGCTCAGCCGCGATGGCGTCGCGATCGGCCGGGTCGTGCCAGTACATGGCGATGCGTTCGAGCGTCTCGACCCCGTCGATCTTGCTGTCGATATCCATGTCGATCGGTGTTCGTGTGCGCTTGAGCGAAGCCGCGATGTGGGGGTCGCCGCCGCAGAATTCGTCCAGGCGCGTGTAGAGCGAGCGGGGGAGGAAGCACTGCCCATCCGCGAAGATATCGAAGGTCACATCGTGGCCGGCGGCGATGCGATGGACGCGATGCGCAATGCCGCGATCGAGCGGACGGCTCAAAATGCGCGTGGCGCGCGAGACATCGTTGGGCACATCGTCGTCGAGCTGCCAGACGCTGGCGCCATTGGCGCAGACGGCATAGTGCACGGAGGGATGGGCGAGGATGGGCTCAAAGATGCCCGACAGCGGACGTCCCGTGCAGGGCACAAATTCAATTCCGCGTCGAGCGAGTTCGTCGAGCATCGACCAGGTGGCATCGCTCATTTGCTTATCGCTCGTCAGCAGCGTTCCGTCCATATCGGAAAACACAATCATTTGATACAGCCCTTTCTGCTGGCATAAAAAGCGTGGCCGAGGGCGGCGATGCCCTGGCCACGCTCGAGTTCTATAACGGTTCGCGTCCTAGCGGTCGGCGAGCGGCTTGTACGCTAGCGGCTCGATCACCGGACGATAGGCCGGGCGAATAATACGGTGCGCGCAGAAGAGCTCTTCCATGCGGTGCGCCGACCAGCCGGCCATGCGGGCGACGGCAAATAGCGGCGTAAAGAGCGTCTCGGGCACGCCGAGCATCTTGTAGATAAAGCCCGTGTACAGGTCGATGTTGGCGCAGATGGGCTTGGTCATGCCGTGATCGCGCATCACTTGCGGGGCCAAGCGCTCGATGCGCTCGATGAGCGCGAACTCCTCGCCCAAGTCCTTCTTGGCGGCAAGCGTGCGCGCGTAACGGCGGCACACCTCGGCGCGCGGGTCGCTCAGCGTGTAGACGGCGTGGCCCATACCGTAGATGAGGCCGGTGCCGTCGAAAGCCTGCTTGTCGAGGATCTTGCCCAGGTAGGCCGCGACCTCGTCCTCGTTTTCCCAGTTGGAAACATGCGCGCGGATGTCTTCGTGCATGGACACGACTTTGGCGTTGGCGCCGCCGTGGCGCGGACCCTTGAGCGAGCCGATAGCCGCGGCGTAGGCAGAATACGGGTCGGTGGCCGAGGAGGACAGCACGCGGCAGGCGAACGTGGAGTTGTTGCCGCCGCCGTGCTCGGCATGCAGCATGAGCATCACGTCGAGCAGCATGGCTTCGTCGCGGGTGAACGCCATGCCACCGCGCAAGACCTGTAGGATGGTCTCGGCGGTGGAGAGACCGGGCGTGGGGTGCGGCACGTGAACCTCGGAGCCGCGAAGCTTGGCGACCGAGGCCGTGTGTGCGAAGGCGGCGATGCGCGGGAGACGTGCGAGCATGGAAATGGCGACGTCGATTTCGTGCTCGGGCGTGATCACGTCTGGTTCGGCATCGAAGGCGTAGAGCAACAGTACGGCGCGCTGGAGCACGTTCATGATGCTCGACGACACCGTGGTCATAGGGAACTCTTTAACGTACTCGTCACTCAGGTGTCTAAAGGCGCCCAGGCGCTCGCAAAAGCCGTCGAGCTCTTCCTTGTTGGGCAGCGAACCCGTGATAAGCAGATAGGCGACTTCCTCGTAGCCGTAGCGATTCTCGGCCTGGGCATTGTTGACCAGATCCTCGATGCTGTAGCCGCGAAGCGTGAGCTTGCCCTGATCGGGCACGACCTTTCCGTCGACCTTGTTGTAGCCGTGCACATCCGAGATACGAGTGAGGCCCGCGACCACGCCCGAGCCGTCGGCATTGCGCAGGCCGCGCTTGACATTGTGCTCTTCGAACAAGCCCTCGTCATAAGGGTCGGTCGGCAGGCCGTGGTAGAGGCTTTCGCTCTCAGGCGAAATCTGGCGGCTTGCTTCGTAATCCAGAACCAGGCGGCTCAAGTGGTCATCGAAGCGGTAATAGATTTTCTTGGCGTCGTAGGCCATGCGCGCTCCTCTCCGGGCCGCATCGGGGTGACTTGCATGGGCATGCGCGCGTCAGGCTATCCCCAGCGGCTTGCTCGCTACAGGCGGTACATAAAGTTAAAGACGTCCTCGCGCTGGATGGACACGTTGACGCCCGAAAGCTCGCCGGCCTCGGCCAGCGCCTTCTGCAGCTCGGCGAAGTCGAGCTTGGACTCGGCGGTATCGGCCAGCATGGTCATGGTGAAGATGTCCTCGATAATGGACTGCGTGATGTCGCGGATGTCGACGTTGGCCTCGCCTAGGACACGGGTGACGCCGGCGACGATGCCGGGGCGGTTCTTGCCAAGGACGGTGATGACGATACGGGAGGACGAGATCTCGGCCATGGGAAACCCTTTCGCGTGGTTGCGGCGCGCGCGGGGCGCTCCGCTACGGTACAGTGTTCATCATTGTACCTGTCTGGCGCAAAAAAGGCGCGCTCGCTGCGGCGTTACATGCCTGCAACATGAGCGTAAGGGGGAAGGCCGTACGGGGAAGAGCCGTCTGGCGCGTGTCCGGCTCGTGTTGGGTTGATTTCCGATCTCAGCCGAACACATTGAGCGGACAGGCCGTTCCCGCAGTCAGCCGAACGCCTCCGACGGCTGATTCCGAACTGGAAGCGGAGGGCATCCCCGACCTTCGGTAGGGGATACCGCTCCGCGGCGCATGCCGCGGGCGGTGCCCCTATCGGACCACCGTGACCTCAGTTGGGATGGGCCCAGCACTGCCGCGTACTCGGTGAGCTAGAGCCAACTGTTCGTCTTCACGTCGCGTATGGCAATATTTCGGTCGTCCGGCTCGGTGATGCCGTAGCCGAACGCCTGGAGCGTCTCGATGGACTCCTGGATCCTCTGTTGGAACATGGGACCCGGATCGACCCTCGGCCCGAGGTGCCCGCGCCAAAGGCACGGCGTGGCGCGCAGCATGTTATGGATTTTGGAGATGGGCTCGATGTCGGCGTAGACGTTGAGCGTCGCCATGGCGTCCTTGTGGCCGAGGATCGATTGGAGCGCCTTGATATCGCCGCCTTGGCGGATCCACTGCGTTGCGAACGTGTGGCGAAGGCCGTGGAACGTGATCAGCTCGTCGTTGGTGCCCATGAGGCCGTTGGTCTCCGAGAACGTCTTGAACGCCCTGCGGATATAGCTTGTCGTCGCGAAGGTCGCGCCCGGCTCCGACAGGATGTAGCAGTCCCCGATCTCGACCGCCCCGGTAAGGCCGCGCAAGCGCAGCTTTCCGCAGTCGATCTCGTGGGTCTCCTTCAGGAAGGGGAGTAGGCCGACCGGGTCGATGGGGATACCCCTGGCGTCATGGGTCTTGGTGTCCTTGATGAACGAACCCATTCCCTTCGCGTACGCCACCGAGTGTCTGATCGAGATCAGGCCCGTCTCGAAATCCACATCGCACCACCGAAGGCCGCAGACCTCGCCGATTCGCATCCCCGTGTGCAGGGCGAGTACGACCGCCCTCTAATCCTCGGCGGACCAATCGAGTCCGAACTCCTTTCGGGCATCCTCTTCGCTCATGACTTCGAGAAGGTCTCCGGGTTGGCAACGAAGGGCGAGGCATAGCTGCTCGAGTGTGTTGAAGCGAATGCCGCGAATATGCCCTTTTTTAATACGGGACAGGTTCACGGGCGTGGTTCCAATCCTTTCGGCAAGTTCGTTCGAGGAAATCTTTCGCTCGGCCATGATCTTGTCGAGGCGAACAATTACGGGCATGGCGTTTCCTTACGCAATCTCGTCGGAGTCGAGGTACAGCTCTCGGGCGTACAAGAAGAGCTGGGAAAGCATGAACAGGACGATGCCGAGAACCAGAGAGGTCCAATCGAATGATGAAGCGATCTCTTGGGCGCCGACGGCCCCCTCGCCGCCAAACATCGAAACGGAGGTTTTGAGTGAGCCGGCGTAGAGGCTGGTGGCAGCTTGAACAACGAAGAGAATGCCGAGCACCTTCAAGCATGTCGCAGACCCTTTCTTGAAGGGGTCTCCGCTCTTGATCGTCCACACGAGAACGGCGCTGAGGATGGTCGTAGCGATACCGATGACGGCAGGGACCAATGTCGAGATCGCAAGGGCTGGATACGCGGGGGAGTCTGCAATTACAGGGTTGTCGAGCACTTCGATTGCTGGCTTTAAGGAGAACGCCACTTGTGCGATGGCGGTGGCGCAAAGGGTCGCAGAGGCTATCGCACATGCGATGCGGAAGGAATGAAGCCGGGGAGTGCGATTGTCGGAACTCATAATAACCTCCGAAGAATTTAAAAAACTCAGGTTACTTTTTAACAGTTTATGTTAAATTGACTTTGCCGGCAAGTAATAAGGGCCGAGCATTTTGTTCGGCCCCTCTGTTCCGACTGGATGAGGTTAAGGTTGGCGATGAATATGCTCAAAATCTCGAAGGCGATCTTTAGGTCGCTTCTCTCCTCCAGGTCGCTCTGTGTTGTCGTTGTTGCGTTGATGGTTCTTTGTGCTCTGCCCGTCTTCAGGAGCGCGGCTGGCATCGACGGACGGGTCGAATACCTCGAGTCGGGAATAACCCGTGTTGAGCAGGAATTGTCAGCATCCTATGCGGATGCGCTTGTGAATGCGGGGGAGGACGGTGTCTATACCTCTTCATCAAGCATGCCCGCGCTTCTGTACCCTCTTGCCGCGGGACGTCTTATCTTGGCACCGCTCTCTCCCCTACTTCCGTTTCTGCAGATATCGGATGGAGAGTACACCTATTATGACGGATCGAAGGAGTACTTGCTATGGGTCGCAACGGCCGTTGCCGTCTCGTTCCTTGCCGCGCGTCTTAACAAACGTGAAAAGCTCATCATCCAGGCACCGATGGGCGAGCTGGGTAGACTTGTTGCATCGAGCGTATGGGCGAGTGTTTTTGCAATGCTTGCCGTCCTCGCCATCAATCTTCCAGGGATAATCGCCGCGCTTGTGAAGAATGGCCCGGGCTCGCCGTTCTATCCGATAGGCTACATTCAATATGCGACTCCGGTTATCAAACCGGCTTGGCTGGTGTTCGCGCAGACGGCCATCTTGCAATTCTTGGTGGCAGCGTTCATCTCGCTTGTCGTTCACCTTGCCGTGAAGATTGCCAATAACCCTACGCTTGGAATCGTGTTCGTATGTGCCCTGATGGGGGTGACGATGGTTCCCGGGTATTACGGAAGATCCATCGCTTTACGTGAGTTCGCCCTGTTGAATCCCCTTACGTATGCGAACACTGAGTTGACCGTCGGCGCCTATAGCCCGTACCCGACAACGCAGATAGTGAATCTGCCTGGACTTTGCTTCGAGCGTGGCGCGATTGCCCTCGTATGCGCAATCGGGATCGAGGTGCTGGCAATTAGCCTGCTTTGCGTTGCTGGAAAGAGCGGCTGCGCGTGCCCGATATCCCCGATTTGTCTTGAGAGAGGTTCCTTCACTGCATCGAGAACGGCAACTCGTTCGAGCGCTTGTGCCTCCGCCGTTGCATACGTAAGAACGATGGGGAAACTGCTCCTGCGTTCTCCTACCCTCGCCGTATGCGCGATTGCAATGTCGACGACGATGCTGGCCCCGGCTCTGGTCGAGATGTTTCCTGACGCTGATAACGTTTCCGCTGTTCGGTATAGGGATGGGGAGCTCCATTCAATAGATCGGTATCTAGAGCAGAACGCTGCGAATATGGACGTCGAGGGCAAAGCGGCCCTGGAAGACATGCGGGATGCTCTTTCGGGTTTCGTGTACGCGCCTATGCCTGCGGAGGGGTTTCGAAGCCTTGCGACGTACGAGCGCGCTCGAGGTGAGCTGGGCGCGGCAGATGCGACTCTCCTGCAATCGATCGGAATCGAGCCGGAGACTCCTTCTCGTGCGGAGGCGCGCGCCCTTCTGCTTGAGTCGATCGCGAGCTTGCCGGACCCCAAGGTTTACGAGTTAAGTACGAAGATGCCCCCATTAATCCTCCTTTCGTATCTCCAGGCAGCGCTTCCCTCCTTATTTTTGCTGTTGCCCGTGGTTGTCACATCGCTCGCGTGCACCCACCTGCAGTGTCGTTCCCTTCTGGTTCTCCAGATCCCCGCAACAGCGCATGTGCGTTTTCTGACGGCTGTTGCGCTGGCTCTCCTGCTTGGCTTGGTGCTGCTTTTGGTGTCGATGGTTCCCGCTGTCGTTGTGTCCGTGATTAAGAACGGTGCGGGTGGATCGGAGTATCCCGTCGCTCTCATTCGGGCGGGAGCTTCGACAACGTCCATGGTGGGGGAGGCGGTGTTGTGCAGTATTCCGTTGCTGGTCATGGCATACGGCGTGATTTCCGTCGTCGCTGCGTTGACAGCAGCGATTAGCCGCAACCCCGTTGTCACCGGAATGGTTTGCGCGGTTCTCTTGGTGTTGGGTTCGTTGAGCGCTCATGTTGAAAGCGTGGGCATGGGCGTCGCGCTGCTGGCTCCATTCGCCTCGTTTGATCCCGCTTCCCAGGTGGGGACGATTGGGTTCCTTGGGCGAGGGACGAACGCGATGCCTTTTGGAGAGGTCGTCGGCGCATCGGGCGCTCTGCTGGTGGTCTTGGGCGCCATATCTCCGTTGATGGTGCGCCTGAGTGTTCCAAAGATCGAAAGGGGATGATCTCGATGATTGACCTTCAAACGCTGACGATCTCTTATGGAAAGAAGGTGCTCGTAGATTCGGTGAACGCTGAGTTTGCCCCGGGTACGGTCTACGGTCTCGTCGCTCCGAACGGGCATGGAAAGACGACGTTGCTGCGTGCGATGGCAGGTTTGCCGGGTCCTCGCGTGGACGGGAGCATCGTTCTGGATGAGGTGCAGGGTACGGGTGCGAGAGAGGTCCGTTCTATGATCTTCTATGCACCTGGTGAGGGGACGCTGCTGTATCCCGGATTGCGTGCGGAAGATCACCTCAAGATGGTTTGCGATATGTGGCCGCATGCTCGCGATATCGAAGAGATAGTGGAACAAACGCAGATAGGCGAGTTCGCGAAGATGAGGATCCGCACTCTGAGCCAGGGCATGAAGCAGCAGCTTACCCTGGCGATTGCGTATGCGACGGGCGCGCGGTACCTTCTATTAGATGAGCCCATGAACGCGCTCGACCCCAGCAGGGTGGACTTGCATTCCGAGATTCTCAGGAAGCTGGCCGATTCTGGTACGTGCATCATCATGTCATCCCACATCTTGGATTCGGTCGATAGGCTGTGCGATGAGATTCTGTTTTTGAAGGATGGGAGGCTCATTAGAAGCATTCCGCAAGATGATGCTGCGCCGAAGTCTCCTGGATCCCATTTCGCAAAGCCTGCCGGACGCGCCGAGGGTGCGCTAAGCACGTATCGGCGACTCTACGAAAAGGGCGGGTAGAAATGCAAGTTAAAAATCTATGTGGTCAATATAATACCGTTGAACCCGCATATCGATACCGCTCAGCCATTCGCCTCGCCCCCATCGCACGCATCTTCATTCGGTCTGTCATTATTAATCTAACGACGCTTTGAGAAATGTAGGTGCTTCTAAATGTACTGTCGACTTCTTCTCAAACTAATCCTAAGAGACAGGGCCGTATGGATTTGTACGCTCGTTCTTGCCGCGGCCTTCTCCATCCCCATTGCGTTCAATTCACCCATCTACGGGCCCTTCTTTATGAAGCAGGGCATGCGGGGCTTTGTCGACGCATTCAATACGCGCGCACCCCAGGCCAACGGCACAGACCTATCTCCAGAGCAGCAAGCTGACGCGGAGCTTGCAAGATACGCGAACGCCGCCCTTGCCGCTCAAACCGACGCCGCCTTTCTCGATTCTGCCGAGAGCTACTACGCGCTCATGGACGAAGGCTTCCAATCCGGGTCCATCGTGGGAGACCGAGAGACCAATGACGCGGAGCTCGCATATTGCCGTGCCCTGAGCAGCTCCGGCATCACGGATATCCCGGCCTCCGCAAGCGACCTGCCATTCCTTTCCTTCCTGCCTTACGCCGTTGCCGCGGCGCCGTCTTTCCTTCCCTTCATCCCCTTCCTTCTCTCGTCGATACTCCTGCTCGGGGCCACAAGGCCTGCGACCCTGGCGGCGAAGGCGCCCGTGCCCAAATTCCGGCGCCTTATCCAGATCGTGTTTTCGATAATCGCCGCGGGGACCGCGATGCTCCTCGCCGGCCTCGCACCCGGGGGCATTTACGCCTTGGCCCTAAACGGCTTCGGGCAAATTGGGTACCCGATCGCCTTCTTCCATGACGGCGCGCTTACCACCACGACCGCGGGAAACGTCTTCACAGCCCTGCTTCTCGCGCTGCTTGCGGGCGGAACCTTGATATCCGTTTGCTCCGCCGTCCTATCGACCGCAACGAGGCGCGTCCTCGCGGGCCCCCTTACCTCCGCGCTGCTTGTCGCGGCCCCGGCATTCCCGTTACTGTCCGATTCGGCACTAGGGCATAATGCCGTGCTCGGGCTCCTGCCGCTGCCCGTATTCTCGCCTATCGAGGCAACGGGTTACGTAGGATGCTTCCCGACAGAATTCATTGGCTCCGGTTCAGGCAGCGCATCGATGCTTGCCGTGGCCCTGGCATACGTCGCGGTCTTTTTTACGGTCGGCGCCGTTGCGACACGTTCCCCCAAACAGCCTGGACCCGCGAAAAAGCACCATGGGCTCGAGCTTCTGGACGCGAGCGTGGGATACGGGAGCACGACGATACTTTCAATCGGGTCGCTTTTCCTGAGCCCGGGAACGGCGGCGGGTCTCGTTGCTCCCAACGGCTCGGGGAAAACCACCCTTCTAGAAGCGCTGTCGGGCCAATTTCCCGCCCGTATCCGCTCGGGAAGCCTGGCGGCAGACGGAATCAGCCAACGTCGATCAGCCGAATTTGCAGAACTCGTCTACCTGAGCTCTTCAGGCGGCGCGGATCTCTATCCCACGCTATCGGCCATCGAGCACCTTGCTTTCGTTAGGGAGGCGTGGAAATCGGCCGCCGACATCGACTCGCTCTGCGACTCCCTTGGAATCTCCCCATATCTCGACAAGCCGACCCGTAAACTCTCGACGGGAATGAAGCAGCAGGTGAAGCTTGCCATGGCGATAGCGACCGGTTGCCCGTACCTCATCCTCGATGAACCGCTGAACGGCCTCGATCCGGGAAAGCGGAAAACCTCCTGCGACGCGATGCGCAGCGAGGTGGCGCGGGGACGAAGCGTGCTCATTTCAAGCCATCTGCTCGACGACCTGGCAGACCTCACCAACTCGTTCTACTTCATCGAAGCCGGCACGCTCGTGGAAAAGATCAAGTCGTCCTCGCAGACGCTCAAGCAGGAATACCTCGATACATACGAGAGATGAATGTGGGGGAGTGTTCGGATGAAGTTGATATTTAAGGTCCAGCTCGTGTTGTGCCGAAAAGACCGTGAACCTTTTGTGGGACACGCGGCGCCGTGGTACCATAGCCGAGTTTGTTGTCTTGGTCGGAAACCAAGACGCCTTATGCGCTGATCGGTAACCAGCGCCTGACCAATAAGGAGTCCTACCATGAAGCAGGGTATCCATCCCCAGTATGTCGAGTGCACGGTGACGTGCTCCTGCGGCAACACCTTCAAGACGCACGCTACCGTGTCCGAGATGAAGGTTGAGCTTTGCAACGAGTGCCACCCGTTCTACACCGGCCAGCAGAAGTTCGTTGACACCGGTGGACGCGTCCAGCGCTTCGCCGACAAGTTCGGTGGCGCCGCTGCCGCCCAGCTCAAGAAGGCTGAGGAGGCCAAGGCTGCCAAGGCCGCCAAGGCTGCTGAGGCCGAGGCCGCTCGCAAGGCCGCCGCTGAGGCTAAGGCTGCCGAGAAGGCTAAGCGTGCCGCTAAGTTTGCCGAGGAGGCTGCCAAGCAGGCCGCCGAGGCTCCCGCAGAGGCTCCCGTCGAGGAGGCCGCTGCCGAGGCCGAGACCACCGAGGCTGCTGAGTAAATAGCTCGCCGCGGAATCGCTCGCATTCATGGCATGAGGGCCGTGCATCCATTTGGGTGCGCGGCCCTTTTCTTTTTATTGGTGCAAGCTAACCTGTCCCCGTGGCACCAAATGGCAGAGAGACGGCGTTTGCTCAGATAAAACTTGCCAAAATAAACCTGTCCCATTGTGGCAGGTTGGTCATAGTTATTACGTGGCGGTCGAGGTCGACCGTATAGGCCGCGCCTTGTTTGGCTAAAGTACAATCATCTGTGTTTAACTCGCCCGCAGCTGCACGGCGTGGGCGATGGCCAAAAAGGAAAACCACATGGGATTCATGTCAAAGCTGCTGTCCTTTGGATCCGATAAGGACCTTAAGCGCTACTACAAGATCGTCGACCAGATCAACGGTCTTGAGCCCCAGTTTGAGAAGATGACCGAGGAGGAACTCCGCGGCCAGACCGATAAGTTCCGCGAGCGTTACGCCAACGGCGAGTCGCTCGACGACATGCTCCCCGAGGCTTTTGCCACCGTGCGCGAGGCTTCCAAGCGCATCACGGGCATGCGTCACTTTGACGTACAGCTCATCGGCGCCATGGCGCTGCACGAGGGCCACATCGCCGAGATGAAGACCGGCGAAGGCAAGACGCTCGTCTCCACGCTGGCCGGCTACCTCAACGCTATTGCCGGCAAGGGCGTGCACGTCGTTACTGTCAATGATTACCTTGCCAAGCGCGACTCCGAGTGGATGGGCCGCATCTACAAGTACCTGGGCATGACCGTCGGTCTGCTCCAGAACAACATGCCGCTCGAGCTCAAGCGTCCGGCCTACCAGGCAGACGTCACCTACGGCACCAACTCCGAGTTCGGTTTCGACTATCTGCGCGACAACATGGTCACCCGCCCCGAGCAGCGCGTACAGCGCGGCCACAACTACGCCATCGTCGACGAGGTCGACTCCATCCTGATCGACGAGGCACGTACCCCTCTCATCATCTCGGGCGCCGGCACCAAGTCCGCCAGCACCTACAAGGACTTCGCGCGTGCCGTGCGCGGCCTTGAGCGCGGCGAGGATGTCTCGCACGACATGCTCACCGCCACCGAGGACGTCGAGCCCACGGGCGACTACGTCATGGACGAGGCCAAGCACACCATCGCCGCCACCGAGCGCGGCCTTAAGAAGATTGAGCGCCGCCTGGGTATCGATGACATCTATGCCGATCTCTCCGGTCAGCTGGTCAACCACCTGCAGCAGGCGCTGAAGGCCCAGTACATGTTCCACCGCGACAAGCAGTACGTGGTCACCAACGGCGAGGTCAAGATCGTCGACGAGTTCACCGGCCGCATTATGGAAGGCCGCCGTTACTCCGAGGGCCTGCACCAGGCCATCGAGGCCAAAGAGGGCGTGCTCGTACGCGAGGAGAACCAGACGCTGGCCACTATCACCTTGCAGAACTACTTCCGTCTGTATGACAAGCTCTCCGGCATGACCGGCACGGCACTCACCGAGGATGCCGAGTTCCGCGAGATCTACAAGCTGCCCGTCGAGGTCATCCCCTCCAACAAACCCGTTCAGCGTGTTGACCACGAGGACCTGGTGTACCGTACCATTCAGGCCAAGTACAACGCCGTCGCCGACGATGTCGAGCAGCGTCACGCCAAGGGTCAGCCGGTTCTGGTGGGCACCGTTTCCATCGAGAGCTCCGAGAAGCTGTCTGCCGCCCTTACCAAGCGCGGCATCGCGCACGAGGTCCTCAACGCTAAACATCACGAGCGCGAGGCTCATATCGTTGCCCAGGCCGGACGCTACGGCGCCGTGACCATCGCTACCAACATGGCCGGTCGTGGTACCGACATCCTGTTGGGCGGCAACCCCGACGAGCTGGTGCGCGAGCGCCTTGAGTACGAGGGCCTGACCATGGAGGACGTGACGCCCGAGCAGCTTGAGCAGTTTAACGCCGAGGCCAAGGAGACCTGCAAGGCCGAGCGCGAGCGCGTGCTTGCCGCCGGCGGCCTGACCGTTATCGGCACCGAGCGCCACGAGTCCCGTCGTATCGACAACCAGCTGCGCGGCCGCTCCGGCCGTCAGGGCGATCCGGGCGAGACCCAGTTCTACCTGTCGCTCGAGGACGACCTCATGCGCCTGTTCGGCGGCGACAAGATGGACCGCGTCTCCAAGATGATGGTCACGGCCGACATGGGCGACGACATGCCCATCCAGCACAAGATCATCTCCAAGGCCGTCGAGAGCGCCCAGCACAAGGTCGAGAGCATCAACTTCTCCATGCGCAAGAGCGTCCTTGAGTACGACGACGTCATGAACAAGCAGCGCCAGGTCATCTACGCTGAGCGCAATAAGATTCTGGACGGCAAGGACCTGACCGACCACATCACCGAGGTCATGCACGACACCGTGTACCGCTGCGTTCAGGAGTTCTGCACCAAGGACAGTCACGATGGCGAGCGCGACCTGGAGGGCCTGCGCAAGTGGGTTGTGGAGCTCACCGGCCACATCGATACGCCGAAGTTCCCCGACGAGGATTATGAGGCTCTGGCTGCTGATGTCCTGGCTTACGTAGAGAAGTGCTACAACATGAAGGCCGAGCGCTTGGGCGAGGACCTGATGCGCGAGCTCAACACCCAGGTCATGCTGCGCGTCATCGATACCCGCTGGATGAACTACCTGCAGGAGATGGACTATCTCAAGACCGGCATCGGCCTGCGCGGCTTTGGCCAGCGCGACCCGCTGGTCGAGTACAAGACCGAGGCCTACGGCGCGTTCCAGATCCTCGTCGACACCATGTACGAGGATTACCTGCGCACGGTTCTGCGCATCGAGATCAAGGCTGCCCCGCGTGCCGTGGAGCACAAGGAGGAGCCCGCGCTCGAGGGTGCGCACTTCTCCGGTCCTGCCGAGGTCGATGGTGACAACGGCGACTCGGTGCTGCGCAAGCAGGCGCAGGTGCAGGCCCGCACGGCTGTCCAGGGTGGTCCGGCTGCCGTCAACAACGGTGGCAAGGTGACCACCTATCGCAAGTCCGAGAGCGACGATCCGTACGTCAACGTGGGCCGCAACGACCCGTGCCCCTGCGGTAGCGGCAAGAAGTTTAAGTACTGCCACGGCAGGAATCGTTAATGGCTGAGGCTTTAGAGGTAACGCCCGCCGAGCTGGACGCGTTTGCGGACCGGCTCGGCGAGGTCGAGTCATATCTCCACTTGGACGAAAAGCGCACGCGCGTGACCGAGCTCGAGGCCAAAAGCGTGGCCCCCGGCTTTTGGGATGACGCCGACGCCGCCCGTGTCACCATGGAGGAAATCGCGCGCACCAAGGAAGATATCGCTGCCGTGGACAACGCGCGCGGCGAGCTTTCCGATGCCCGCGCCGCGCTGGAGCTTGCCGAGGAGATGGGGGATGACCCCGATGCCGCCGCCCTTCGCGAGGAGGCTACAGCCACGGCTGAGCGCCTGGCCCGTGCCATCGATGAGCTTGAGCTTTCGAGCTGGTTTACCGGTGAGTTCGATCACGGCGATGCCATTGTGACCATCAAGCCCGGACAGGGTGGTCTGGAGGCCCAGGACTGGACCTTCATGCTCTTTAAGATGTACATGAAGTACTGCCAGCGTCGCGGCTGGAAGGTCACGATTAACGACTGCCCCGCTGCTGAGGTCATCGGCATCGACCGCGCGACCTTTACCGTCGAGGGCAAGGACGCATTTGGCATGCTGCGCGCCGAGGCCGGCGTCCACCGCTTGGTTCGCATTAGCCCCACCGACGACAAGAAGCGCCGCCAGACCACGTTTGCCGGCGTCGAGGTCATCCCCGTGCTACCCGATGATATCGACATCGAAATCAGTCCCGATGACATCCGCGTGGACGTGTACCACGCGAGCGGCCCGGGCGGTCAGGGCGTTAACACCACCGACTCCGCCGTGCGCGTGACGCATTTCCCCAGCGGCATTGTGGTCACCTGCCAAAACGAGCGCAGCCAGATCCAGAACAAGGCCGCGTGCATGCAGATCCTCAAGGCTCGCCTGTACGAGATTGAGCTCGAGAAGCGCGCCGAGGCCCTGGATGAGATTCGCGGACCCAAAACCACGATTGGTTTTGGCAACCAGATCCGCAGCTACGTGCTCTACCCGTATCAGATGGTTAAGGACCTACGCACGGGCGTTGAGACCAGCAACGTCGAGGCAGTTCTTGACGATGGCGACCTGGACCCGTTTGTTATTGGCTACCATCGCTGGGCCACTGGCAACGCTGACGCAGAGATCCCATCTGCATAAACCGCCCGGTTTATGTGGAAATGGATAAAACCCTCCGAGCAGGGTGGTTTTGTATCCAAAGCAAACCCTGCGCAGGGGTGGTTTTTGTTCGGCGAATCGGTAGAATCGAATACAGCAAGAAGTTCGAAGCGCATCCGTTTGGGTGCGCTTTTTTGAGGGAGGTAGCATGGCATATCGTCTGGACATCAAGCGCATTCTATCGATGAACTTCTTTCACGACCTGCCCCAGATTATGTTGGGGTGCGCTCTGGCCGCTATTGCGACCGACCTGTTTTTGATTCCCAACGGCCTTGCTGCCGGTGGTGTTACGGGCCTTGCCACCATTATCCAGGCGGTCGGCGCATCGCGCGGCATATCGCTTCCCGTTGGTATTCAGACGATCGTGATGAACGCCTTGCTGTTGCTGGTCGTTATGCGCGAGGGCGGCATGTTCTACGTGGTGCAGACCGCGACGGGCTTTGTGCTGCTGGGCTTCTTTACCGATCTGTTCGCCCCGTTTGTAGCACCTCTGGCGGATGCGGACCTGATGCTCCCTGCCATGTGGGGCGGCATTATTACAGGCATCGGTTACGGCATGGTGCTGCGCGCCGGCGCCAACACCGGCGGCTCGGACACGATTGGCCAAATCATCTCGCGTAATACCTCGCTGCCCGTGGGCTCGACCGTCATGGCGATCGATGTTGCCGTATGCGCGCTGTCGGCTCCGGTCTTTTCAATCGAAAATGCACTATATGCAGGCCTTTCGATGGTCATTAGCGGCTACGTGATCGATGCCGTGGTCGATGGTGGCAACAAACGCCGTATGGTACTCATCATCTCGGACAAGTTCCCTGATATCGCTGCCGATATCATGTATGGCCTGGGTCGTGGTTGTACCAAGTTTAAGGCGACTGGCATGTATTCGGGTGCCGAGAAGCCGGTGATCATGGTCATCGTGAACCGTCGAGAGCTCAATACCCTCAAGACGATCGTGCGCGAGCGCGATCCTCACGCCATTGTGACGGTCGCCGACGTTACGGAAGCTTTCGGCGAGGGATTCAAGGACATTAGCGCGTAGGGCCGACCGCGTCCCATCCAAAAGACGTTCACATTGATAAACCGTTTCATCAGCGGTTCTGCCTGCTAAATTGTTCAAATAATGATAAAAACTCTGGTAAAGCCATCAGTTTCCAGCATAATGAATGACGTACGTGCATTGCGGCTGTGTTGGGACTACCTTTCCGTGCCGTGCGCATTTTGTCTAATGAGGATGAAAGGAAGGCACAATGAGCGACGAAGAGCTCAAAAAGGTTGCCAACGAGGTAAGGAAGGGCATCGTCACCGGCGTGCACGCTGCCAAGTCCGGCCATCCGGGCGGTTCGCTCGGCGCTGCCGACATCATGACCTATCTGTACTTTGAGGAAATGAACGTCGACCCGGCCGATCCCCGCAAGGCCGATCGCGACCGTTTTGTGCTCTCCAAGGGCCACTGTGCACCTGGTCTGTACGCCGTGCTCGCCGAGCGCGGGTTCTTCCCCAAGGAGGATCTTGAGACGCTGCGCCACATCGGCAGCCACCTGCAGGGTCATCCCAACATGAACGACACTCCGGGCGTTGACATGTCCACCGGTTCGCTCGGCCAGGGCATCTCCGCCGCCGTGGGCATGGCCGTTGCCGCCAAGCACTGGGGCGATACTTATCGCACGTACGCCCTGCTGGGCGACGGCGAGAGCGAGGAGGGCCAGGTCTGGGAGGCCGCCATGTTTGCCGGCAACCAGCAGCTCGATAACCTCTGCGTGATCGTCGACCACAACGGCCTGCAGATCGACGGTCCCGTCGAGGAAGTCAACGACCCCATGCCGCTCGCCGACAAGTTCCGTGCTTTTAAGTTCCACGTGGTGGAGCTTGCCGACGGCAACGATTTCGATCAGATTCGCGCCGCCTTTGCCGAGGCTCGCGCCACCAAGGGTCAGCCTACTGCCATTATCGCGGAGACCACAAAGGGCAAGGGCGTGTCCTTTATGGAGAACCAGGTTGGTTGGCACGGTAAGGCGCCCAACGATGAACAGTTTGAGCAGGCCATGGCAGAGCTCACGGCCGCTGGAGAGGAGCTCTAGGATGGCAGACGTCAAGAAAATCGCCACGCGCGTAAGCTACGGCGAGGCCCTCGTCGAGCTCGCCAACGAGCACGATGACTTTGTGGTCCTCGACGCCGACCTGGCCGCCGCCACGCAGACCGGTAAGTTCAAGGCGGCCTGCCCCGACCGCTTCTTCGATGTGGGCATTGCCGAGAGCAACCTGATGGGCGTCGCCGCCGGTATCGCGACCACCGGTCGTGTTGCCTTCGCGAGTACCTTTGCCATGTTCGCTGCCGGTCGCGCCTTTGAGCAGGTTCGTAACTCCATCGGCTACCCGCACCTCAACGTTAAGATCGGTGCCACGCACGCCGGTATCTCGGTGGGCGAGGATGGTGCCACGCATCAGTGCTGCGAGGATATCGCCCTCATGCGCGTCATCCCCGGCATGACTGTGATCGTTCCTGCCGACGACGTCGAGGCCCGCGCCGTGACGCGCGCCGCCTACGAGTGCGACGGCCCCGTGTACATGCGCTTTGCCCGTCTGGCCTCGCCGGTTATCAACGACCCCGAGACCTACAAGTTCGAGTTGGGTAAGGGCATTGTCATGCGCGAGGGCGCCGATGTGACCATCATCGCCTGCGGCCTGATGGTCGGCGAGGCTCTCGAGGCCGCCGAGCAGCTCGCTGCCGAGGGCATCGACGCCGAGGTCATCAACATGCACACCATCAAGCCCATCGATGCCGATCTGATCGTCAAGAGCGCCACCAAGACCGGCCACGTCGTGACCGTCGAGGAGCACTCTGTGATCGGTGGCCTGGGCAGCGCCGTTGCCGACGTCCTGTGTGAGCAGTGCCCGACGCCGCTCAAGAAGATCGGTGTCAACGACACCTTCGGCGAGTCCGGCCCGGGTGCCGAGCTCCTGCACAAGTACGGCCTGGACGCCGCCAACATCGTGGCGACCACCAAGGAGTTCTTGGCATAAGGCAAGACGAGGCAAAGTATCGCGTCGACAACCGCAAACAAGCCAGAACAGGGGCGTCCTCAAAGAGGGCGCCCCTGTTTATGCTGAATTTAAATTAGAGTCCTGCCAAGCAAAGTTCCCATGGGGAAACGAGCCCATCCCAACAAAGTGCAATTCAGACCCTTCCAATTTTGTATGCGCAGCATCTCAAGTTGGTGCGTCGGCCCCATAGTAGCCGCAGGCCGGGCGCAGGGTTACCTCCCAAATCTTTCCGCAGCGCAGGCCGGCGTTTGTCCGCAGCTCCGCAGGAGCAGGACAAATGCCGGCCATGCGCGAGGACGATTTGGGAGGTAACCCTGCGCCCGGCCGGTGAGACCCAAACCCCGCCATGCTTCTTATGTGCAGCAAAGCTAATGCTGCTAAAATACAAAGCGCTCATGTAGTTTAAACGCACGACGATAAGGAGCACCAGTGGGTAACCACTTCCGTACCTCCGGTGCGGGCGATGATGCCCCCAAGACGCAGACGGGCGTCCAGGGCAGTCGTTTCGCCACTCCGGATTCAGAGGGCCAGCCTGTTGCTCAGGCCCCCACTCAGCCGGCAGATCAGGCACAGCCGGCATCCGATCCCTTTGCCTACAATCCCACCAGCGATGTCGCGCTTTCCGGCACGGCGGGTTTTGAGCCCGTTCAGGCCGTGACCGCTCGCGTGGAGCAGCCTCAGGCTGGCGCCGCCACGCCGCAGCCTACCATGGCCGGCATTCCCGACCCCATGGCCCCTGCGACGCCGGTTCCTCAGCCTGCGCAGTCCGGTCTCTTTGCCGCTATTCCCGATCCCACGCAGCCTGCTGCCCCGGTGGTCGAGAGCGATCAGGCCGCCGAGGTCGCAAGCCTCGATAACGCGCTCAACAACCCCGATTTTACGTCGGTGTTTGCGCCCATCGATCCGCAAGCCAGCCGCAAGAAGATGGCCAAGCAGGCCGGTGTCGAGCCCGTCATCCTTATGGAGCATGTCACCAAGATCTATCCGGCACAGCCCAACAAGCCTGCACTCGACGACATCAACATCGAGATCTATCCGGGCGAGTTCGTCTTCCTGGTCGGTCATTCCGGCTCGGGTAAGACCACGCTGCTGTCGACGCTCAACCGCGACGTCAAGCCGACGAGCGGCCGCATCTTGGTTGCCGGTCAGGACCTCATGAAGATCAAGAACCGCAAGGTTCCGTTCCTGCGCCGCCAGATTGGCGCCGTGTTCCAGGACTTTAAGCTTCTGCCGCAAAAGACCGCCTACGAAAACGTGGCGTTTGCCCTGCAGTGCATCGGCAAGCCCAAGGGCGTCATTCGCAGCCAGGTGCCGGAGGTGCTGCGTCTGGTCGGTCTGGCCGATCAGATGGATTCGCTGCCCGACCAGCTTTCCGGTGGCGAGCAGCAGCGCGTCGCCGTCGCCCGCGCTATGGTCAACCGTCCGCCGCTGCTGATCTGCGACGAGCCCACGGGTAACCTCGACCCGGCGATCTCGCTGGGCATCATGAAGCTGCTCGAGCGTATTAACCGCACCGGCACCACCGTGATCGTCGCCACGCACGACCGCGAGATGGTCGATAGCATGCACCGTCGCGTGATCGCCCTCGAGGGCGGCCACGTTATCCGCGACCAGGAGAGGGGAGGTTACGGCAACTATGGCACCAACTAACGTGGGCTACTCCTTCAAAGAGGCAATCAGCCACTTCTTCCGTAACTGGACTACCTCGCTCGGCGCCGTCATCACGATCTTCCTTTCGCTGTTTATCATCGGCCTGTTCATCATGGGCTCCGCGATGCTGAACTCCGTGATCGGCACCGTCGAGGATCAGGTTGTCATCAACGCGTTCATTAGCGATGACGCCGATCAGGCCGATGTTCAGGCTTTTGAGGCCGAGCTTAAGACGTGGAATAACGTCAAGTCCGTGACCTATAAGGACAAGGACGACGCGCTGGCCGAGTATACGAGCAAGATGTCGGGCAACGCCGACGCCACCATGAGCGCGCTCGATGGCCAGAACCCGCTGCCGGCTTCGTTTGCAATTGAGATGGACGATCCGTCCAAGGTCGAGAGCACGGCCCAGAAGCTCAAGAAGAACGCCGACTTCCAGAAGATCGCGGATGACGGCGACGTCAACGCGAGCGTGCTGTACGGCCAAGAGGAAGTGAGCCGCCTGTTCCAGGTGACCAACTACATCCGCATCGCCGCCGTGGTGCTCGTTGGCCTTTTGACCTTTATCGCATTCATCTTCATCAACAACACGATTCGCCTGTCCATCACGGCGCGTCGTCGTGAGATTGCGATTATGCGTCTGGTCGGCGCCAGCAACGGCTTCATTCGCGGCCCGTTTATCACCGAGGGCGTACTGCAGGCCATTTTGGGCTCGCTGCTTTCCATCGGCGTTCTGGAGCTGCTGCGCAATCTGATGATTCCGCGTTTGCAGGAGAGCATCGGCTGGATGTCGTTTGCCCTGCCGATGCAGTACTACCTGGTGACCTATGCTGCGCTGATTCTGGTCGGTGTGATTATCGGTCTCTTTGGTTCTGCCATAGCCATGCGCCGCTACCTGCGCGTGTAGGCATGCCTGGAATTCATCCCTTCCAACGGGTCGTCTCTTATGGGGCGGCCCGTTTTTTGATCTCTAGGGGACGGCAGGAAAGCGAATCATTTGGGTAGACTCTTTGGAGTTCGTCATCGATAGCAAGGAGGCGCCATGGGGCGCAATAACAAGCATAAGCGCGGTGCTCGCAATAAGCGTGGGCCGGTGCGCAGCGAACGCCGTCCGAGCCTGACCGGGCGCGTGCAGCTCCATGAGCATGGCGCCTATGTCATAACCGAGAGCGGCGACTACAAGGTTATGGGCCGCGGTAAGCGCGAGATCATGGATGGCGATACCGTTGCCGTGAGCATTAAGAACAGCCCGCACGGTGAGCGGCGCGCCGTGATCGAAGGCGTGGTTGAGCGCGCAGCCATAAGCGTGGTGGGTACGTACCAGACCGCTGGTCCGCTCGGTGTGATCGAGCCGCTCGATTCGCGCCTGAAGGCCGACTTCTTCATTCTGCCCGAGGATACCTCGGCGGATCGTCTGGGCGTCCACCCGGGTGATGCCGTTGTCGCGCGCATTTTGACCTACCCGACGCGCCTGGAATCGGGCACCGTGACGATCGAACGCCGCATTGGCGGAGATGACGCGCCCGATTTGGGCGTTCAATACGTGATGGCGCGTTACGGCTATACCGATAGCTATCCCGAGGCCGCGCTGGACGAGGCCGAGGGGCTTTCGCTCGATGTGTCCGCGGCGCTTAAGGACCCGCTCCGCCGCGATCTGCGCGACCGCTTTGTCATCACGATCGACCCGGTCGACGCGCGCGACTTTGACGATGCCATTTCGCTTGAGCGCACGCCCGAGAGTGGCTACAAGCTGGGTGTGCATATCGCTGACGTTTCTCACTATGTGGCTTGGGACGGGCATATCGATCTTGAGGCTCGCCATCGTACGACATCGGTGTATCTGGCCGATCGCGTGCTTCCCATGCTGCCCGAACGCCTGTCCTGTGACCTATGCTCTCTTCGCCCTGACGAGGACCGTCTTGCGTTTACCGTTGACATTGAGCTCGATGCGCAGGGTCGCGTGCGGCATTACGATCCTTACCCCAGCGTGATTCGCTCGCGTGTGCGTATGGACTATGACGGCGCCGAGGCGCTGCTGGTGCGTGCCGACGCGGTTGAGTATTCGGTGCTGGAAGGCGCCGCTGAGGATGTTGCGGCTGCTGAGGCCTCGCGCGAGGAGGCGCTTGAGCGCGGTCTTGCGTGCGAGGAAACTGCTCGCGGCTATAACGTCGACCTCGGCGATTTCCTTGTCGCCGCCAACGAACTCGCCGAACTTCGCCGTCGTATTCGTCGTGCCCGCGGCTCAGTCGATTTTGACACGGCCGAGATTCGCGCTCTATTGGATGAGGACGGAGTACCCGTGCAGATTGTGGCGCGCGAGCGTTCGTGTGCCACGTCGCTTATCGAGGAAGCCATGCTACTCGCCAACGAGTGCGTTGCAGAGTGGCTGGCAGACCGTGATATCGAGGCCTGCTATCGCGTGCATGAGGATCCGAGCCCCGATAGCCTGCACGGTGCCGCCGTTGCGCTGGCGCAGCTAGGCATCATCGACGATCGCCGTGCTGCCGGTATCGCCCTGGGGAGTCCCGATGAGCTACAGGCTGCAGTTGATGCTGCCGCCGGTACGGCCAACGCACCGCTCGTCAACACGCTGCTTCTGCGCAGCATGCAGCGCGCACTGTACAAGCCGCGCAACGAGGGCCACTTTGCGCTCGCCGCGCCGTGCTACTGTCACTTTACGAGTCCCATCCGTCGCTACCCCGATCTGGTGGTGCACCGCGTGCTCAAACTGCAGTTGGCCTATGAGCAGCTCGGCGGCAAGGACGCCCTGGTCCGTACGCCGCGGCTGATCGGCAAGGGGCGCGAGTCGCTGCCGCGCATTCTGCCGCAGATCTGCCGCGCATGCAGCGATGCGGAGCGTGCGGCCGATGCCGCCAGCCATGCGACGCAAAAGATCAAGATTGCCCAGTACTATGAGGACCGTCTGGGCGAGCGTTATGCCGGAACCGTCTCGTGGGTTAGCAGCATGGGCCTCTTTGTGCGCTTGGACCTGACGCAGGTCGAAGGCTTGGTTTCGATCAAGAGCCTGGGCAACGAGTGGTTCGAGTTCGACGAGGATGCGCTTACGCTGACGGGAGCCGACACGGGGACTCGCTATGAACTGGGCCAGCGCGTGATTATCGAGGTCTCGCGCGTCAATACCACGCGTGGACACTTGGACTTTAAGCTTATCCATTAGCTAAATCCCGACTCGTGGCGGGAGAGCGGAGGGCGGTCTTTCGGGGCCGCCCTCCGCATTTGAATCGTGGCTACCTTGCCGTCTGCTCGGCTGCCCGCTTACCTGCTATTTGAGAGGTAAAACCTACCAAAATAAACCTGTCCCTTTTTGGCAGGTATACAAGAAAGCGGGGATGAGATGGCGACGGTGTACGGTTATGCGCGGGTGAGTTCGCGCGATCAGAACCTTAATCGGCAGCTGGATGCGCTGGGCGCCTATGGCGTGGGCTCGGCGAATATTTATGCCGACCATGCGAGCGGCAAGGACTTCGATCGACCGCGTTATCGCGAGCTGCTACACGTCCTGGGAGACGGGGACGTGCTGGTGGTGCTTTCTATCGACCGACTTGGTCGTAATTACTCCGAGATTCTTGAGGAATGGCGACGCATTACCAAGGAACTCGGGGTTGCCATTGTGGTGTTGGATATGCCATTGCTTGACACGCGCGTCAGGGCCAGCGGCGCGCCGGATGTGACCAACACCCTGATTGCCGATATTGTGCTGCAACTGCTGAGCTACGTGGCGCAGGTGGAGCGCGAGAATATCCATCGGCGCCAGGCGGAGGGAATTGCAGCGGCGCGGGCGCGAGGGGTCCGTTTCGGTCGACCTCGCAAGCCGTGCCCTCCTCAGTTTGAGCTGGTGCGCGATAGCTATGAGGCAGGCGATATTACCCGCAGCCAGGCAGCAAAGTGCCTGGGCGTGTGCGTGGGGACGTTTGATCGCTGGATGCGCGAGGCAGGGTAGAGGTTTGCGTCGCTTTGTCGCTTCCTGTTGCGATTCAAATTTTGATACGATGGCGATGTCATTTGGGGCTACACTCGCTGATATTCAAAAAAGGAGGTAGGCCCTTGGCGCGCGTAAAACAAATAATCGGATGGACCGCGATCGTTCTGTTCGCTGCAACGCTGGCGGGCATCTGGGTGCTGACGGAGCAAAATGCGGTGCAGACGTCGTTGCTGAGCGAGTCCACCGCGCGTGTGGTGGAGGGTCAGGCTACGGGCGTACAGGCTGCCGATGTCGCGGGTGAAGCTCAGACCGAGAACGGGATGACCGGGGGCACCGATTCGGCTGCTTCGAATGTCCGGTCTGGCCGACTTGCTTCCATTCGCATGTGGGTGGGCACGAACGTCCGTCGCGTTGCCCATACCGTAGAGTTTTTCTTCGTCGGATTGTTCGCCTCGGTGGTCGTGGTTTGCTTTTCCAGGCGTCCGTGGAGCGTATGCTCCCGTTGCGTGCCCGTGTTGCTCTTTTGCGCCGTCTGCTCCGTTGGCGATCAGGTACATAAGATCTTTGTTCCTGGCAGGCATTTCGACGTTATCGATTTAGGATTCGATGCTGCGGGCTATGTCACCGCCATGCTGTTGGTATTGCTGGCAGCGGCGTTGGTGCGCTATGCGACTCGGCCGATCGGCGCCCATGCGAGGCGCTAGCCGGTAACAAACCCGTTTCTGATAATGCGACCTTGTTGAATTATTTTGTGTCGCGCGTATTTCCGAGCGGTCGGATTTGAGGGGCGAGCGGTAGAACGCTCGCCCTTTGTGCGCCACGATGCGGCACAATGTACCGTAAAAGCTGTTTGTATCCGGTACGAATCATTCGTTGGTCTTTAATTCTTCTCAACGGAGGTGTTTGAGATGGCAAACGGATTGCTTTTGCGGCTTCGCGAGCGTGAGCTCAGCGCGAGCCCGGCGGAACGCAATGTCATCGCATATGTAAGCGCTCATCCGCACGAGGTGGTCGGGCTGTCCGTCCGCGGTCTTGCCGATGCCACGTTCTCCTCGCCCTCGAGCATTTTGCGCTTTTGCAAGCGCTTGGGTTTTGCGGGCTACAAGGAGTTCCAGCGCGAACTGATTGCCGAGCTGGCGCTCTTGGGTGACAAGAAAGACGTTGCCCTCGAGGACATCTCCATGGATGACAGCGTCGAACGTATCGTGGGGAAGGTGATGAAAAGCAACGTGCGCACGATCGAAGCGACGGCGCGAACGCTCGATTACACCGTCTTGGAGCGATGTGCGGCCTATCTTAAGCGGGCACGTGCGGTCAATCTGTTCGGTATCGGTGCCTCTCGTTTGGTCGCGCACGATCTGGTGCAAAAGCTCATGCGTGTCGACAAGGAGTGCCATCTGTACGACGACTGGCATGATCAGCTCTTGTGTGCCAAGAACATGCATGAGGGCGATATGGCAATCGCCTTTAGCTACTCGGGCTTGACGCAAGAGGTGCTGGACTGCACCGCCGAGGCTCAACGTCACAACTGTCCCGTTGTGGCCGTTACCAAAGTAGATGGATCATCCAAGCTTGCCACCGTGGCCGATGCCGTGCTCGGCGTCGCTGCGAGTGAACCCTTGGTCCGCAGCGGTGCCATGGCTTCGCGTATGGCCCAGCTTATGGTTGTCGATGCCCTGTACGCTGCTTACGTTGCCAGCGACTACGAACGGGCGACGCATGTCATTAAGCAAAACTACATCGAGAAACAGGAAAGATGAGGTGAATGAAATGCTCGATTTAACAAAATTCACGACCGAACAGCGTAATCAAAGTTCAATGGACCTCGATACGATGACATCGCTGCAAATCGTCACGACGATGAACGATGAGGATCTTCGTGCCGTCCAGTCGGTCACGAAGGTGTTGCCCCAGGTTGCCACAGCAATCGACTGGGCTGCTGAGGCACTCGAGCGCGGCGGGCGCGTCTTTTACATGGGCGCAGGCACCAGCGGTCGTCTGGGTGTACTCGACGCTTCGGAGTGTCCGCCCACGTTTGGCGTGTCACCCGATCTGATTGTCGGGCTCATTGCCGGAGGCGAGACGGCGTTTATCAAGGCTGTCGAAGGTGCCGAAGACAGCGAGGAGCTTGGCGCGAGCGACCTGCGGGAGCGTGGACTCTCGGACAGGGATCTTGTCGTTGGCCTGGCGGCAAGCGGTCGTACTCCCTATGTGGTGGGCGGCCTTGTGTACGCCAAGGCAACTGGGTGCAAGACCATTGCAATTGCCTGCAACCAAGGGTCGAAGATCGGGGAGAGCGCAGATCTTGCCATTGAACCCGTGCCCGGTCCCGAGGTGCTGACCGGCTCAACGAGGCTCAAGGCGGGAACGGTTCAAAAGCTCATTCTCAACATGATTTCGACCGGTGCCATGGTCAAGATCGGCAAGGTATACCAAAACCTGATGGTCGATGTGCAGCAGACGAACGAGAAGTTGGTGGTGCGCGGCCAGAACATCGTGATGGAGGCGACCGGCTGCACGCGCGAGCGCGCTATTCAGGCGCTTGCAGATGCCGGCGGCCACGTAAAAACCGCTATTGTCTCGGTACTGCTGGGCTGCGATGCCGAGCAGGCTGCGGTAGCTCTTGAGCGAGCGAGAGGCCATGTCCGTGCTGCGGTGAGTGGCCATGAGAAGAGCAATGCCGATGCCCAATAGGTGCGCGGCGTGAGCTGATATGACATCCAGACGAGATACCCAATACAAGGAGGAGTTATGACGAACAAAGAGCTGGCTCAAAAGCTGCTGGACCTTTTGGGCGGTAAAGACAACGTGTTGGCAAACGCGGCGTGCATGACGCGCCTGCGCGTGACCGTCAAAGACACGGGCAACGTCGACACGGAGGGTATTAAGGCACTCGACGGCGTGATGGGCTTGGTCGAGGACGACACGATGCAGATCGTGCTGGGTCCGGGCAAGGTGAATAAGGTGCTCGAGGAGTTCTCCAAGCTCACCGGCCTTGCGAAAGGCGTTGCTGACGAGAGCGTGGTTGACGCTGCGGCCACAAACAAGGCCGCGCAGAAGGCAAAGTACGAGTCCAAGCCGGTTCAGGCCTTCCTCAAGAAGATTTCCAATGTCTTCGTCGCCCTGCTTCCCGGCATCATTGCGGCTGGCCTCATCAACGGTATCTGCAACGTCATTAACGTCTCGACGGCAGGCGCGCTTGCAGGCGAGTGGTGGTACCAGGGCATTCGTTCCATGGGCTGGGCCCTGTTTGCCTATCTGCCCATCTTGGTGGGCTATAACGCGGCACGTGAGTTTGGCGGCTCCGCTGCGCTGGGCGGCATCGCCGGCATGATGTGTATCGCCAACAGTGCCATGCCCCTGCTTGCGCCTGGCGCGGCTGATCCTGCCACTGCCATTCTGCTGCCGCTCACCAATGCGCAGTACAACCCCGCAGCGGGCGGCATGATCGCGGCTCTTATCGCTGGCGCATTTTTTGCCTGGATGGAGCGTCAGATTCGCAAGGTTATGCCCAACGCACTCGACACGTTTTTGTCCCCGCTGCTGGTGCTCATCATCGGTGCCTTTGCTCTGATGCTCGTCATCCAGCCGGTTGGCGCATGGCTGACGACTGCCATCTTTAGCGTTTTGACCTTTATTTTCGAGAAGCTGGGCGTCCTGGGCGGCTATATCCTGTCGGCAGGCTTCTTGCCGCTGGTTTCCGTCGGCCTGCATCAGGCGCTCACGCCGATCCACGCTATGCTCAACGATCCCGACGGCGCTACCAAGGGCATCAATTACCTGCTCCCCATCCTTATGATGGCTGGCGGCGGCCAGGTCGGTGCCGGTCTGGCGCTGTACTTTAAGACCAAGAACGCCAAGCTCAAGAAGTATGTCGCAGAGTCCATTCCCGTTGGCATTCTGGGTGTGGGCGAGCCTCTGATGTATGCCGTTACGCTGCCGCTCGTTCGCCCGTTTGTGACGGCCTGCCTGGGTGCCGGATTTGGCGGCGCGCTCGCGGCGCTGCTTCACATCGGCACGGTTTCTCAGGGCGTTTCCGGTCTGTTTGGCCTGCTGATCGTCGTTCCTGGCCAGCAGCTCGGCTACGTTGCCGCTATGCTGCTTGCCTATGCCGCCGGCTTTGTCCTGACGTGGTTCTTTGGCGTCGACGAGCAGAAGATCAACGAGTTCTTTGGCGAGTAGTTTGATATCGCGAGCCGTGTTGCTTAGGGCTCGCGGCGCGCGGCAGATTTCTTGATGCTATGGTTGTGCCGGCGGGGCTAACTGCTCCGCCGGCCTTTTTTAAAGGAGTGTTGAAGCGTGAAAACGGGTATTTCGATTTATCTTTCCAGCCCTCTGCAGGATATTGAGCGGACGATTGAACACGGTGCCGCGGCGGGTGCGCGCTATGCGTTCACCTCGCTGCATATTCCCGAGGATGGGGGAGCGGCGTATGCCGATAAGGTCCGTCATGTGCTGTCGCTGCTTTCCGCCCGCGGCATTGCGCTCATTGCCGATGTGGGGCCGCGCACGTGCGATTTGCTCGGGCTTGAGCGCATCGAGGACCTGCGCGATCTGGGGTTGGAATACCTTCGTTTGGACTATGGCTTTAGCGCCCAGCGGGTCGCGGAGCTGTCCGGTGTATTTCGCATTGTGGTCAATGCATCGACGGTGAGTTCTGTTGAAATCGCATCGTGGCGTGAGGCCGGTGCCGATGTGACTCGTTTTGCCGCCTGCCACAATTTTTACCCTAAGCCTTATACCGGTTTAGCTCTGGAGGACATTGCTCGGGTGAATCTTCGTCTTGCGGCGCTTGGATTCGAAATCATGGCTTTTGTGCCGGGTGATGCTAACGTTCGCGGGCCAGTATTCGAGGGACTGCCGACGGTCGAGGCGCAGCGCGGTCGCGCGTCAAAGGTTGCCCTCAACATGCTTGAGCTTGCACATGGCGCCGATTGCGACATTGTGTTGGTCGGCGACCCCGATCTTTCCGATGCGGGCTGGACGCAGTTTGCTCATGTTTCCGCCGGATACGTGGACCTGCAATGCGAGCTTGAGCCCGGTTATGCCTATGTACGTGGGCAGATTCATCACGACCGACCCGATTCGAGCACCCTCATCTTTAGGTCTCAGGAGTCGCGTACGACGCTTAAGCCGGATTCCGTGCCGATGGATGCCGGTGCCGGCCTGTCACGAAAGACGGGGTCGATCGCTGTGAGCAATAGCGGCTATGGGCGCTACGAAGGCGAGCTTGAGATTGCGCGGGTCGATCTTCCCGGTGACGAGCGCATGAACGTTGCGGGCCATATCACGCCCGAGGCAATGGAGCTGCTGCCGTTCATCAAACGCGGATTCGGGGTACGGTTCGTTTAGCGTGTGACCCGTGGGCTACAATTGGCCCATCATGCGAAGGCGCCTCGTGTGGCGTGTGCCTGCGTTGGCCGATCTATATTCGGAGGATTTCCATGACCGTACTGTTTGTTGAGTATCCCAAGTGCTCGACCTGTAAGAAGGCCAAGGCATGGCTGGACGAACACGGGGTAGAGTATATCGACCGCGATATCGTTTTGGACAATCCCACGGCCGATGAGCTTGCGACCTGGATTGCTCGTTCGGGGCTGCCGGTGCGGCGCTTCTTTAATTCGTCGGGCATGAAATATCGAGAGCTGGGCCTGAAGGCGCGTCTGGATGCGGGCATGACGGATCGGGAGTGCTACGAGCTGCTGGCGACCGACGGCATGCTGGTCAAGCGTCCGCTGTTGGTGGGCGACGACTTTGCGATTCCCGGCTTTAGGGAATCGGCTTGGGCCGAGGCGTTGCTGTAGCGGCTGCGGAAAGCGCGACCCGTTTTGAGCTTCGATTACGGGATACGGTTTCCGGTTGAGGGCTCGATGGGAAAGTGGGGACCAGTTTGAGCTTGAAATCTGGGACGCACTTTCCGCCGGCAGGCTTGCCCCAGTCAGTCCTCCAGCTGTGCCCATTCGTGCGGATCGTAGACCTTTACGTGCTTGTTGGGCTTGCCGCTCCAGTACTCCTCGTCCATAAAGGGCAGATATGCCTGAACGCCGGGGCAGATAAAGGGAATCCGCTGCTGTTGCAGTCGCTCGCGCTGTCGCTGCTCCAGGTGCGCCTCGGATATGACAGTCGGCATACCGGACAGCTCGACGAGGCTTGCCTGGATTCGCTTAAGGTCGGGGAGTCCCGCGTGCCATGACATCCGCATGATCAAAAAGGATGCACGGCGGTAGTTTGCCTGCATCACCGTGATGGCGGGGCGCAGAGTGGGATGGATTTTGTCCCGTTCGGGCCAAAGGTCAGCAGTGATCTCGAGGCCCAGGGTCTCCCATAGGTAATCAAGCTCTTCGTCCATGGCGCCTCGATATCCGTGTAATGATGACGGTTTGATTGTGCCATCAGCCGTGAGTGCTGCATTGTTGTAATCTACCAGCGGTAGATGTGGGATGTTTTACGGGCTTTGGCGCCGTACGTGTCGCTGGTGCTTCACAGGTCCTTCACGTGTCGGCCGTATTTGACTGAATTTCAAAAAAGTCAAAATTAGGGCTTGCGTCACGGCGGGACTTCCCGTATATTTCTTTCTTGCGCAAAGGCACAGCCGAGCGCAGCGATGCAGTCATTGGGATGTCGTCTAATGGCAGGACAGCGGATTCTGGTTCCGTCAATGGGGGTTCGACTCCCTCCATCCCAGCCATTGCATTTGCTACATATGGCCCGTTCGTCTAGCGGTTTAGGACGCCGCCCTCTCAAGGCGGAGATCACCAGTTCGAATCTGGTACGGGCTACCAAAATTGAACGCCCGGGCCTCGTAAGAGACCCGGGTTTTGTGTATTGACCGATATTTAAGGCGCGCGTTGAGTCTGCCGCCCGGACCGAGGAGTTGTCATGGACCTGCCTATCAGCTTGGAAGACATCACGTATGCCGAGAACTATCTGGCGCAGGGCGACCTGGCTACGGCGACGCCGCTGCTTGAGCGTCTGGTGGAGCTCGCCGAGGAGTATATCGACGCTGAGTGCAAGACGGAGGAGAAGCGCCAGTACTTTAGCTTCGACAGCAAGTTTGAGCGCCTGGCCTATCGCCGCGTGGAGAAGGATCCGCGCGAGCTGGTGCAGGTCGAGGTTCCCTTTGACCGCCTGTACTCCGACATGGCGTTTGCCTACATTCGCCAGCAGGATTATGTGAGTGCTCGGAATGCCCTGATGCAGGCCGTGCGTTGGGATCCCATGAACTGCAACTATCGCTTGGACTTGGCCGAGCTGTTCCGCGCGCTCGAGGACAAGCAGGAGTGGGCATCGCTCTCGTTCTCGGTGCTGGAGCGCGCGAGCGACGGTAAGTGCGCCGCACGCGCCTACACCAATTTGGGTCAGTACTTCTTGGAGCCCGAGACCGAGAACATTTCGGCTGCCGTGGGCTGCGCGCGTCTGGCGCTGCGCCTGGCGCCCAATGATGCGCATACGACGCGCCTGCTCAACAAGATCCATACCACCTATCCGGATGCCGCGGACGAGAGTGACGACCATGTGATGGGTGAGCTCGCCCTGCAGGGCGTGCCGACCTCGCCTTCGGCCGAGATTGCCATCTGCCTGATCATGTGTGCGACCGATGCTGCAAGCGACGGCGACAAGCAGGAGGCTACGCGCCTGACGGTGCGTGCTCGCGATTTGGTGGGCGAGGAGGCCTGCGCGGCGATTATCAAACTGGTGCGCGAGAGCGATGCCGAGCTTAACGCCGAGCGCAGGGCAAAGCGCGAGGCTGCGGGCTCAAACGCCGATGGCGCCAAGGAGGCCGGCGATGCCCAGTAAGCGCGAGCGCAAGCTCATTTCCAAGAATCGCTCGGCACATCACGAGTACTTTATCGATGAGACGTTTGAGTGCGGTATTGAGCTGAGCGGTACCGAGGTCAAGTCGATTCGCGAGCGCGCCTGCCAGATTACCGATACCTTTGCACTGATTCGTGGCGGGGAGTGCTGGCTCGTCGGCCTGCATATCCACCCTTATAGCCATGGTGGCGTGTGGAATCGCGATCCCGACCGTCGGCGCCGTCTGCTGCTGCATCGCAAGGAGATCGACTTTCTTGACGGCAAACTTCGCAACCGTGGTTATGCGCTGGTTCCGTTGGAGCTCTACTTTAATACCGACGGTCGCGTAAAACTGCTGCTGGGCCTGGGTCGCGGCAAGAAGCTCTACGACAAGCGCGAGGACATGGCCAAGCGTGATGTCCAACGCGAGATCGACCGCGCCCTCAAGGAACGCAACCGCTGACCGTCCTTCATAAGTTGCGGTGGAATACGGACTGGTTTGCCTGTTTGAGGGGCTATTCAGTCCCTATTTCACCGCAGCTGCGGGTGTCTCATCTTTCTTACTGTTCTGACACATATGTTTCAAAGGCGGCGTCCGTTATGGGTGCCGCCTTTTTGTGGGTACATACATCCATGAGGTTCCAACCCGGGTTAGGGGAGTGATCGTTATGGACAAAACAGCGTTCTTTACCATGCCGAGCGGTCTGTACGTGGTGAGCGCCGCGGCAGACGGGCTGCGCGCCGGCTGCGTCATCAACACTGCGGTGCAGGTGACGTCCATGCCGCCGCGCATTTCGGTTGCCGTGAACAAGGACAACGTCACCTCGGGCGTCATCGCTTCGGCCAAAGCGTTCGCGCTGACCGTGATCGATCAGACCGCCGATATGCTCTACATCGGTAACTTTGGGTTCCGCACCAGCAGCGATTATGACAAGTTTGCCAAATACGAGACCCGCGAGACGGCTCTGGGCATGCCCTATGTGCCCGAGCACGCGGCGGCCCTGTTTAGCTGCCATTTGATCGACACTGTGGATGTTGGCACGCATCTACTGTTTATCGGCGAGGTCGAGGATGCCGAGCGCTTGAGTGACGAGACGCCGCTCACCTACGATTACTACCATAAGGTCCTGAAGGGCAAGACGCCTCCGAAGGCGTCCTCGTATCAAGGCTAGAAATGTTTTAAAAATACTTGCATTATATTATTGAGAATCTATACTGATAAATGAAGTACATCACCAGTCGCGTTTGAGAGGAGAACATCATGGCTGAGGAGAAGAAGACGTATAAGTTCGTGTGCGTCGTTTGCGGTTACGAGGTTGAGGTCGATACGCCCGAGCTGCCCGAGGATTATGTGTGCCCGGTGTGCGGCGTCGGTCCCGATCAGTTTGAGCTCGTCGAGGAGTAGCTCGTCGGCACGCGGCTCACGGCAACACATAGCTCTGTCCAAGGGCCCCGGTCGAATTCTCGGCCGGGGCCCTTTTCCTCCGCCCCTAAGGGATCACGGTTGCTGTTGGCCGATCCTGTCTGTTGTGAGTCCGGCCGACCTTTTGTCTTAATCTGTAACGTCTAACGGTGGAAATTGGGCCCACTTGTTACATATCGAGACAAACCAAAACCGTCCGGCAGAAGATCTCAATCTGTAACATCTAGACATCGAAAGCGGGTCTAGATGTTACAGATCGAGACGTTTGCCTGAGTAGGTGCCCCGCCCCATTACATCCCTGTCAACAACACGACATCGAGAATCGTCACGATGGCACCGATCCCTACGAGCAGCGCGTTGAGTGGACGCGAATTGGCGTATTTGCCCATGACGCGGGGTGAACTGGTGAGCCGTATGAGCACAAAGACCGTAATCGGTAGCTGAAGCGACAGCAGTGCCTGACTCCAGATGAGACCTTCAAAAGGATTTGGGACGACCAGGCACGCCGTCACTGCGCCGACGAAACAGGCCGCCACCCCGATCGAGGAATGTCGGTCGTGGATATCGTATTCCTCGTCGAACATGCCCGCAGTGATGGTCCCCGCCGCCATGCCCGCTGTCACGCTGCTCGATAGTCCCGCGAACAGCAGCGCTACCGCAAAGATGGTCGAGCTCGCCGGGCCCAGAATGGGGGAGAGCGTGGCCGCTGCGACGGCGAGGTCGTCTACGACCATGCCGTGCGCAAAGAAGGTCGTTGCGGCCAGGATGACCATGGCCGAGTTGATTGCCCAGCCCACGCCCATCGAAAAGAGCGTGTCGAAGAGCTCGTAGCGCAGACGCTCTTCGATAACCTGCTCGCCTTGGCCTTCGAAGTGCATGGATTGGATGACCTCGGAGTGCAGAAAAAGGTTGTGTGGCATAACGACCGCACCCAGGACACTCACGATAATCGCGGCAGAGCCAGTGGGCATACTGGGCGTGATCCAGCTTGCGGCGGCTTGCGGCCAGTCGACCTTGACTAGTGCAAGCTCGGCCAAAAACGAGAGTCCTACCACGCCTACGAAGGCGATGATCCAGCGTTCGGCTCGCTTGTAGGAGTTCGTCATGAGCATCGCCATCGATACTGCCGCCACGATGACGCAGCCCGCACGCACGGGCAGCCCAAAGAGCATTTGAAGGGCAATCGCGCCGCCCAGGACTTCGGCCATGGCGGTGGCGATGGTCGCGAGATAGGCGCTGCCGAGCACCGCGCGTCCCACGATGCGGGGGAGAAAGCGGGTCGTGGCCTCGGCAAGGCAGGCGCCCGTGGCGATGCCCAAGTGCGCCGCGTTGTGCTGCAGCACGATGAGCATAATCGTGGACAGCGTGACGATCCACAGCAGCGCGTAGCCAAACTGCGAGCCCGCGGCCATATTGGAGGCCCAGTTGCCCGGGTCGATAAAGCCGACGGTCACGAGCAGCCCGGGGCCGATATGCCGCGCAATGTCTAGGCCTCCGTGACCGCCGGTGCGCCGGGAACCAAAGTGTTGTTTGAGATGGTTGAGCATGGTGCGCTCCTGTGTATGGGCGGCGTGACGTCACATCTGGGCCGTGCGGCGCCACGCGTCGGTTTTGGGTTGGGGCTACTTGTGTGCTTTGCCCTGATTGGCCACGGCGTCGATCTTGGCGGCGATGGTCGCCGGGTCGCCGATGTAGCGCTTGTCGAGGACATTGAAATCGGTATCGAAGGTGTAGACGAGCGGCACGCCGGTGGGGATGTTGACCTTGAGGATCTCCTCGGGCGTGAGGTGTTCGAGCTTCATGACGAGTGAGCGCAGGGAGTTGCCGTGTGCGGCGATGAGTACGCGCTTGCCGGCGAGCATCTGGGGGCGAATCTCGTCTTCGAAATAGGGCCAGGCGCGGGCGATCGTGTCCTTGAGGCATTCGGTATAGGGCAGCTGATCAGGCGCGACATCACGGTATTGCTCCTGGGTGTGGGGATCGCGCGCGTCGTTCGGCTCGAGTGCCGGCGGGCAGATATCGAAGGAGCGGCGCCAGATGAGCACCTGCTCGTCGCCGTGCTCCGCCGCGGCATCGGCCTTGTTGAGACCCTGCAACGCTCCGTAGTGGCGCTCGTTGAGCTTCCAGGATTTGATGACGGGCAGCCACTCGCGATCCATTTGGCCGAGCACGATGTTGAGGGTGTGGATCGCGCGCTTGAGGCGCGAAGTGTAGCAGACGTCAAAGTCGAAACCGGCTTCTTTGAGGGCTCGACCGCCTGCTGCGGCTTCTTCGCGGCCCGTGTCGGTGAGCTCAACATCGGTCCAGCCGGTGAACAGGTTGAGCTTGTTCCACTCGGACTCTCCGTGACGGATAAGGACGAGTTGCATCGTCTGCTGGTCTGCTCGGTGCGCCATAGGGGCCTCCTTGATCTGGCACGGTGTGCGTGCCGTTTGCTTGACGCCGCAAAGGATACCCGTTTTAAGCTTGAAAGTTAACCAAGACTAACAAAATTGTTGTATTTGAATAGGGTGATGAAGGGGGGCTGCGAACTGTCTTGATCTGTAACAACTAGGGATGGAAATTGGGCCTAGGTGTTACGGATCGAGACAGGAAGAAATGGTCCTATGGAAAATCTCGATCTGTAACAGCTGACCGCCAAAGCCGGCCCTTCGTGTTACAGATTGAGACATTCGGAACCGTCTCTCAAAAACATCTCAATCTGTAACAGTTAGTCGTCGTAATTGGGCCTTCCTGTTACAGATTGAGATGTTTGAAGTGGTGAGCTAACAGGCCGAACTTGGGGCCTATGTTGTCGCCCTTGAGGTCGGCGGTGTCCACTCGTAGGGCGTGCGTTACGCGATTGTTTCGAAACGGGCGGGAAACACAGCGGGCCGGCGATGCTCCTAGTATGCCTAGTCAACTGACTGTCTAAATATCTAGGGGAGGATCGCGATGCAGGCAGATTCCGCTCAGCAGCAGGGCCTTTATCGCCCCGAATTCGACCATGATGCATGTGGCATCGGCGCGCTTGCCGATATCAACGGTGAGCGCCATCACCAGATTCTGGACGACGCACTGTCCATTCTGGTCAACTTGGAGCACCGCGGCGGCACGGGACTCGAAAAGAACACCGGCGACGGCGCCGGCATCCTGTTCCAGGTTCCGCATCACTTTTTCCGTAAAGAGGCTCAAAAGTGCGGCCAGATTCTGCCGGCAGAGGGCGACTATGGCGTGGCCATGCTGTTCTTCCCGCAGGACGACAAAGGCGTAGAGGATGCCCGCCGCGTGTTTGAGGAGGGCTGCGCCGAGGCCGGCGTGCCGCTGCTCTTTTGGCGCGAGGTGCCGGTTGACCCGCACGACTTGGGCGAGACGGCGCGTGCCTGCATGCCCACCATCCTGCAGGCCTTCCTGGGCCGCCCCGACGACACGCCCGCCGGCGATGCCTTCGAGCGTCGCCTGTACGTGTGCCGCCGCACCATCGAAAAGAAGGCCGACGCCGAGTTTGCCCTGCGCGACAAGATCTTCTATGTGTGCTCCATGAGCTCGCGCACCATCGTGTACAAGGGCATGCTGGTCGCCACACAGATGCGCCGCTTCTTCATCGACCTCAACGACGCCGCCGTCAAGACGGCGGTGGCGCTCGTCCACTCGCGCTACTCCACCAACACCACGCCCAGCTGGGAGCGCGCGCATCCCAACCGCTTTATCATCCACAACGGCGAGATCAACACCCTTAAGGGCAACGTCAACTGGATTCGCGCCCGCGAACCCAACCTGTACAGCCCCGTGTTACAGCACGATCTTGAGCGCGTGATGCCCATCATCAACCGCGAGGGTTCCGACTCGGCGATTTTGGACAACGTGCTTGAGTTTTTGGTCATGAACGGTCGCCCGCTCACGCGTGCCGCGTCCATGTTGCTGCCCGAGCCGTGGGACCACAACGACAGCCTGAGTGAGGAGCGCCGCGCCTACGACGCCTACCAGTCCATGCTCATGGAGCCGTGGGACGGCCCGGCGGCCATCGCCTTTACCGACGGTCGCACGCTGGGCGCCGCCCTCGATCGCAACGGCCTGCGCCCCGCTCGTTACTACGTGACGCGCGACGGTCGCTTTATGCTGGCAAGCGAGGTGGGCACCATCGAGGTGAGCCCCGAGAACATCCTGACGAGCGGCTGTCTGGGGCCGGGCCAGATGCTCGAGGTCGACTTTGCCCGCGGGCGCGTCATCTACAATGACGAGCTGCGCGCCCGTTACGCCAAGGAAAAGCCCTACCGTGATTGGATTGCCGAGGAGACGCTGACCGTCGACGCGCTCGATGAGCCCGCCGCGCCCGCGTCCGCCGAGGACGCCGAGGTGCCCGCCGCCGTGCGTATGGCCAAGCTCGGCTACCACTGGGATGACGTCGACGAGGTCGTGCGTCCCATGGCCCAGCAGGGCAAGGCCCCGCTCGCCTCGATGGGCATCGACGCACCGCTGGCCTGCCTGTCCAAGAAGACGCGTTCGTTCTTTGACTACTTCTATCAGCTGTTCGCTCAGGTCACGAACCCGCCCATCGACGCCCTTCGCGAGCATATGGTCACTTCGACCACGCTCTACCTGGGCAACCACGGCAACCTGCTCGAGGACTCCCGTACGGCCTGCCAGCTGGTGCGCCTGGAGCGTCCGCTGCTCAACGAGGAGGAGTTCGACCGCATTTGCGCCATCGACCGCGTGGGCTTTAAGACCCGCCGCTTCCGTGCCGTGTACCGCCGCGATGCCGGCGAGGGCGCGCTGCAGGCTGCGCTCAAGCAGCTTGCAGAGGACGTTGAGGCTGCGGTCCGCGATGGCGTGAACATCGTGGTGTTGAGCGATCGTGCCGCTGCGGGCGAGGTGCCCGTGCCGTCGCTGCTCGCTGTGGGCTGCGTGCATAACCACCTGATCCGCGCCGGCGTGCGTACCTTTGCCGACATCGTGGTGGAGAGCGGCGACGCCGTGTCTCCGCACGACTTTGCGGCACTGGTGGGCTACTCCGCGAGCGGCATCTATCCGTACAACGCACATGCGTGCATCCGCGATCTGGCGGCACACGGCGACCTGGACGTGACGGCCGAGCAGGGCATCGCCAACTACAACAAGGCCGCGACGGCGGGCATCGTCTCCATCATGTCCAAGATGGGCATCTCCACGGTGCAGAGCTACCATTCGGCGCAGATCTTCGAAGCCGTGGGCTTTACGCCGGAGTTCGTCAACGCGTACTTTGCCGGCACGGTGAGCCGTGTGGGCGGTATGGGTGTCGAGGACGTTGAGCGCGAGCAAAACGAGCGCTACGACGCCGCGCTCGCCATCCTTAAGAGCCCGGCTCCCGATCAGCTGCCCACGCTGGGCCTGACCAAGTGGCGCCCGATCGGCGGCGAGGATCACCTGATCGACCCTCAGGCTGTCTACTTGCTGCAGACCGCCTGCCGTGAGGACAGCTTCGACACCTTTAAGGAGTACAGCGCCCGTCTGCACCGTACCGGCCGTGCCGTGCGCCTGCGCGACTTGCTCGACTTTGATGCCAGCGGCCGCACGCCGGTTTCGCTCGACGAGGTCGAGCCCGCGCTCAACATCGTCCGCCGCTTTAACACCGGCGCCATGTCGTACGGCTCTATCAGCAAGGAAGCACACGAGTGCATGGCCATCGCCATGAACCGCCTGCACGGCCGTTCCAACTCCGGCGAGGGCGGTGAGGATCCGCGTCGCGAGACCCCGCTGGCTAACGGTGATTCCAAGAACTCCGCGATCAAGCAGGTGGCAAGTGCGCGCTTTGGCGTGACGAGCCGCTACCTGTGCAGCGCCTTCGAGATTCAGATCAAGATGGCCCAGGGCGCCAAGCCCGGCGAGGGTGGCCACCTGCCCGGCAAGAAGGTCTACCCCTGGATTGCCGAGGTCCGTCAGTCCACGCCCGGCATCGGCCTGATCTCGCCTCCGCCGCATCACGACATCTACTCCATCGAAGACCTGGCCGAGCTCATCTTTGACCTTAAGAACGCCAACCCTGGCGCACGCGTGTCGGTCAAGCTGGTCAGCGAGGCCGGCGTCGGCACCATCGCCACCGGTGTGGCCAAGGGCGCTGCCGACAAGATCTTGATCAGCGGCCACAATGGCGGCTCGGGTGCCGCTGCTCGCGATTCGATCTGGCACGCCGGTCTGCCGCTGGAGCTTGGCCTTGCCGAGGCCCAGCAGACGCTGCTGCAAAACGGCCTGCGCTCGCGCGTGGTGCTCGAGGCCGACGGCAAGCTCATGGACGGCACCGATGTTGCCGTCGCCTGCCTGCTGGGCGCCGAGGAGTTTGGCTTTGCGACCATGCCGCTCATCTCGATGGGCTGCCTCATGCAGCGCGACTGCCAGCAGGATACCTGCCCCGCCGGCATCGCCACGCAAAACTGCCGCCTGCGTCGCGGCTTCCGCGGCAAGCCCGAGCACGTCGAGCACTTTATGCTCTTTGTTGCCGGGCAACTGCGCGAGGTCATGGCGAGCCTGGGCTTCCGCACCGTCGACGAGATGGTCGGCCATCCCGAGTGCTTGCGCCAGATTGAGGTCCCGGGCAACCGTAAGGCCAACCTGCTCGATCTGTCGCCCGTGCTGGCGAGCGCGACCTGCGAGTTCGGTGCCCATATCCCGGGTGCCGACGGTCGTCACTTCCTGCCGCAGATGGCCGCGGACAGCGAGCTCGACAAGACGCTCGACTCCACGCTGTTCGTGCCCTATACGGCCGATGCCCGTGCCCACTTGCGCCCGATTCGCTTCCGCGCCGATATCGCCAACGTCAACCGTTGCGTGGGCACCATCCTGGGTAACGCGGTGACCAAGGCACATCCCGAGGGCCTGCCCGCCGGCTCCATCACCATCGATTGCGATGGATCGGCCGGTCAGAGCTTTGGCGCCTTCCTGCCGCGCGGCATTACGCTCAACGTGTGCGGCGACGCCAACGACTACTTTGGCAAAGGCCTTTCGGGCGGCGAGGTGTCGGTGCGCCCCAACCCGCATGCGACCTATAAGTTCGACGAAAACATCATCGTGGGCAACGTTGCGTTCTTTGGCGCCACGAGCGGCCGTGGCTTCATCAACGGCCTGGCCGGCCAGCGCTTTGGCGTACGCAACTCCGGTGCCACCGTGGTGGTCGAGGGCTGCGGCAACCATGGCTGCGAGTACATGACGGGCGGTCTGGCGCTTATCCTGGGTGAGGTCGGGCAGAACTTCGCCGCCGGTATGACGGGCGGCGTGGCCTATGTCTTTGACCAGTACGGCACGCTCGATGCCCGCGTGAACCACGAGAGCGTTGAGCTTAAGGCCTCGACGGCCGGCGAGCTGGCACAGATTCGCGAGCTCATCCAAGAGCACGTGGACGCGACGCAGAGCCCGCGCGGCATCAAGCTGCTCTACAGCTTTGAGACGATGAGCAAGCACTTCGTGAAGGTCATTCCGACCGAGTACGAGCGTGTGCTGGCGATTGTCGCCGCCGCCGAGGCCGTCGGCAAGACGTATGCGCAGGCAGAGGAGCTGGCGTTTGACATCGTGACCGGTCGCGCGAGCGCTGCGGATGTCGCTCGCTTCGATGCTGCGGGCGGTGCTGCGGGCGCTGCGTCCGTGGCTGCCAGCCCTGTTGCTTCGACCAAGAAGGAGGCGTAAGTGCCATGGGTAAGCCCGGTGCTTTTCTTGATATCGATCGCGTGACCCACGAGCTGCGTCCCGTGGAGGAGCGCAGTCATGATTTTGATCCCCTGTATGTGGAGCTCGATGACGACGCACGTCGCGCCCAGGCGAGCCGCTGCATGATGTGCGGCGTGGCGTTTTGCCAGATGGGCGCGAGCTTTGGCAAGGCACGTCCGAGCGGCTGCCCGCTGCACAACTTGATTCCCGAGTGGAACGAGCTGGTGTACCGCGGCCGCTGGGATGAGGCTGCCGAGCGCCTGTCGCTCACCTCGCCCATGCCTGAGTTCACGAGCCGCGTGTGCCCGGCACTGTGCGAGGCCGCGTGCAACCTGGGCTCGGTCGACGGCCAACCCACGACGATTCACGATAACGAGCGTGCGATCAGCGACCATGAGTGGGGAAACGGCGGCCCACGTCGCTTTGAGCCGGCAGGGGAGGACGCGCCCTCGGTCGTCGTGGTT
>UQNH01000002.1:0-67090 GCA_900542365.1 uncultured Collinsella sp. | reverse complement strand
ATAGCGTGCAGGCTGCCAGCAGGGAAATGATTTTTTTCATGAGAAAAACTCCTTTCGGTGGAGAATATGTCTCATTCTACCAGCCTTGGAGGAGAAGGGCAAGCTTTTTCTGCCCCTTACGCCCGTTCCCGCCGCACAAGACCCAGCAGCAGGCTCACTGCCAGCATCACCGCCGCCACATTGACCCAGCAGAAGCCCATATCGTACAGGGGCAGCTTCCGGCAAAGCTCCGTCACAGCGCCCAGCGACAGCTGTGCGGCATCCAACGCATAGATGACGCTGACGGTTCCGGTGCCCGCCACCACCAGAGAGTAGACCCAACGATTCTTGACCCACAGGCTGTGGGTCAGCCCCAGCAGGATCAGCACAATGGCCACGGGGTAGATGGCGTTGAGAATGGGGATG
Organism: uncultured Collinsella sp.; assembly: GCA_900542365.1. Lineage (GTDB taxonomy): Bacteria > Actinomycetota > Coriobacteriia > Coriobacteriales > Coriobacteriaceae > Collinsella. The sequence continues at coordinate 66,685 of UQNH01000002.1, read as the reverse complement.
GAGATGCTGAGGATGGCGTTCAGTCCCAGATTGCACACCAAAAAGGAGAAGCCCGTCATCACCAGCACCCACTGGCGGTAGGAGAGCTTTCCGAAAAGGGTGGAGAAATACTGGGAGATGGAGTTGATAAGCCCCACGCAGGTGGTGAGACAGGCCAGCGTGAAGATGGCCGCCAGCAGCACGGCTCCCGGTGCGCCGAACAGCTGGTAGACGATGCACCGCAGGGTCCATGCGCCGTTTTCCTGAATGGCATAGACTCCGGAGCTGCACATCCCCATGTAGGACAGCATGGCATACACCAGCGCCAGAATGGTTCCGGCGAAGATACCTGCCAGAACGGTGTGGCGCATCCGATCGCGCTTTTCCGTCATGCCGAAGGAACCCAGCGTGGTAGCAATGACCAATCCGAAGTTCAGGGCGGCGATGGTGTCCATGGTCTGGTAGCCCTCGGAAAAGCCCTTCAGGAAGGGGGCGGCGTCATAGGCCGTCTGGGACGGGGCCACGTTCACCTCTCCCCGGAACAGAAAGCAAACGAACAGGAACACCAGCAGCACCAGCAGACTGGGGGTCAGGAAGTGGCCGATGCGGTTCACCAGCTTTCCCGGCGTCATGCACAGCCATAGGGCCACCAGAAAGAACGCCAGCGAGTACACCAGCATCCACACGGTGGTATTGGCGCCCTCCGGCAGATAGGGGGCCACCGCCATCTCGAAGGGGACAGAGGCAGCACGGGGGATACCCAGACCGGGCCCGATGGAGAGATAGATCAGCAGGGTAAAGACGATGGCGAAGCGCTTGCCCACCTGTTGCCCCAACCGGTCCAGCCCGTCGAAGCGGGCTACCACTACCACACCCAGCACCGGCAGCACCACCGCCGTGGCCAGAAAGCCCAGCATGGCCGGCAGGGTGTGGCTTCCGGCGTTCTGCCCCAGAAAGGGCGGGAAGATCAGATTCCCCGCTCCGAAGAACAGGGAAAACAGCATAAAGCTCACCAGCAGCATTTTGTTCCTACTCAGTTTCATGTCGATACTCCTTGTTTTTTTCAAAATTTCCGCAAAAAAAGACCCGTCCCAAATTCCTTTGAGACGAGTCTTGCTATACAATACCCGCGGTACCACTCAAATTGCACGACGAAAAACGTCCTGCCACTTCAGGCTCCATCAAGCCCTATGCACTCACGTAGCCTACACGGAGTCTCCTACTGACAGATGCGTTGGGGGACTCGGCTCGGAAGGGATAAGAGTTCTGGCGCTGTCCGCCGGGCTTCCACCGTCCCCGGCTCTCTATGCGACGTGCTGCCAGCTCCGTCTTCGTCATCGCTTTTGATGTTCACTTGTCACGGACATCATACCATCCCGTAAAGAGCTTGTCAAGAGGGAAAATCTCACGCCGACGCATCGTCCTTCACCGGCTCCTCGCCGTGAAGCTCCCGCCGGATGGCCCGGAAGCGCTGGGGGACCTCCTCCTCCGCCATGCGGATGGGGACGTCCGTGGTGCCGGCGGCCTGCGCCGTCTCGTAAAACCAGCACTTGTATTCCACCGTCTCCAGCGTGTGCTGCATCTCCCGGATCTGATCCAGCAGAACCTGCCGCTGGTGGTGGAACATCTGCAGCCGGGTGTCGATGGTGTCGTCTCCCTGCATGGCCAGCTGGATGTATTGCCGGATGTCACGGATGGACATCCCGGCCTTTTTCATGCACCCGATGACCTGCAGCCACTCGAAGTCCGACTCCCGGAACAGACGGATTCCGCCGGAGGAGCGCTCCACAAAGGGCAGCAGCCCCTCCTTGTCATAGTAGCGCAGCGTGGATGCCGGGATATCCAGCAGCTTCGCCATTTCACCCACGGTATAGACCATTTTCCAATTCCTCCGAAAAAATTTTGCAAAACCCCTTGACTTAAAGTGTACTTTCAGTTTTAGAGTATAGATAAGCTTTAAGAGCATCATACAGCGTAGGAGCGTTACTGTCAAGACTCCGTTTCTCGGAGCCGGTCAGCGACGAAGCATACAGCAAACTGTAAGGAGGAGAGCCATATGGCAGTCAAACAGACGGCGGGGCGGGACGCCCTGGGGGAGTTCGCCCCGAAATTCGCAGAGATCAATGACGATGTCCTGTTCGGTCAGGTATGGAGTCGAGAGGACAGGCTATCCCTGCGGGATCGCTCGCTGGTGACGGTGGTGGCCCTGATGGCACAGGGACTGACGGATTCCTCGTTCCAATACCATCTGATGTCCGCAAAGAATAACGGTGTAACCAGGGCGGAGATAGCGGAAATCCTTACCCACGCCGCGTTTTACGCGGGGTGGCCCAAGGCATGGGCGGCCTTCCGCATGGCAAAGGAGGTCTGGGCGGATGACGATGCCGCTGATGCAAAAGCCGAGCACCAAAACGAGATGGCCTTTCCCATCGGTGCCCCTAACGACGCATTCGCGAAGTACTTTATCGGGCAAAGCTATCTCGCGCCTCTATCAACCGAGCAGGTTGGCGTCTACAACGTGACGTTCGAGCCCGGCTGCCGCAACAACTGGCACGTGCACCACGCCAAAAACGGCGGCGGACAGATTCTCATCTGCGTGGCTGGTCGAGGGTTCTACCAGGAATGGGGTAAACCGGCACAGGAGCTGCGCCCTGGCGATGTGGTCAACATCGCCCCGGGTGTGAAACATTGGCACGGAGCCGCGCCCGAGAGCTGGTTCTCCCATCTCGCGCTGGAGGTTCCGGGCGAGGAGGCCTCCAACGAGTGGTTAGAGCCCGTGGGCGATGGGGAATATCTCAAAGAGACTAACAAGGAGGCTTAAATACCTTCGCCGTCCGCGCCGCCGAGAGCAGGGCGCCCAAATCGGCCTGGATCGCCTCTGCCTTGCTTCCAAGCTGCAACGGAGCCGAGCCGCCCGAGATGTTTACGCTCAAAAGGTGCGCATCCGGCAGCTTCGCGGTCATGCTCCAGAACGGGAGCGTGATGATGCCGGGGGTCATTTCGCCCACGCCGAGCTCCAGCAACAGCACGCGGCCACTGCTGCGCTCGCGCACAAAGCGTTCGTATCGTTCGAGGCTCTCGCGCCATGCTCCGCCTTGCAGAAACGTGTCGTCGCGCACCCACGGCACAAGCTGCCAGCCGCAATGCGGGCATCGGGGGATATCCTCGCTGAGGACCTCGAACCCCGCCATGCCCGCGAGCATGCGTTCGACGTAGGGCTCGCGTCGAAGAGCTCGTCACAGCATGGCTGCTTGCACTGAAGGTGCGCGAAGCTTCCCTGATAGTTACAGGTTCTCTCGTCGGGAAACGTCTTCTCGGCCTGGGTGTCCACATTGGTGCTCAGGATGAAGTAGTCCTTATGGCCGATGAGGGACCGTAGGTCGAGATAGGGCTGCGAGGCCAGCTCGCGCAGCATGAAGTCGATGTATCGCGCATAGTATGCCCACTGCTGCTCGAGGCTGGGGTAGAGGTGGTAGAAGCCGTCGAAAAGGCTCTTGACTACTTTCGATTGATGCTCAGTGCCCATTGTATTCGCTACGATTAAACTCGGCACAGGGGATACTGGTTTTCCGTGCGAAAACGCTCATGCCGCTAAATTGAGCGACCGCCTGTACTGCAGCGGGATCATCCGCCCGAGCGATCCCTTAATCCGTCGCCCGTTGCGCCAATCGGCAGAAGCCACGCGTGGACGCTAATCGCTCGAGCGAATCGTCGTCGGTTTCCGTTTAACGATTTCTTTTTCCGCTATTATCTGACCCTCGGACTTCCTCGTGATAGAAGTAGTCCACGATCACCGGATGCCCCTGGGGGACTCTGCCATAAGGCATTTCGTTGTCCACAAAGGGGCAATCGTACTTCTTGGCCATTTCCTCGGCTTTTACTTCAAGCGCTTCAAAATAGCTACGGTTGCGCTTGTTATAGATCTCATCGTAAAGCGGTACGAGATTGGGATGTTTCTCGGCGATATAATCCAGGATCGTTTTTTTGAAACCACCCCGAAGATTGAGATTTTCGAGCCAAAACAAATCGCACCGATCCTTTACTCGCTCAAAAATCATCTCAAAATCCGTGATGCCGGGAAATACCGGGGACACGAAGCAGATCGTACGGATACCTTCGTCATACACCTGCTTCATAGCAGCGATACGACGCTCGATGCTCGACGCGGAGTCCATATCGTTCTTGAAGTTCTCATCCAGCGTGTTGATCGACCATGAAACGGTCACTCGTCCAAGCCTCTTCAGCAGATCGATATCCCGTACCACAAGATCGGACTTTGTGCAGATCAGAATATCTGCATCGCTGCCAATCAGCTGCTCCAGGAGTTTCCTGGTATTCCCGAATCGCTCCTCCTGTGGATTGTAGCCATCCGTCACAGAACCGATAACCACCCGCTGTCCAGCGTATTTCTTCGGATTCTTGATTTCCGGCCAATGCTTCACATCAAGAAAGGTGCCCCATTCCTCCTTGTGTCCGGTAAAGCGCTTCATAAAGGAGGCATAGCAATACTTGCAGGCATGCGTGCAGCCTACATAGGGATTGACCGAGTAGCCGCCTACCGGCAGGCTGGACTTGGTCATGATGTTCTTTGCTTCCACCTCATTGATGAGGATTCCATCGATCACTTCCGCCATGTTCTCTGCACCTCCAGCACTCTTTCGAATTCTTCCGGCAATTCCTGAATCATGTTTTCGTCCCCTATGACAGAGACGAGGTCTTCCTTCATAAACATTGGAATGCCAAGCGCGTGCGCCTGGTCCGTCAAAGACCATGCCCACTCCGGTTCCGTATGAACCTTCCTGCTCTGCGCCCCGGTCATGGTACCGACGACGATCCAGTTGATTCCGGAAAGGTCGACCGTACCGGGATCGTCGAATAGCGGCTCAAAAGTAACGAAGAAGTGATTTGCTTTGACGTTTTTCCGAAGGGCGTCGATACGCCACAGCTCCGCTTTCCTCGTCACCGTAACGCCGAACCATGCGTTTTCCAGGTCGGTATCTAAATCCAGCAAATCGGGTCTCTTGGTCAGGAACAGGAACTGATGCTGTGGATTCTCATGGATCTTTGCAAATACCTCGTCTCGCCATTCCAGCTTCCACCCGGAGAGATCGCTCATGCCGGTAAGGAGAAAGTTCTGCGGGCGTTTCTTTTCCATCATCTTGAGCTTGCTCGGGAAGAACGCAGGATCAGCGAAGTCGTCAATCATATGCCAACGTTTCACATTGTTACGGGCATAGCAATATGGACACCCCACCGTGCAGCCGATGACGATATTCATATTCTGAATCTGATTTTTGATGCAGATGCTCATAACGCCTGCCTACCTGCCTCTCCCGTAAACACGCAATCAGCCTTCCCCACCTTGCGGGCAAAAGCCTCGATATCTTGCTTGCAAGCAGCAGGCTCGCAATCGCTCAAATCGTATGACGTGCCGCCGTTTCGATAGACGGCCCGATGGGAAAACGATCGGCTGACAAGCCCGATGCCGAGCTTCTCGCACAGGGTCATCCGTGCTCCCTTTCAGCTATAAAAAACAGGTGTCTATAAACAGTATCCTTGTTGATTTTCGCAGGGGCAATGAACAAACGCGTGCACCTGTCGATAAACGAACAGCTACTGGACATTGTCAAACGACTCAGATTGGAGAGGCGATGGGAGAAACCAAGATCGACCGCCGGCGGCGCTACACCCTCTCGGTCATACAGGAGGCGTTCTTCGCGCTGCTGGCCGAGGTCGGCTTCGCGAAGATGACGGTGGCGGACATCTGCCGCCGCGCCGAGATCAACCGGGGAACGTTCTATCTGCATTACGAGGATAAGTACGCGCTGCTCGATGCGCTTATCGACGAGGCATTGGCAGCGGCTCCCCCGCTTGAGGGGGTTGAATCGGCAACGCTTTGCCAGCGTCCGCCGGCAGACGACGATTATCGCCTGCTTTATTCGGACAGCGACTCATACGCTCGCGTAGCCCAGCGCGTCATAGAACGCGGAGCGGAGCAGATGGTTCCCTGGGTCATGGAGAAAACAGGGCTTTCACGCGAAGACGCCTTCCTGCTCTTCGTCCACAACGTCCAGGGCAATCTGGCCGTCAACCGCCTGCTCGGCTGGAGACGAGGCCCCGAGTTCACCCATGCCCAGGAGCTGCTCAACGCCTATTCCGAAGGGGGCTTACTGGCGGTATCCGCTCTTCGCGATTCCGATAACCCATCGTGACCTGCGATTCAGGAATACCAGCCTCCGAGCCCTCTCGTTCGGAGGCTGCGGCTAAAACCTCATTGCGCGTCTACCGCTCCGCGTTACTCGCCACCTGCCCGCGCCACCGAGAGCAGGGCGCCCAAATCGGCCTGGATCGCCTCTGCCTTGCTTCCAAGCTGCAACGGAGCCGAGCCGCCCGAGATGTTTACGCTCAAAAGGTGCGCATCCGGCAGCTTCGCGGTCATGCTCCAGAACGGGAGCGTGATGATGCCGGGGGTCATTTCGCCCACGCCGAGCTCCAGCAACAGCACGCGGCCACTGCTGCGCTCGCGCACAAAGCGTTCGTATCGTTCGAGGCTCTCGCGCCATGCTCCGCCTTGCAGAAACGTGTCGTCGCGCACCCACGGCACAAGCTGCCAGCCGCAATGCGGGCATCGGGGGATATCCTCGCTGAGGACCTCGAACCCCGCCATGCCCGCGAGCATGCGTTCGACGTAGGGCTCGCGTCGAAGAGCTCGTCACAGCATGGCTGCTTGCACTGAAGGTGCGCGAAGCTTCCCTGATAGTTACAGGTTCTCTCGTCGGGAAACGTCTTCTCGGCCTGGGTGTCCACATTGGTGCTCAGGATGAAGTAGTCCTTATGGCCGATGAGGGACCGTAGGTCGAGATAGGGCTGCGAGGTCGGCTCGCGCAGCGTGAAGTCGATGTATCGCGCATAGTATGCCCATTGCTGCTCGAGGCTGGGGTAGAGGTGGTAGAAGCCGTCGAAAAGGCTCTTGAAGCCAAAGGCTTGCTGCCAGTCCGCCATTCCTGCGCGCGCCATGCCCGCACGGTTGTAATGGTTGAACCCGGCGGCGCTCGACATGCCCGAGCCGATGCCGACGATGATGGCGTCGGCATCATCGATAAGGCTTCGAAGCCTACGCGCTTCTCTTTCTAGGGGTGGCATCGGGCGATCTCCTCGAAAGCCGGGGCCATATCGCCGTCAACGAGAATCGTCTCGCACGAAGCGTCGGGCGCCATGGCCTGGCCGTAGTTGAACACGATGTAGGTGGCGTGCTCGCAGGCGTTCGCGATCTGGGCGAGCATGCGCTTTATGACGCCGTTGTGCAGTCCCACGCCAAGTTCGAGGATGGCGACCCTGCCGTTGCGATGGGCTTGCACAAGACGCGCGAGCTCGTCGAGCTGGGCCATGGCGAGGGCGTCTGGATGGGCGAGGCACCGCTCGTCAACCGACGTGCGCGTGCTCCCCTCAGTCTCGAGCACGCGCTCCTCGTCGAACCCGGCGCGCGCGAAGTGCCCGTCGATGTTGCATGTGACCACGAAGGTGTCGGCGTGCTCCGTAAGACGCCGCAGCCCGTTCATGAGCGAGCCGGGCTCATATTCGAGATACTCCTTTTGATGGAACCGCTCGGCCCATCGGCGTCGCACGCTGGCATCCGGGGAAGCGAGCCCCTGCAGTATGCAGCCGATGCCGTCTGCCTGGGCGAGGTCCCCGTACGCCTCTTGGAAATGAGCATCGGCGCAGAAAAGGTTGAGCCCCTCCGCCATGTCGAGTCCGTTGCTAGCGCCGATGATGACAAGATCCGCTTCGGCTAGCGCCCTGCCTATGCGAACTGCTTTCGCCGTCTCCATGCGCTACCTCCCCAGCGTCTTGCGCACGTCGGCGAGCACGTCGGCGATGTCGGCGCGAACGGCGAGCCCCCGATCCTCGATCGCGCGGGGGAGAAACTGCGTCTTGTTGTTTACGGCGATGTAGCTGGCCTGCGGTAACTGCGCCGTGAGGGCCCAGAACGGCTCCTGGATAAACGCGGGCGTCATGCGGCCCACACCCAGCTCGAGGAAGAGGATCCTCTGCCGTGCGTGCGCGTCGAGCCAGTCGGACACCTTGCGGTACTGCTCCTCGTAGAGTTCGCCCTGCAGGAAGTTGCCGTAGCCGCGAACCCAGGGGAACGCCTCTGCTCCGCAGTGCGGGCAGCGCGGCACGAGCTCTGTCGGAACCTCCAGACCGTCTCCCATGGCCTCTACCATGTGGGAGACCGGCTCGACCGCGTTCCACACCTCGTCGGTGCAACAGTGGGAGCACTGAAAGAAGCGGTGGTCGCCTTGGATCTCTGCCACTTTCTCCCAGGGATAGAGCTTCACAAACTGCGTGTCCTGGTTGGTGGTGAGCACGAAGAAATCCTTCTCGGCGAGAATGGTGTCGAGGTCCCTGTAGGGCTTGCGCAGCGGGGCGTTGAGCGTGGTGTCGAGGAAGGTGGCGAGGTATCCCCAGCGCGCCTCGGCGGTGGGCCAGCGGTAGAACGACCCCTCGAAAGCGCCCTTGAAACCGTAGCGCTCGGCGAATTTGCCGAAATGCCTGCGATAGGTTGCGTTGTCCTCGTAATAGAAGTCGCCGCCGCCCGCCGCGGAGAGCCCAGAGGCCCCGCCCACCAGCACGCAATCGGCTTCCTCGATCATGCGGGCGAAGTCCCTGATTTGCTGGTCGTAGGGCTCGGGCTCGCGGTCACTCAGCTCATAGGGCGTGCCGCCGCTGCGGTAGGCGGCCTGAAGGGAAAACGATTGGTTGGTGAGCTCGATAACGAGCTGCTCGTACAGGGTCACTGGATACCTTCTTTCAGCTATTATAAACAGGTGTCTATAAAAAGTATCCATGTCGATTTGCTTAAGAGCAATGAACAGCTTCGGCCTGCTGTCGATAAACGAGCGTTTGCCGGGCATTGTCGAGCGTTGCAATTGGAGGGGTAATGGAAGCGGGGAAGATCGATCGTCGCCGACGCTATACACTCTCGGTCATACGGGAGGCGTTCTTCGCGCTGCTGGCCGAGGTCGGCTTCGCGAAGATGACGGTAGCGGATATCTGCCGCCGCGCCGATATCAACCGTGGCACGTTCTATCTGCACTACGAGGACAAGTTCGCCCTGCTCGACGCGCTTATCGACGAGGCCTTGGCGGCGGTGCCGCCGCTCGAGGGAACGGAGGCGGGTGCCCTCTGCCAGCGTCCGCCGGCAAACGATGACTATTATCTGCTCTACTCGGATGACGACGCGTACGCCCGGGTGGCACAGCGCGTCGTCGAGCGCGGCGCCGAGCAGATGGTTCCCTCGATCATGGAGGAGACTGGGCTTTCGCGCGAGGACGCCTATCTGCTCTTCGTCCACAACGTCCAGGGAAATCTCGCGGTCAACCGCCTGCTCGGTTGGAGGCGAGGGCCCGAGTTTGCCCACGCTCAGGAGCTGCTCAGCGCCTATTCCGAAGGGGGCATGCGGGCGGTATCGGCTCGTCACGATCCCCGTAGTTGATTTTAACCGCAGGCCATTTCGGGCAGGCGACGTTGCTATGGCCCCTCTTTGGTTTTCGATGTTGTATAAGGCAATTGCAATCGCCTTGAGCTTCTTTAGGGAACTTGAGCAAGAGATATGGCCTGCTGGCGATTGATTAACCCCATTTGTTTTGGTTACAAGAAAAAATGCTGCGCGCCTGCAGCATGAAGGAGAGGGAATCCTATGAATATCGTTGTATTGAGCGGCAGCCCGCGTAAGGGCGCCAATACCGATACCATGGTCGAGGCGTTTGCCGAGACCGCGCGTGAGGGCGGCAATACGGTCGAGGTCGTCCGCGTTGCCAGCAAGAAGATCGCCGGCTGCTTGGGATGCCAGTACTGCTTCGCCCATGAGGGCGTCTGCGTGCAGAAGGATGACATGGCCAACGTGATTGAGTCGCTGAAAGACGCCGACATGGTCGTCTTCGCTTCGCCTATCTACTGGTTTGATATCACCGCACAGGAGAAGGCTGTCATCGACCGCCTGTACGCCTTCGGTGCTACGGGCTTCCCGTTCACCAAGACGGCCCTTTTACTCGATAGCCACAGCGAGGGCGTCTATGATGCGGCGATCGCTATGTACAAGTCAACCTGCGCGTACTGCAAGTGGGAGGACCAGGGCATTGTCACCATTAGCGGCATGACCGAGCGCGACAGCATGGCATCCTCGCCCAAGTTGAAAGAGGTGCGAGAGCTCGCTCGCAAGCTCGCCTAAGGACAAGAAGAACGCATGGCAATCAGCGTTGGTGGAAATGCTTGCTATCCTTACCAAGAGATAGGGGTGTATTCCCTCAAGTGCCGTATAGAACAATTTTTAAACGCAGAAAAATAACTGAAAACAAATTAATCCGCGTTAAAATATTGTCAAACAGAAGTTCATGAGGGAAGGTTGCGTATGCGTCGCAAGGCAGACGAGCTCCTTAGGGAATGGCGAGACAGGGCTGATAGAAAACCTTTGCTGGTCAAAGGCGTGCGCCAGTGTGGCAAGACCTATCTGCTCAGAACGTACGCTCAGGATCTTTTCGAATCGGTTGTCTACGTTAATCTTGAGAACGACCGGTCGGCGCGAGCGGATTTTTCGGGCGGTCTTGACCCTCATTCGATTGTACGCGCGATCGAGGCTCGTACGGGACAGCGTATCGTGCCTGGCAAAACCTTACTGTTCATTGACGAGATCCAGGCATGTGAGGAAGCGCTCACTTCCCTTAAATACTTTTGCGAAGATGCTCCCGAGTATTACGTTGCGGCTGCTGGGTCGCTTCTTGGGGTTGCCATTAACCATCAGTCGTATTCGTTCCCCGTCGGAAAGACCGACTTGATTGAGATGACTCCACTCGATTTCGAGGAGTTTCTCTGGGCGATGGGGCACGATCAGCTGGTCGACGAGATACGCTCATCATTCGAGTTTATGGGTCCTCTCGCGCCAAGCCTTCATGAAAAGGCGCTTGGGCTCTATCGGCAGTATCTTGTTGTTGGCGGAATGCCCGAGGCGGTCCAAACGTACATCGATGATCAGTCAATCATTGATGTGGCCGAAAAGCATCGGATTATTCTCGACGGATACTCCGCCGACACTAATAAATATGCTGATGAGCGCTTGAGCGCAAAGACGCGTGCGTGCTTCGATTCCATTCCACAGCAGCTTGCCAAAGAGAATCGTAAATTTCAATACAAGGTAGTGCGAGCGGGGGGCAATGCGTCTCTCTTTGGAGATGCTCTCGACTGGCTTGTATTGTCGGGTACGGTGGCGCGCTGCAGCCTAGTCGGGCAGATCGAAAGCCCTTTAGAGGCCTTCGTTAACCCTTCTGCTTTTAAAATCTATCAGGCGGATACAGGGCTGCTCGTCTCCAAGGCCGGTGCTCAACGCGCCGATATTCTTTCCGGTATCGGCGGCACGTTCATGGGTGCACTTACCGAAAACTACGTTGCCCAACAGCTTTCAGCCATGGGCTATCCGCTGCATTATTGGGCGCGAGATAATCGTGCGGAAATCGACTTTGTAGTAGAGAAGCAGGGATGCTTGTCTGCGATTGAAGTCAAGGCGGGAGAGAACACAAGATCTCGAAGCCTGTCCTCACTTAAAAAGACCCATCCGGGCGTGCGCCGAATCAGGCTATCGACTAAGCCCTTCGGAATGAATGATGGGCTGATGTCTGTTCCACTTTATGCGGCATTTTGTCTATAGGGATGATGCTGCTGTAATGCATGGGGCCCGGAGCGCGATGTTGCTGCGCTCCGGGCCCCGCTGCTTAGTTAAACCATGACGGTTTGGCTGCCGTCGTCCTAGTCAAACAGGCTCGGCATGTCGTTTTCTTTCATGAGGGCACCGGCAGAGGGCAGGCTCTGCGCGGTGAACTTCTCGGCCGAGACGCCGGCACCAAGAATCTCCTCGGTCGTGCCGACGGTGGTGACCGAGCGGCCCTTCTTGGCCGTGAAAGCCTGGACGCCCTGCGTGTTGGTGGTCGTCTTGGTCTTGAGCAGCGAGGTGTTGAAGTTCATCAGGCGGTAGTCGCTCGAGACCAGCGCGAGGTCGCGGTCTTCCTTGAGCACCTGCGCATGCAGCAGCTTGCTGCCGCCGTAGATGGCGTTCTTCAGGCGCTTGCGGTTGGTTTTGGTGACGTATCCGGAAAGTGCGACGCGCACCACGCGGCCGTTCTCAAAGACAAACAGCACGTCGGCCTTGTAGTCCTCGGGGTCGATGACCCAGATGACGCTCTCGTCGGGTTCCATCTCAAGATCGGTCGGCAGGTACGAGCCCAGCTGGGCCGACTTGGTGTCCTCAAACGCCGCAACCTTGCACTTGTACACCTGGCTCTTGTTGGTAAAGACCAGCAGCTCGTGGGTGTTGGAGGACAGGAACTCGATAAAGGGTTTGTCGCCGTCCTTGTACTTGAGCGTGGTCGCCTTTTTGAGCACGCGGTCCGTCATCTTCTTAAGGTAGCCATCGCGCGAGAGCATGATGGTGACCGGGTACTCCTCGACCTCGGGCTCCAAGCTTACCTCGATAACCTCATGGGGCTCGATCCTGCCCGTGCGGCGCGGCATCACGTACTTCTTGTTGACCGCGGCCAGCTCGTCGCTGATGACCTTCTTGATGTTCTCCTCGCTGGAGAGGATCTCCTCAAGCTCGGCGATCTCGCCCTCAAGCTTTGCAATGTCCTTGGTGCGGTTGAGGATGTACTCCTCGTTGATGTTGCGGAGCTTAAGTTCGGCAACAAACTCGGCCTGGGTTTCGTCGATGTCAAAGCCCTTCATAAGGTTGGGCACGACCTCGGCTTCGAGTTTGGTGCCGCGGATGATGGCGATGGCCTTGTCGATGTCGAGCAAAATCGCCTCGAGGCCGTGCAGCAGGTGCAGGCGCTCGGACTTTTTGCCAAGGTCAAAGTTAATGCGGCGACGCGTGGACTCAATACGCCACTTGACCCACTCGTGCAGGATCTGGCGCACACCCATAACGCGGGGATAGCCGTCGACCAGCACGTTAAAGTTGCACGAGAACGAATCCTGCAGCGTGGTCGAGCGGTAGAGCTTGGCCATGAGCTTGTCGGGGTCGACGCCGCGCTTAAGGTCGATGGCAATGCGCAAGCCCGAAAGGTCGGTCTCGTCGCGGATATCGGCGATTTCCTTGACCTTGCCCTCCTTGGAGAGCTTGACGATGCGCTCGATGATGACATCGGTCTTGGTGGTGTAGGGAATCTCGTAGACCTCGATGATGCGCTCTTCGGGGATCCAACGCCAACGGGAGCGAATCTGGAAACTACCAAGGCCGGTCTCGATGATCTTCTCCATCTCCTCGCGGCGGTAGATAATGTCGCCGCCGGTCGAGAAGTCGGGCATGGGCATGTACTCGAGCAGGTCGCAGCCGGGATCCTGCAGGTAATGCATGGTGGCAGTGCAGACCTCGTTGAGGTTGAAGCCGCAGATGTCGGACGCCATGGCGACGCCGATGCCCTTGTTGGCCGAGACGAGGATATTTGGGAACGTGGTGGGCAGCAGGCGTGGCTCCTTCATGGCGCCGTCGTAGCTGTCGACGAAGTCGACCGGGTCCTTGTCGATGTCCTTGAAGATTTCGGCGCTGATGGGGGAGAGCTTGGCCTCGGTATAACGCGAGGCGGCGTAGCTCAGGTCGCCCGAATAGTACTTGCCAAAGTTGCCCTTCGACTCCACGAAGGGGGCAAGCAGCGCCTCGTTGCCCGTCGCCAGGCGCACCATCGTCTCGTAGATCGCGGCATCGCCGTGCGGGTTGAGCTTCATGGTCTGGCCCACGATGTTGGCGCTCTTCTGGCGCTCGCCCTTGAGCAGACCCATCTTGTACATGGTGTAGAGCAGCTTGCGATGCGAGGGCTTAAAGCCGTCGATCTCGGGGAATGCACGCGAGACGTTGACGCTCATGGCGTAGGGCATGTAGTTGACCTCGAGCGTCTGCGTGATCGGCTGATCGGTGACCTCGGAGTGCAGGCCGATGACGTTCTCGGCGTTGACCTGTTTTTTCTTTGGCTGGTTCTTCGTCTTCTTCTTTGCCACGATTTCCTCTTGAACTATTTGTGGGCCGTCGTTATCGATTTGCTGCTATTGCAGGTCCAGCTGGTCCAGGTATTCCTTGCCGTGCTCGGAGATATGGCGCTTGCGGCCCGCCTCGTCGTTGCCCAGCAACAGGTTGAACATGGTTTCCATCTTGGTGACGTCCTCGGGCTCCACCTTGATCAGACGGCGCGTCTCGGGGTTCATGGTGGTGAGCCACATCATGTCCGGATCGTTCTCACCAAGACCCTTGGAGCGGTTGATGGAGCACTTCTGGTCGCCGATCTCCTTGAGGATGCCGTTCTTCTCGAGCTCGGTGTAGGCAAAGTAGGTCTTCTCTTTGCAGTTGATCTCGTAGAGCGGCGACTCGGCGATATACACGTAGCCCTCGTCGATAAGTGTGGGCACCAGGCGGTAGAGCATGGTGAGCACGAGCGTGCGGATGTGGTAGCCGTCGACGTCGGCATCCGTACAGATGATGACCTTGTTCCAGTTGAGGTTGTCCAGGTCAAAGGCACCGAGGTTCTTGATGCGCTTGTCCTTAATCTCCACGCCGCAGCCCAGCACGCGCATAAGGTCCATGATGATGTCGGACTTAAAGATGCGCGGATAGTCCTCCTTCAGGCAATTGAGGATCTTGCCGCGGACGGGCATAACACCCTGGAACTCGGCATCGCGCGAGGTGCGAATGGCGCCTGCTGCCGAGTCGCCCTCTACGATGTAGATCTCACGACGGTTCTTGTCCTTGGAGCGGCAATCGATGAACTTTTGCACGCGGTTGGCCATGTCGGTCTTTTGCTGCAGGTTGGTCTTGATGCTCTGACGCGTCTTCTCGGCGTTCTCGCGCGAGCGCTTGTTGATGAGCACCTGCTCCATGATCTTGTTGGCGGCGTCTTTGTTCTCGATCAGGTAGGTCGAGAGGCGCTCCTTAAAGAATGCCGTCATAGCCTGCTGGATAAAGCGGTTATTGATGGCCTTCTTGGTCTGGTTTTCGTAGGACGTCTGGGTGGAGAAACAGTTGGTCACCAGTACCAGGCAGTCCTGGACGTCTTGCCACTTAATGCCAGTCTCGTTTTTGTTGTACTTGCCCTGTTGCTTAATGTAGGCATCGATGGCGCTGGTCAGAGCGCTGCGGGCGGCCTTCTCGGGCGAGCCGCCGTTCTCGAGCCACGATGAGTTGTGGTAGTACTCCTGCATCGTAAGGGTGCGCGAGAAGCACATGCACGCGGTGATCTTTACGTTGTAATCGGGCAGGTCCTCGCGATCGCGACCGCGACGGTCGGCCTCGATAAAGAAGGGCTCGGTAAGGTAGTCGGCACCGACCTTCTCGAGCACGTAGTCCTCGATGCCCTTGGGGTAGCAAAAATCCTCTTCGGAAAACTCGCCGTCGTCGCCTTCGATGCGCAGACGGAAGGTCACGTTGGCGTTGACCACGGCCTGGCGGCGCATGGTCTCGCGATACCAGTCGTGGGGAATGCTGATCGAGGTAAAGACCTCAAGATCGGGGCGCCACTTGATGGTGGTGCCGGTGCGGTTCTCATCGCTGGGCTCAATCTCGAGCGCCTTCTTTTTGGTGCCGACGACCTTGCCCTTCTTAAAGTGCAGGGAGTACTTGTTGCCGTCGCGCCAGACGGTGACGTCCATGTACTCGGAAGCGTACTGGGTCGCGCACGAGCCCAGGCCGTTGGTGCCGAGCGAGAAGTCGTAGTCGCCGCCCTGGTTGTTGTTGTACTTGCCGCCGGCGTAGAGCTCGCAGAAGACGAGCTCCCAGTTAAAGCGCTTCTCGGAAGGGTTCCAGTCGAGCGGGCAGCCACGGCCATTGTCCTCTACCTGAATAGAGCCATCGCGAAAGGCGGTGAGGGTGATGAGCTTGCCGTAGCCCTGGCGCGCCTCGTCAACGGCGTTGGACAGGATCTCGAAGGCGGCATGCGCGCAACCGTCGAGTCCGTCCGAGCCAAAGATGACGGCGGGGCGCAGGCGTACGCGCTCCTCGTCCTTGAGCTGGCGGATACTGTCGTTACCATAGTTTGCGGTGTTTTTTGCCATACTCGCTCTCTCGGTGCTCCTTTGCTGCGTTTTAGTCATATAGATAGTCAAGGTAGCATAGCCCAGGCCTTGGGCGATTCCAACCAACACGAATTCCATCGAACAATCGTTCGGATTAACGGGTAAAACGTGTCGTGCGGATTGTTGTTCCGAATCGAACATTGGGACAAGCGTCTCGTTTTATGGGCCACGGGCGTGCGTGTGCGAGTCCCTTTGGCCCATAAGGAACGCTGGCGGGTCGTTATTTGGGCCGTGGGTCACTTCGCCGGCGTCGTGTTTCGTCATACGCTCATAGTGGAAGCCGATGCCACGGGGTCGACTTGGGACTCGGGCAACGGATGGGCTGCAAGCCGAAAGGAGCGGTGAGGATGATGAAGCCCATGACGAAGAAGCTGCTGTTAGGAATTCCCACCGTGACGCTTTCGGCCGTGCTGGCATGTACGGTGGCCGGCTGCGGCGGTAATGCGCCGAGTGGCTCGGGCGGGAGCGCACCTGTGCAGGAGAAGGCCGAGAAGCCCAAGGCCTATGAGTCGCAGACGGTCGAGGTGGCAGGCATTACCTATGAGTCGGTGGCTCACGGTACGTTCTATCGCGGTGATGCCAAGAAGCAGGACGGCTTTTACCTGCACATCAAGATTACCAACAACAACACAAAGAACAGGACGTTCAGTTCCTTTAACGTGCATGCTGCCCAGGGCGATCTTGAGGCAGGCGACCCGTTGTTTACTTCCGGCAAGGCGGCCGTGCTCGACTACGTTGCAAGTGAGGCTCCCGATGAGCTTCACGAGGGCATCGATCTTTCCAAGAGGCCAGATATCGGCCCGGGCGAGACCGTTGAGTACGTGTATTTCTGGGCGCCCAAGACGGCGTACTACGGGCCCATCACTGTCGAGTTCGTAGACGCTTACGCCCCCGCCAAGAATCATGAGGCCATGCACTTTGACACCACGGGATGCGAGACCAAGGAGTTCAAGGCGGCCGGCGGCGTGGCCGATTCTGGCGAGAAGGCAGATTTAACGGGCATCGACTGCGCATCGTACAGCATCGAGGCCGCCGATGGGTACACGCTGGATTCGTCCGACGAAGAGCACGAAAAGGCAAACTTCTTCCACGACGAGACTGGAGGACGCCTGAACATCAGCATCTTCCTACGCTCGCCGGAGGAAGAGGTTGCAAGCCTAGAGCAGGTCTACGAAGGTAAGGAGACAACAACCGACCAGGTCGAGTACAACGGCATAACGTGGCTGCGCTTTACCGGTCCCGACAACGGCCATACACTGTTTGCGACGGCTCCCGCAACGGGTGAAACCGTCCGCGTGTCGATTGGCTGGAAGATCGATTGGGACGCCGCCGTGCCCATGATGGAGGCGCTGAAGCTCAAGTAACGCCGCGATTCTTACGTCAGGCGACTCAGGGCTGGCTCCGAGTTATCGGGGCCAGTCCTTTTTGGTGCTCGATGAGCCGAGCCGGCGTCTCTCACAAAAATAACTAGGAGCTAGCGAGACTTATCCGAATTGACCTCATTGGCGGTGTCTTTTTCGAGCGCCGTGCGGCGGGCGCTGTAGGCGATGAGGCCCGCGCCTGCCGCGGCGAGTGCTGCAGCGGCTGCTGTAAGGGGAGCGTTGACATCGCCCGTGCCCGCAAGCGCGCCCGCTTTTCCGGAGCGCTTGTTATTGCCGTGGTTCTTGCCGCTGCCGGAGCTGCTTCCGCTGGAGCCGCCGCCCTCGTCAGTACCGCCGCCGCTCGAGCCACCATCGCCGTCTGCTGTCATCGGGGCGTCGTGAAGTCCTGTCGTATCCGCGCTGTCGCATACGCCGACCTGAACTTCTGAGCGCTCGCATGCCGCGTCGGGCACATGAAGCTCGTGCAGTACGGCACCCAGCACCGAGTTTGCGCCCGGTCGAATTTCCTCGAGCGTTACGGGATCGAGCGCCACCAGATTACGCGCCTTCGCATATAGCGTTACGCGTTTGCCCACCTCGTCGCTCCAGCTCTCGGGGATGGCGAAGCTCATGCGGAACTGTGCCGTGCAACCCGGTGCCAGCACGGCGTTGCCGTTGTCGGCTACCAGCGGGTGCGTTGCAAAACATGCGCCCAGCGTCTCGAGCGCGTACTTCACGTGTGCCATGTCGTTGGCCGAAGCGTCTTCGGCAAGCTCTGGATCGTGGATCGAAGCCATGCGTGCGTTCGCTCCGAATCCGATGGATGCGCTGGAGAACGGCTGGCTGGAGCCCTCTCGGTACAGATCGATCGTGCCGGCGGTCAGCAAAGTGTTGCCGTCGTTTCGCACCGTGACCATGAAGGACTCGCCTGCTGCTCCGGGCACCACCGCGCCCGAGGTAGCGACCGCGCCCGTCGGAGTGGCACACGCCACCAAGGGCACTTCGATGCCGTGCAGCTCCGCCTTGCTCTGCTCCGCGCTCACAATGTGCGTGGCGAGCGCGGAGAGCATGCCTCCCGACGTCAAAAATGTCGTTATCTGATCGACGGGATGGTCCAGTTCGCACATCACGAACGGCTCCGTGAACAGATCGCCTGCCAAGGTGCTGGCGAAGATGCGGAAGTGCTTGCCCATCACTGCTACCGGGTTGCCTTCTTCGTCGTAGGTTTGTCCCACCTTGCCATCGGTGCTCTCTACATAGAGCACGCACCTGCCGTTGTTGCTCACGCTAAACGATGCCGGGCCACAGCCTGCGGCACCCACGGGCTGCGTTGCAAATGCCGATGCGCCTCGCGTCCAAGTAATGTGCTGCAGTTGCTCGTTGACGGTTGCCAAAAAGCCCGAGTGTTGTGGCCACGGCACCGCACGGGGCACCGTGGCGTCTGGTGACATAACGCCCCAGCCCGCAATGGACTGGCCGATCACGGCGTACGATGCGCAGCCGCAGCCGTCTGCGGTCTCGTACGCAACGGGCACCACCATTTTGCCGTTGATAGTTTCGGGCTCGCCCAGCTCGATACTCGACGGTGCTTGCGGAAAGCGGAGAACTTGGCGGAACGTCAGGCTGTCGCCCGAAACGTCCGACCACAGGGTGAAGCACTCCAGCGCAACCTCAGCCTCGCTGCCGAGCGCCTTCTCTGCGGTGGCTCCGCGGCGGTGGAGGTAGGCACCCGACAGGCGTCCGTTGACCAGCGCCTTGCCTACCGTGATACGCGGGCACTGCAGGCAATGGTAGCCATCCTCTTGCAGGCGGCCGCGCGAGATGCTGCGCCATGACGTATGCGACACCACGCGGATCTCGTCATTACTTATGCGCAGACGCACGACGGACAGTATGCCGGCTGTGCTTGCCGTATCGAAAAGGGTGTTGTCGCCGGCGGGGCGCTCGCCCGAGACCAGCAGCACGTAGGCGTCCTGGTTTCCTCTTCCGTCCGTATATTCCACCACGTCGAAGTCGTAATCGAATATGCCGTCGCGCTCCACGTCGCCCTCGCCAAGCCCAAGGGGAAAGTCCACGGGCGTGGGAGCGGACCACGTGCCGTTTGCCTTTGTGTGCACCACCAGGCGCGAGCGGCCATTGTCGCCGTAGCGCACCGAGGCGATACGGAACAGACATTCTACGCCGGCAATCATCGTTAGCTTCATGTGGGCTTCGCTGAGCACGCCGGAAAACAGCACGTTGTCGCTCGAGGGTTTTATGCCGCCACGCTCGTCCTCCGACACGCCGGCAGAATTGGCGTTCGGGTCCGCAACGGCGTTCGTTGACTGACCGATGTAGGTGTACTCATACATCGGCGCGGCGTTTTCGTCGTTCTCTACCAGTGCATGGACGAAATTCTCGATCTGTCCCGTGTCGTCGCTTTCTGAATCCGCCTCGAGCTCAATGCGCGTGACCGCTTGATCCCAATCGCGCACGACAGGCGCGGCGTTTACGGCAGTGGCCTTAACCTCGGCGCGTGCGAGCAACTCGGCGTTGGTGACGATGGTGGCCGATGCGATAAACTGCGGCACACCACCTGCCTCGGCGTTGCCGCCCGAGCCGAAGCAGGCGTTCAGCGTATAAGGCGTATCTCCACCCAAGGCCAGCTCAGAGCGCTGGAGTACATACTGGTCGCCGTTGTTCACCGACATATTCCACGAATCGGCGAGTGTGGGCCACGATCCCGACCAAGCCTTGGTGGTCCACTTGAACATAACGAACTGGAGTATCACATCGACATCGACGTCTGCACCTACGCGCAGTCGCGGAAGCGGGTGTCCATCTGCCTTCTCGTACCCAATGAACAGCGTGAGGGATGCGGCGCCGCGCACGGCAGACGAGGCGACGCCCGCAACGCCGGCTCCAAAGGTAACGGCAAGCCCGATCTGGATGGTGAACGAGCCCAACGTGTTTGACCAATCGAGCGAAATGTTTTTAAAAAACGCCGCGCCGCTGCCGTGCGTGTGGGCACCCACAGCGAGCGCCAGCTTCGCCAGCACCCAAGGGTTGACGTTTAGGAAAAATGGCACCGGTCCTAGGGTAAACTGCTCGGTCCAATTGAGGTCAGTTCTTACCTGGAAGAGGGCCTTAATATTGCCGTATGCAGGGTCGTTGTTGTTACCCCAGGTTTTGCCCACCCAATCGTAGGCGAGCGAGCCGTACAGCTGTGTGGCGATATCCATCGTGAACAGCGGCGTGCAATGGTGGCGAAGGAGCTTGGTGTTTCTTGGATCGGTGCCCGAACCGGCACTCATACTTTTGTACTGATTCCACTTCCCCTCCATCTCGTCGAGGTAGCGGTTTGCCTGCTTGGCGCCCGACTCACGCGGCGATTTCTTCCAGTATTCCGGATCAGGGTTGCCCGAATCGTTCATATAGCTGGCTGGTTTGTATCCTCCGCCAAACAGTACGTACCCGGCAAACGAGAAATCGAACAGAATGGGGAACGAGGGCATCCAGCACGTGAACTTATTACCACCGATGCCGGGAAACGATGCGGGGAAATCAAACGGAGTGATCTCTTGGTCCATAGTGGTGGGGACGATAGTGGTCGATCCGGATTCCGCCTTTGCCGCCGGCGCGGTAACAACGGCCATGGGGGAGGAGAGCGTGTAGGTTTTGTCCTGGTAGTCGAGGACAAAGCGCAGCTTGCATCCTTCTTCCAGAAGGCTCGACGCTGCATCGAGGAACTTGTCTTCGAGTGTGAACGTCGCCAGATTATCCGCGCTCGATGCGCTGGCCTTGATCTGACCAATCTGCGTGACGGTTTCGGTTGAGCTGCCCGCAGCGGGCATCACTTTATTGATATGCAATGTTGCCTGCCCGCCCTGCGGCAGATGAGCCTGCACGGTAAATGCGTGCGTATCGGGCTGCTCGTTTGCCGTGTCGTCCTTCGGCAATGCCATGAACGTGGCTTCAGCGTACTGGATGTCCCATTCGTCGAATGTGAGCTGGCGGAAGTACGGCTCGCCGTCGGAAAGCGGACGCGTGGGCGTGGTTATGGCGGTGCCGCCCTGGATACGCGCAAGGGGAATCTCGACATCGCGGTAGCCCGCCATGCTAATGGAGATGCCGCCGTTAAAGTCGTACGCGTCAAGGAGCTTTGCCTCGTCTACGTAGCCTTCCGAAAGCGAGGCAATCTCAAAGATGGCGGTGCCTTCGTCATCGGTCGTGGCGGCGAGCTGCTCGCCTGCGGCGTAGCGCGACGTGAGCGTGACCTGCGCTCCCTTGATGGGCATATTCTTGTTGGCGACGTCGACCACGACCACACCAAACATGGTGCGCGAGAGAACGAGCACCCTGAAGGGGTCTTTTTCGTCGGCATAGGCCGCGGTGGGCGCGAACGGCAGCAGGAAGGCATTTTCGCTTCCCGGCACGCGAGGCAACATGATGCTCGCTAGTGAGGACGCTCCGGCAACAAGTAACGAACGGCGATCAAGCATCTTGGGCTCCCATCCCGCAAATATCGGTGGAAATAATCCAATTTTGCGAGAAGACGCTTCGTGGCGGTAGTGCCGTTCAAGGGTCAAAATGTCCAAATTGATCGAGCGAAGCGCCGGGTTCCGGAACGCGTTCGATGCGCTTGGCAGCCCGGTCGCTAACGCAACATGTGCGCGACCAGCTCGGCGCGTGTGCCGATGCCAAGCTTTGCGTATACGCCGGATAGGCGGTTTTTGACGGTGCCCGGCGATACTCCCATATGGCGTGCGATTTCAGCGTTGGTCCATCCGCGGCAGGCGAGCATGGCCATGGTGAACTCTGTGGTCGTTAAATCGTCGGCAACGTCCTCGCCCGAATCGGGGTTGTGGATGCGCCGCCAGCCGTAGCTGAAGCGGTACGTGATCTCGATGATGCGTGCGAAGTCGTCAGGGCATTGCGTTTTTAGGCATGCCTCGATGAGCCCCTGCAAAAGGCCGTGGTGCTCGCCAATGAGCTCGATAAGGCCGTCGGGGCGCGCAATGTCCCAAGCGGCTCCAAAATGCGCTTTTGCGGCGTCGATGTCCTTGAGGCTCATGCATGCCATGGAAGCTGCCAGGTGCAGGAACAGTTCAGAGATGGGATAGCTTCCCTGTTTCATAATTAGGGCGTTTTCCGCCATGCCCAGGCTGCGGCCGTATTCGCCGCGCAGATACAAGGCGTGCGCCATCACGTAGCTGGCGAACAGTCGCAGGCCTTCGGGTAGGTGCGCCGCAAGTGGATAAAACTCTTCGGCAGAATACGGGGAAGGCAAGTGCAGCAGGACGCTCGCGGCCGAGGCGAACAGGATATGCGTGGCGTGGACGGCGGGCGATTCCTCGTCGGCCGGCGTATCGAGGATGCCCGCAAGGCACCGGCGGGCGTCGGCGATACGGTTGAGCGACAGACTGGCGTATCCGCAGATAAAGCATGCGGAATAGCGCAGCGCGGGATCGGTGACGTCAAGATAGGGGTGCGCCGTCTTGGCGGCGAGTGCGGCCTGTCCGCGAAAGTACAGCGCTTCTGCCGTGGCGATGGCGCGTGAATCGGGGTCGGAAATGCCTGCAACCGCAGCGTCAATCTGCCCCGGCACAAAGGCGGTGCACATCAACGGCATGGGAACGCATGGGTAGCCATCGCAGTCCATCTTCCATCTCCCAACAGCTGGCAACACTAGCAGCAATTGTACTCTTGTTGCTCGGGACTGGAATTTGTGGGTATCGCCTACGATTGTGCCGAACGTATAAAGGAAGAGTCTATTGGCGATGCTCCCAAGGTGGCTACCGAAGTCTAGCTGACCTTGGGATATAGAAAAACTGCCGCCCCTGCAAAAAGCTCTGTCGCAGCGATGGGAAACGTATCTCGTTCTGCATATAATGAGGTCATATGACGGTGCGTCTGCATACGCGCGGCGCATTTCCATCGAACCGAGAAGGAGCTCTGCATGGATCCCAACAAGCGTCCCGACGACATGGTGCGTATCACCACTCCCGAACTTGCCCAGGTGTTCATCGATGAGCAGGTCGCTGCAATCCGCGAGCAGATCGGCGACAAGAAGGTCCTGCTGGCTCTTTCCGGCGGCGTCGACAGTTCGGTTGTCGCGGCCCTGCTCATCAAGGCCATCGGCAAGCAGCTCATTTGCGTGCATGTGAACCACGGCCTGATGCGCAAGGGTGAGAGCGAACAGGTCATCGACGTCTTCAAGAACCAGATGGACGCTAACCTGGTCTATGTGGACGCGACCGATCGCTTCCTGGATAAGCTCGTGGACGTCGAGGAGCCCGAGGCCAAGCGCAAGATCATCGGTGCCGAGTTTATCCGCGTGTTCGAGGAGGAGGCCCGCAAGGTTGGCGACGAGGTCAGTTTCCTCGCCCAGGGCACCATCTATCCCGACATTCTTGAGTCCCAAGACGGCGTGAAGGCTCACCACAACGTGGGCGGTCTGCCCGAGGATCTGCAGTTTGAGCTCTGCGAGCCCGTCAAACTGCTGTACAAGGACGAGGTCCGCGTCGTGGGTCGCGAGCTCGGCCTGCCCGAGAACATGGTCGAGCGCCAGCCGTTCCCCGGTCCCGGCCTGGGCGTCCGCTGCCTTGGTGCCATCACCCGCGACCGTCTTGAGGCGCTGCGCGAAGCCGACGCGATCGTGCGCGAGGAGATCGACAAGGCGGGTCTGACCATCTGGCAGTATTTTGCCGTCGTGCCCGACTTCCGCGCCACCGGCGTGCGCGAGGGCAAGCGCGCCTACGATTGGCCCTGTATCATCCGCTGCATCAACACCGTCGATGTCATGACCGCCGAGGTGCCTGAGCTCGACTGGGCGCTGCTCAAGCGCATTACCGCTCGCGTGACCGCCGAGGTCCCCGGTATTTGCCGCGTTTGCTACGACCTCACGCCGAAGCCCGTTGGCACGGTCGAGTGGGAGTAGGCTTCTACTCTTTTGGGCGAATTGCATTGACAGGGAGGGGGTCCCGCGCAAACGTGTGCGGGACCCCTTTCGTTTTACTGTTCGGTTAATGCTGCGGATCGTTTTGGAAGGCTTGCGAGCATAGTGGTCCCGTTCTCGGAACTTGCTTCGACCTCTACAGCGCCACCGTGAAGCGCTGCAATCTCCCAAACGAGCGCGAGTCCGAGTCCTGCGCCGCCGTATGCCCTGCTGCGGGATTTATCCAGGCGAAAGAACGGTTGGAAGATGCTCTCGTGGTACTGCTTGGGTATTCCCGGGCCCTGGTCCTCGACTCGCAGGAACACGCGGCTGTTGTTGTCGCAGATGGAGACGTTGACAGTCGAGCCGGGGCGGCTGTAACGGATGGCATTTTCGACCAGGTTAAACACCAGCCGATAGAGGAGCGTGTCGCTCCCGATTACTAAAGCGTCTCCAGCACAATTGAGGGCTATGCCCTTATTTTCGGCAAGTGGCGCAAGGTCGGTGAGGACCTCTTCGGACAAGGGACCAAGTTCAACATCGTCCTCGCAAGGAACGCTGCGGAGCTCACTCATCTCGAGCAACACCTTGGTCATCCGCGACATCCGCTCAGTTTGTTCTTGTAGCAGGCCGAGCAGCTCGGCTGTTTCGGGTTGCAAACCGGAGTGCTCGGAGATGAATAGTTCAATCTGTGCTTGCATAAGGGCGAGCGGGGTGCGAAGCTCGTGTGCGGCGTTGCCGGTAAACTGACGCTGTGCAGAGAACCCTTCGCCAAGACGAGCGATCATGTCGTTGAAAGAGGCGCTGCATCGTTGTAGCTCGGTGGGCACATCTTCATTGAGTCTGATTTCGCTTAGGTTGTCAGGCTGCACACGCTCAACCTGAGCTGCAAAAGCCCGTAGCGGTTTGAGTGCACGGCCGCTCACAAAGTATGCCAGCGCGCCGCCAAGGAGTGTGACTCCAGCCGTGATGTACCAGGCTGTCGTGCCAAAAGACTCCTGTGCGTCATTTACGACGATTGTGACCTTGTCATCGAGGGCCGCTTTCGTTGGGTCGAACGCCTGGAGCGAATCTTCGCCGGTTGCGTTAAAGGCCGAGATGTCGCTGCCGATGGCATCCATGTAGCGCATGCCCGTATAGCCGACCAAGCAGTTCGTCAGTACGCATGCCGCACACGTCAGCAGTGCCGTCATAATCGTTATGCGCCATTGCAGCGAAAGCCCTTTCATTCTCCATCCTCCATAACGTAGCCCTCTCCAATCCGATTGCGAATCGGGTCGTATCCCAAAGCGCTGCGTAGCTTTTTGCGGAGCGACGAGATATGAACGCGGGTTGCGTTGCTAAAGCTGTTGACGCTGCTGTCCCATACATGCTCGATAAGCTCTTCCTGGCTCACCGGCCGCCCCTGGTTAAGCATCAGGTATTCCAAGATGCCGGTCTCCTTGCGCGTGAGGGATAGGGTCTCGCCGCCCACGGAGGCGAGGCGCGCCTTGGTGTCAAAGCTCAACAATCCACAGGCTAGAACAACGTCGTTTTGCGTAAAGCGCCTGAGCGTGAGACTGCGTATGCGTGCCGCCAGCTCGTCAAGATGGAACGGCTTGGTGAGGTAGTCGTTGGCGCCCGCATCGAGCCCCGCTACCTTGTCGGAGACCTCGCCACGTGCCGAGAGCACAAGCACCTTGGTCTCACAATCAGTTGTCCTGAGTTGCCTGAGCACGGTCATGCCGTCGACATGGGGGAGATTGAGGTCGAGCACGACAAGATCAAAGGTCTCGACATCGAGCAGATCGAGGGCCTGCTGCCCGTCGTAGCAGCAGTCGACGCTATAGGCTAAGTTGCGCAGGCTGCGTGCGATCGCATCGCACAGCGCCCGCTCGTCCTCGACGACCAAGATGCGCATAACGTTCTCCTTGCATAGTCATTCGCGCTTAACACGGATTTTATAGTCGGTATGGTCCAATGGGTCGCGAAACGAAAGGAGTGGTCAGATTGTTCAAAGCGATTAAGCCTGTGGCGCAGGTGGCTTTGCTGATCGTTGGGGTAGCCATGGTTGGCTTTGGCATTATGCGCGGCGAGGCAGATGCCGTGCTGGCCAAGGCAATCAGGCTGTGCTTGGAGTGTATCGGAATTGGTTAAAAGAAAAAATACCGTATCGCATCTTTTGGCGAGATTTCGCGGATTGATTCAGGCGGCGGCAACGCTTGCGACCAATATTCACCTGCCTAACTTTGCCAAGGGAGGCATCTACCAGGGGGCGGGCAAAGCCGTCTGCGTGCCGGGGCTCAACTGCTACTCGTGTCCGGCGGCCTCGGGTGCGTGCCCCATCGGGTCGTTTCAGTCGGTGGTGGGCTCGTCTAAGTTCAGCTTTTCGTATTACGTCACCGGAACACTCATTCTGATCGGCGTGCTGCTGGGGCGTTTTGTATGCGGCTTTTTATGCCCGTTTGGATGGCTGCAAGAGCTTCTGCATAAGATTCCCGGCAAAAAGCTCTCGACGAAAAAGCTCAAGCCGCTCACGTACATCAAGTACGCCGTGCTGCTGTTTGCCGTGGTGCTGCTGCCCGTTCTGGTAGTCAACGATGTGGGCATGGGCGACCCGTTCTTTTGCAAGTACATCTGTCCGCAAGGCGTGCTCGAGGGCGCGATTCCGCTGTCCATCATGAATACGGGAATCCGTTCCGCGCTGGGAAAGCTCTTTACCTGGAAGCTCGCAATCCTCATTGTGGTTGCGGTGCTGAGCGTGCTGTTCTACCGCCCCTTCTGTAAATGGATTTGCCCCCTCGGTGCGTTTTATGCACTCATGAACAAGGTGTCTTTGCTGGGGATCCAGGTTGACCAGTGCAAATGCGTCTCGTGCGGCAAGTGCGCCAAGGTGTGTCAAATGGACGTGGACGTTACGCGTACGCCCAACCATGCCGAGTGCATTCGTTGCGGCAAATGCGTGGGCGCGTGCCCCGTCGATGCTATTAGCTTTCGCTATGGGCTGGGTGTGACGGGCGACAAACCCGCGCAGTCCACGCAAGCCTGCGAAAACAAATAGGTACCTATATAAGTTTCGATATAAACGGAGGAACCATGAAACTGTCAAAAATTGCGGCTCTGTTGATGCTGCCCGTGCTGGCGCTGACTCTCGCGGCGTGCTCTGCCCCCAAGGGCGACGCGAAGGGTGCTACGAGCGGCGATGCGCAGATTGCCGAGCTTGTGGCACAAAAGCCGTCGAGCGCCGAGGAGGCGGCCGAGCTGTACCAGCAGCTGCTGCAAAAGGAAAACGAGATCTTTGCGAGCGATAACGCCCTATGGGAAAAGGTGTTCCTTGCGGCCAACAAAGACACTCCCATGATTGAGGACGGCAAGAACTACGGTGACTTCTTGCTCGATACCATCGAGGGCGCCAAGGATCAGTTTGCGGCTGACGAGCTTAAGACGCTTAAGGCCGGCGCGCAGCAGGTCAAGGAGATCGAGGACAAGCTCATGGCGCTGGAGAAGGAGTTCCCCGGATGTGGCAGCACGCCCGGCGAGGGAGAGAGCGTCGATGCCTCGACCGCGGGCATGACCAACGGCGAGAGCGGGGAGACGAAGTTCCCCAGCTTTAAGGGCAAGGACTTGGACGGCAACGATGTAAACAGCGACGAGCTGTTCTCCAAGAACAAGGTCACCGTCATGAACTTCTGGTTTACCACCTGCAAGCCGTGCGTGGGAGAGCTGGGCGATCTGGAGAAGCTCAACAAGGAGCTTGCCGAGAAGGGCGGCCAGGTCGTGGGCGTTAATTCCTTTACGCTCGATGGCAACAAAGACGAGGTGGCCGATGCCAAGGACGTGCTTTCCAAGAAGGGCGTAACGTATAAGAACATCTGGTTTAAGTCGGACAGCGAGGCCGGAAAGTTCACCTCCAACCTGTACTCGTTCCCGACCACCTACGTGATCGACCAGAACGGTAACATTGTGGGAGAGCCGATCATGGGCGGCATCAACTCCGCTGAGCAGCGCGAGGCGCTCAACAAACTGATCGATCAGGCACTCGCGAAGAGCGAACAGTAAGTCCGTGGGACAGACAACTGAAGGGGAGTCGCTGGAAACAGCGACTCTTTTTTCTGCTTCGGGGTAGCATCATGGGTATACGTCGAAAGGGCACGCAGCTTTTCGTGCATTGCCTGAGCGGTGCGCGAAGCAACCA
Organism: uncultured Collinsella sp.; assembly: GCA_900542365.1. Classification (GTDB taxonomy): domain Bacteria; phylum Actinomycetota; class Coriobacteriia; order Coriobacteriales; family Coriobacteriaceae; genus Collinsella. Next base: position 38,151 of record UQNH01000002.1, on the reverse strand, counting down.
AGCTGTGAGTTTTCTTAAGCGTTCTGGGTATGGCAGTGTCAAGAATATCGGCGGCATAAGCGGCTACACGGGAAAGGTGGTGCGTTAGCTATGAAGGTGGTTATCGTTGGAGGCGTCGCGGGCGGCGCATCGGCGGCGGCACGTTTGCGCAGACTCGACGAGCAGGCCCAAATTGTCATCTTTGAGCGCACGGGTTTTGTATCGTATGCCAACTGTGGGCTTCCGTACTACATTGGCGGCGTGATAGAAGAAGAGAGCGCATTGACGCTGCAGTCTCCCAAGGGCTTTTGGGATCGCTTTCGCATTGCGGTCAAGACGAGTCACGAGGTGTTTGCCATCCATCCCGATTCGCATACGGTCGAGGTTCGCAATATGCTGACGGGCGAGGAATTTGTCGAGACGTATGACAAGCTCATCCTGTCGCCGGGTGCAAAGCCGATTCGCCCTGCGTTGCCGGGCATCGACTCGGATAAAATCTTTAGCCTACGCACCGTTGAGGACACGCTGCGTATTCACAGCTATGTTCGAGAGCGGCGACCGAGCAGTGCCGTCGTGATCGGCGGCGGCTTCATTGGCGTCGAGACGGCGGAGAATCTGTGCGAGCTGGGGCTCCAGGTGACCCTTCTGCAGCGTCCCGTCCAGCTTATGAACAACCTGGATTACGACATGGCGACCCTTTTGCATACCGAGGTGCGTGAGCACGGTATCGATCTGCGCCTCAAGGCCGATGTGACAGGTTTTGAGGAAGTTGATGGCCGCGTTGTCACCCATGTTGCGGGCGATGACCCTATCGGAGCCGATATGGTGCTGCTTGCCATTGGCGTGGCACCTGAGAGCCATCTGGCGCAAGAGGCGGGGCTCGAACTGGGCATCAAGGGGGCTATTGTGGTCAACGACCGCATGGAGACCTCTGCTGCCGACGTGTATGCCGTGGGCGATGCCGTGCAGGTCACGCATCAGGTGACCGGCGAGGACGCGGTCATTTCGCTCGCCGGCCCCGCCAACAAGCAGGGGCGTGTCGTCGCCGATGTCATAGCCGGCATGGACAGCTGCTACCTCGGATCGTTGGGCTCATCGGTTATCAAGGTATTCGACTTGACGGCGGCAAGCACGGGACTATCCGAAAAGGCGGCACACGCGGCGGGAGTTGACTGCGACAGCGTGGTCCTGTCGCCCGGTTCGCATGCGGGTTATTATCCGGGTGCAACGCCCATGACCATGAAGGTTGTCTTCGAGAAGCAGGGATTGCGCCTGCTGGGTGCGCAAATCGTGGGCATCGATGGTGTGGACAAGCGTATAGACGTTCTGGCGACTGCCATCCAGGCAGGCATGCGCGGCGATAGGCTTAAGGATTTGGACCTAGCATACGCGCCGCCGTATTCATCGGCGAAGGATCCCGTCAATATGGCGGGCTTTATGATCGAGAACCTCAATCGCGGCATACTGGCGCAGTGGCATTGGGAGGATGAGCCCAACTTGCCACGCGATGGCAGCGTGCAGCTGCTCGATGTTCGTACGGAAGGGGAGTATGAGCGCGGGCATATCGATGGTTTCGTAAACATTCCCGTCGATGATTTGCGCAATCGCCTGGGCGAGCTCGACCGGGCCAAGCCGGTCTACGTGATTTGCCAGAGCGGCATTCGCAGCTACATTGCTTGCCGCATTTTGGCGCAGCATGGCTTTGAGTGCTTTAACTTCTCGGGCGGCTATCGCTTCTTTGCAGCCGTGACTGAGGCTCGCCGCGGCAGCGCTAACGTTATGCCGTGCGGGCTCGAAAAGTAGCGCGCATTGGAATGTGACAAAGTGACAGCCTCTTTGTCGCATCGGGGATGTTATATGCGGGATGGTGCGCCATGCGGCGTGCTGTCCCGTTCGTTTTTTGGCGCGGTTCGTTACATTCTTCACTGGTATCGGCCAAAAATGAGGATAGAGTAGGACAAACGCGCCGAACGTGAACGGCGGGGGGAGCGGGCGAGCGCGCCCGCGCGAGAGAGGTTGCCGTCCATGCTGGATCTCAGAGTTATTTGCAAAAGGTACGTTACGCAGTCGTTTACGCAGGTAGCGCTCGACAGCGTAAGCCTGTCTTTTCGCGATAACGAGTTCGTAGCCATTCTGGGTCCCTCGGGTTCGGGTAAAACTACGATGCTCAACGTCATCGGTGGACTCGATCATTTCGATTCGGGCGATTTGCTGATCGACGGCATCTCGACCAAGGACTTCAACGACCGCGATTGGGATGCCTATCGCAATAATCGCATCGGCTTTGTGTTCCAGAGCTATAACCTCATTCCGCATCAGAGCATTTTGGAAAACGTGGAGTTGGCGCTTACGCTCACGGGCGTGGGGCATGCCGAGCGCCGCCAACGTGCGCGCAAGGCGCTCGAGGCAGTCGGTCTGGGCGAGCACGTTGACAAGCGCCCGAGCCAGCTTTCGGGCGGGCAGATGCAGCGCGTGGCCATTGCCCGCGCTCTGATCAATGACCCCGAGATTGTGCTGGCTGACGAGCCGACCGGCGCCTTGGACTCAACGACGTCCGTCCAGGTCATGGATTTGCTCAAGGACGTTGCGCGCGACCGTCTGGTCATCATGGTCACGCACAATCCTGAGCTGGCGTACAAGTACGCCACGCGCATTGTCAACCTGGCGGACGGCAAGGTCACCGACGATTCAGATCCCTTTGATGCTGCCGAGGCCGCGCGTCGCGAGGCCAAGCCCACGCGCAAAACCTCGATGAGCTTTGTGACGGCGCTGGGGCTTTCTGCCCGAAACCTCATGACCAAGAAGGGCCGCACGGTCATGACGGCCTTTGCGGGTTCGATTGGCATTATCGGCATTGCGGCAATCCTGGCGCTCTCCAACGGCGTAAACGACTACATCAAAAAGGTCGAGGAGGACACGCTCTCGAGCTACCCGCTCACGATTTCCAAACAAGACTACGACCTGTCGTCCATGATGGGCGGCCATGGGGCTACCGATGAGGAGGCGTCCAAGGGCGAGGGCTCGTCCGATGACGCTACCGGTGGCAAAGCTAAGGGAACCGACAAGATCCCTGTGGTCACAGCCGTAAAGGACATGTTCGCAAGTGTTAAATCTAACGATATGACAAGCTTTAAGGCATGGCTTGACGACGGCGGCGACGGTATCGACAAAGAGGTCAACGCTATCCAGTACGGCTACGGCGTGACGCCGGTTGTCTATCGTGCGGGCAAGGGCGATGAGAAGCCTGTCCGGCTGGTGCCCAACGCTATGACCGAGGCCATGAGCGGCGGCGCAAGTTCGGCGGCAACGGTGAGCATGGATTCCATGGGAACCTCGGTCTTTAACGAGATGATTGACGACCAGAGTCTGCTCGACAGCCAGTACGATGTCGTTGCCGGCCATTGGCCTACGTCTGCCAACGAGGCCGTGATGGTGCTTTCGAGCCGCGGAACAGTGGGCGACTACACGCTCTACAGTATCGGCGCGCTGGATATCGATGAGCTCAACGACCTGGTTAACAGTGCCATGACGGCCGACGGCAAGGTCAAGACGCCCAAGACCGGCAGCGACTTTACCTACGACGATGCACTGTCCACGACGTTTAAGGTGTTGTCGCCGGCCGATGCCTATCGCAAAAACGAAGAGACCGGCATGTGGACTGACATGTCTGGCGACGCCGACTTTATGAAAGCCAAGGTTGCCGACGGTATTGACGTGCGCATTGTGGGCGTGGTGCGACCCAACGAGACGGCAAACGCGAGCGCATTGTCTCCGGGCATTGCCTATACGCATGCGCTGACTCGCCAGCTTATGGAGCGTGCTGCCGATTCGCAGATCGTGCAGGAGCAGCTTGCCCACCCCGAGACGGATGTCTTTACGGGCAAAACCTTCGACGAGCTGCAGGGCGAGGCCAAGCAAGGCGTGGATCTGAGCAGCATGTTCAGTGTGGACGAGGCGGCGCTGAAGAGCGCGTTCTCACTCGATACGTCTGCGCTCTCGGGTGCGGCCGGCGGTATAGACCTTTCTGGTATCGACTTGTCCGGGCTGGACCTTGACCTTTCGGGCGTTGGGAAGGACATCGACTTCAGCGACATCATGGCCAAAGCGCCGGCCCCAGATTTCTCGGGCATCTTTGACGGTCTGGAACTCACGCCCGAGCAGATGCAGCAGGTAGGAACGCTTGCCAACCAGCTGTTTGAGGGCTTTCTGCAGTCTGATCAGTTTAAGGCGCTGTCGCCCGAAGATCTTAAGGACGCGTCAAAGCTTGCTGCCGCATTCTCGGCGTATCTTGAGAATGATGCCGCAGCCCAGCAATGCCTGGCTCAGCTCAAGGCGTTGGGCGGCGATGCCTTGGCCGAGCGTCTGCAGCAGGTGATGGGCGACTATGTGCAAAAGCAGCTGGCTCCGTATTTGCAGCAGTCTATGGATCAGGTGATGAAGGCGGTCAGCGAGCAGATTGCGACGACGGTATCAACCCAGCTCAAGGCGGGTGCGGCAGGGTTCATGGACCAAATGGCGACGCAGATGTCTTCGAGTTTTGCCAACCTGGCGAGCGCCATGCGCGTGGATGCGGGCGCCTTTGCTCGTGCCATCCACTTCAACATGGACGCCGAGGACCTGAGCTCGCTCATGATGAGCTATGCCAAGGCGTCGAAGCTCACCTACGACAACAATCTGACCACGTTGGGCTATGCGGACGAGGCGGACCCCATTTCGGTCAAGATTTTCCCGCGCGACTTTGAGGCCAAGGAGCGCGTGCTCGATTACATCGATGCGTACAACAAGCAGGTCAAAGCTGCTGGCCACGATGAGCAGGCAATCTCGTATACCGACTACATGGGCATCATCATGGGCTCGGTGACCGACATCGTGAATACTATCAGCTTGGTGCTCATCGCATTCGTGAGTATCAGTTTGGTGGTGAGCTCCATCATGATCGGCATCATCACCTACATCAGCGTGCTGGAGCGCAAAAAGGAGATTGGCATCCTGCGCGCGATCGGCGCGTCAAAGCGCAACGTGGCCAACGTATTTAATGCCGAGACCTTTATCGAAGGCCTCATTGCCGGCGTCTTTGCCATTGTCGTCGTGGTGGCCGTGAGCTTTCCGGTTAATGCCTGGGCGCTTGCGGCCAAGCAGGTGCCCAACCTGATGAGCCTGCCCGTTCAAGACGCGCTGATGCTCATTGTAATTTCGGTGCTGCTGACGGTCGTTGCCGGCCTGCTGCCGGCTCGCAGCGCATCCAAGAAAGACCCTGTGGAAGCCCTACGCTCCGAATAATGTGACAAAGGGACAGCCCCTTTGTCACACTGAGTGGCATGTAAATTGAGGTCTAATACTTTTCTCGAGAAGTGAACGAGCGAAAACGGACCCCCGAAGCATCGATACTTTTGGCGAGCAATTTCCTGCGGTTTTGACGTCTAAAAATGTCAATGCTTCGGGGGTCCAAATACAGCCGTTCACTTCTCGGGAAAAGTATTAGACCTCGAGAGATAGACGGCGTTCTCGAGCGCCAACTAGAGCGTAAGCCCCCGGCATTTCTTCGCTGAGAGCATAAGATTCATTTCCGGACGGATGTATTCGTCGAACTCTTCCTCGGGCACTCCTTTCGGATTGTCGGTTACTTTGTAGTGCATTAGCCGGTGCCAAGTGGCGGCACTTTCGATAGCTCGGATTTGCTACCCAAGAAAGCAAGCTCATGCTCAAAGCCACGGCAATGAGGCTCGAAAAAGAATGCTCCAGGCACAGGGAGCCGGAGCTTTACCTGTAAGACCGAGCGGTTTTGATGCCCGTCGTGTTTGATAGAAGGCGCGGGAAGGGGGTGGCCCCTCCCGCGCCTTTTAGTTTGTTTTGCCCATCAGCGTGATGCGGATACTTGGATGGGTGTACTCGTCAAACTCGTCCTCGGGTTCCGTGTCAAACGAATAATACGTTTTGACGGGGTCGTCACTCGTCCTGATAGAGATTCTCTCGTAGAGTGAGCCGTTCAAAAATGCCTGCCTAAACTCTTCGGGGAGTTTCTGCGGTGCCAGGAGCTCGGGGCTCACCGTCTTGACGTCAACGGTTTGAACGGCAGAGGAAAGCTCGTCAAGCTCGCGTTCGATGCGGGCAAGGTTGTCCTCAAGGCTCGCGCTGGGGTCGACCTCTGCCGCGTAGCTCACTTCCTTGAGTGTCCCCTTGTTGTCAAAGTCCAGATAGGTATAGGCCTTCTGGGTACCTGAGTCGCCTTCGTGCAGATAGCCGCGGACGGGATAGCCGTAATCTTGATATCGCTCGTAGGGGTCATCGGCGGACACGTACTCGCATGCGGGCTCTAATGCCTTGCGAGCGATGGCGATCTGCTCGGCCGCGGCCGCGGCGTTCTCCTGCATCTCGATGTTTCCCTGCGCCAGCTGCGGGATATAGGCACCGCACACGATTACGAGGGGCAGTGCTACAAGCGCGATGATCCACTTTTTCGCACGGGGGATGGGCACGCCACAGGCCTCTGCCATGGCCCTTGCGTTAGCGAAGCTCTCGGTAAGCACGTCAGCTGCAGTGGCGACGGCGCCTACGGCAGCGGCGACTTCTGCCGCGCCGCCCAGGTTGCGCGCGGTCTCGTTGTCACTGTTCTTGAGTAGACGCGCGGCGGCCTGCGTGCCAACAACGCCCGCAATTTGTGCCGAGCGGTCTTTTTCGCTCTGCTCGACGGCAAGTCGGTGCTGCATTTCTCTCCACTGCTTGCCGCGCATGCCAAAGCGCGGCGCGAGCGCGCAGTAGCAGAAGATGACGAGCTCGACGGCGGTGAGCACCAAGGCGGTCATCATGCCCGTCTCTTGGAAGCCTTCGTGATGGAATACGATGTCGTCAATCATTTCGAAGGGAATGATCAAAAATGGCAGTACGAACGCCATGGCGAGCGCCGCTCCGGCAACCTTGGGGCAGATGCAGTATCGCTGGATGCGCTTACGTTCTTGTTCGGAGAGTGTTGCCATAGCTGGTCCTTGGTGTCGTGGCGGTCGTTGTGGCACGATGCCGTCATATGCAACTCAGTATAGGGAATCCCACCATCGATGAGCGCATGGTCATACGACAAAACTGCCACGACGGCGCGACGGCGCGACGGCGCGACGGCTCGACGGGCTTGCCATTCGTACCTTTGCAGCGTTAGAGGCACCTTTCCGCGAACTTCTCGATGTCGGCGTTGCTTGCGTTGTTGAGAATGCCGCCGTCAACGATCTTTGCGCCTGGAGCGCTTACCCTAAGGACCGACGCTGTTTTGCCCATTCCGCTTCCGCCCGAGGTGGCAAACAGGACGACCGTTTTGCCCGTCAGGTCGTAAGACTCAAGGAATGTGTTGATAATCGCCGGCGCCACGTACCACCAGATGGGGAAACCCAAAAAGATGGTGTCGTAGTCTTCGATGTGCTCGACTCTGGAGGTTATGGCAGGGCGGCAGGAGGGGTCGGCGGCCTCGCGCGTGCTGCGGCTCTGTTTGTCGCGCCAGTTAAGGTCGGCGCTTGTGTATGGATTGGCGGGCACAATGGCGAACAGGTCGCTGTCCGTCACGCGAGCCAAGTGGTTTGCAACGTCCATCGTGGTTCCCGATGCACTGAAATATGCCACAAGTGTCTTAGTCATTGGAGTCCCTTTCGTTGCTGCGGTTTAGGCTTTATGGTGAGGTGCTATTAAGTGACGCCTCATGGCTGCGATGCTGAGCGGCTTGAACAGCATCCGGTCGAGGCACTGCGTAGCCGATAGATGAGATAGTCAAGGCATTCGAGCTTCTGTTGCCCCGCGTGTATATCGTTGAGCAATTCGCGGCGATGCCGTTTTAGTAGGCAAATGCGCGCGCAGTCGCTGGCGGCAGTACCGTACAGCTCGATAAACTCTTCGTTGCAGCCGGCGTCGCGTAGGCCGTCGATGATGTTGTCGTCCATGGCATCACTTTGCGGTTTTGACCTTGGTGGTGCCGGCAAGCGGCTTTTCGCCGGGACGGGCCTTGGGACCAACGAGCGCGTGCGGTTGATAAAGCTCCTCGAGGAAGTCAATCTCGGCGGGGGAGAGCGTTATGTCGAGCGCAGCTACGGCGTCGTCGACTCGCTCGGGCTTGGAGCAACCCACGATGGGCGCCTCGACTCCACGCGCCCAGTGCCACGCCAGCGCAATCTGCGGCATCGACACGTCATGATCGGCGGCAACCTTGGCCACACGCTCGACGACGGGCATGTCGATGGCGCGGTCATGGTCATACTTATTGGCCATGGTCGTATCGGTGGTGCCACGTGTGCTCGAGCTTTCCCACGTGGGGCGGCAGAGGTGTCCCGACGCCAGGGGGCTGTATGGCGTAAGGGCCATGTCGAACTGGCGGCATACCGGAATCATCTCCCGCTCGTCCTCTCGGTACAGCAGGTTGTAGTGGCACTGCATGCTCGTAAAGGGCGTCCATCCGTGGTCGCGTGCGACGATCTGCAGGTTGTGCAGCTGGTAAGCATACATAGCGCTGGCGCCGAGTGCGCGAACTTTGCCCTCGCGTACCAGGTCATTGAGTGCTTCCATGGTCTCTTCCATGGGAACGTCGTAATCGAAGCGGTGAATGATGTAGAGGTCAAGGTAATCGGTGCCCAAGCGCTTGAGCGAGCCTTCGATCTCACGTTTGATGGCGTCGGCGGAAAGGCCGCCTTCGTTGAAGTGAACCTTGCTAGCCAGCACGACGCTCTCGCGAGCGATTCCCAGATTGCGCAGGGCGGCGCCTATATACTCTTCGCTTGTGCCAAAGCTGTAGCAGTTTGCGGTGTCAATAAAGTTGACTCCGGCGTCGAGCGCGCGCTTGATGACGGCGCGCGTGTCGTCGGGTCCGATGGTCCATTGGTGAAAGTCGGGGCTGGGCTCGCCAAAGCTCATGCCTCCCAGGCAGAGCTTAGAGACGTTGATGCCGGAATGTCCAAGGGTGGTGTACTGCATGGTGTTCTCCTGTTCTCCTTATTCTTGAGGGGATGGCTATAGCGTACGTTGATAGGCCAATGATGTATATTGCTTATATCGACTAGCTGGATATACGAATACCAAATATCTGGCAAGCGGGACGCCTTGACTGAATTGGGGTGCAATGGAGCTACGGACGTTGCGTTACTTTTTGGCGGTGGCGCGTGAGGAAAACATGACCGAGGCGGCAAACGTGCTACACGTGACGCAGCCTACGCTGTCACGTCAGATTGCCGATCTTGAGCGCGAGCTGGGCGTCGAGCTTTTTGAGCGCACCAATCGATCATGTGTGCTTACGAGCGATGGCATGCGACTGCGTCAGCGCGCCGAGGAAATCGTCTCGCTGGTGGAGCAGACCGAGCTGGAGTTGGCGGATCGGGAGCTCGGTATTGCGGGCGTTGTCCGCATTGGCGCCGGTGAAACCAAATCGATGCGGCCGGTGCTCGATATCTTTGCGGAGCTGCATCGGGATCATCCAGGAGTGACGATAGAACTCTATACCGGTAATGCCGATGCGGTAGAGGAGCGCTTGGAGCGTGGCCTGCTTGACTTTGCGCTGCTGCTGGAACCCGTTAACGTCGAGAAATACGAATGGATCCGCATGCCCGAGGCGGACCGAGTCGGTGCCGTTGTCTCCGCGAGCGGTCCATGGGGCGAGCTTGACGTGCTGACGCCTACGGACGTGGCGAAGATGCCGCTGCTGGTGAGTTCGCGTACCTCGAATCGAGCGCTGGATCTAGAAGCGTGGGCGAGCGGCGTTTTCACCGTCGACGAGCTCAACGTTGTGGGGCATTTCGATCTGATCGGCAACGCGTCACATCTGGTGCGTTCGGGCACTGCGTGCGCGGTTGGCATTGGAAGCTTGCTGCAGATAGATGAGTCCAGCGACCTGCGCTTTGTCCCATTTGAGCCGCCACTCACCATTGCGTCGTATCTGGTGTGGAAAAAATATCGCCTGCGTTCTCGCGCCTGCGAAGAGTTCCTGAACCGCTTGAATGGGATGTGACAAAGGGACTGTCCCTTTGTCACATGTAAAAGCAAGGAAGTCGCAAGGTCTGGGGCGGGGGTGCCGATATACACCTCGGATACAATCGAAGCTACGCTAGAAAGAGGCTTCGATGATTAGAAAATCATTCTTCAACCCGTTCTCGTCCTTGCTGCTTGCGCTGGCCGGTTTGGCTTTTTTGGTCGATGTCGTTCCGCAGGCGCAGGGCCAGACGGGGGTGTTTGCGCCTGCCGTGCTGTTTGTAATGTGGCTGGCCGGCGGCTTGGTGCGCCTGTTCTACGAAAATGAGGCCAAGCGCAGCTTTGATCGCCATATGTTAAAGGCGAGCCATGCGGCCGTTTGGAAACGTGTCGACGCATGCTGGGTCCAAGTCGATGCCGACCGGCTTGCACCCGGCGATGTGATTCGCCTGTACGCCGGCATGCTCTGTCCGGTCGATGCGGTTCTTGCCAAGGGCAATCACATTCTTGTTTCCGAGTCATCACTTACGGGCGAGAGCGGCCAGACTGCCAAGCGTGAGGGCGATGCCGTTCGCGCGGGGACGACGATTGTTGACGGCAAGGCCTCGGCAACCGTTCTTGCGAGTGCCAACAAGGAGGAGGCCGTGCCGCGTCGGCGCGTCCGCCCTGCCACGCAGTTTAATGCCGGGGCCCAGAGCATTTGCGCGGCTTTGGTCAAGTGCATGCTGATCGTGCTGCCGTTTGTCATCATGATTCGCGGCGTCGTGCTGGGCGACTGGACGCAAGCGCTGCTGTTTGCTTTGGGAGCGGCCGTGGGCCTGGTTCCCGAAATGCTTCCGGTGGTTACGAGCGTCTGTCTGTCGGGCAGCGCCCGCCGCCTCAAAAGCAAACGGGTCATCGTTAAAAACGTCGACGCTATGGAGTCGCTGGGTTCCATGGACGTGGTGTGCGTAGACAAGACGGGTACGCTGACCGAAGACGCCGCAGTGCTGGAGTACTACACCGATATCCTGGGCAACGAGAGCGAGCAGACCCTCAACTTAGCGTATCTCGAGAGTGCGAATCAGGGAGTTGCCGCCAATCAACTTAACCGGGCTATTGCCGATGCGTGTGCCGCACCCGAGCTTTGCCTTGCTGCCAAAGATCTTGGCCGTGCATTTTTCCTGCATGCGTCCGATCCCTTTGACCACGTTACCAAAGCGTCAGGCGTCAAGCTCGACGCTACGCCGGAGGCACTTGGGTGCTTGGGGCTGCCGGCTCGTCCCGATAGTCACCTGACCATTGTTAAAGGCGAGGTCGAGAGCGTTTGCGCGCATTGCGCCTGGGCGAACTTTAAAGGCGAGCTCGTTCCCATGAACGAAGAAGGGCGCCGGAGTGCGTACGAGGTTGCCGAGGACATGCGCGCCGATGGCATCAAAGTGCTCGCTGTCGCCTACAGTACGACGGCGGCAGGCTGGGACGGCCTGGCGCTGTGCGGTTTTCTGGGCTTCTTCGACCGGCCAAAGACCAGTGCCCGCGCTGCCGTTCGCTCGCTGTCCGATCTGTCTGTCGAGGTACGCGTACTGACCGGTGATTCGGCATCGGTCGCTCGTTCTACCTGTGCGCGCCTTGGGATTCCCGCCAGTAATGTCATCACGGGTGCCATGCTCGATGCCATGGAGGAGTCCGAGGCGCTTATCCAGGTGGGACGCACTCGCGTCTTTGCCGAACTCACGCCCGCGCAAAAGGCGCGTATCGTAGGGCTCATCCGGCTTTCGGGCCATACCGTCGGCTATATCGGCGACGGCGTGAATGACGTGCCGGCGCTCACGGCGGCAGACGTCGGCATCGTCGTGGATTCTGCCGCCGCCGAGTCCAAGAAGGTCGCCGACCTCGTGCTGCTCGAGCGCGACCTGGGCGTCGTTGCTGAGGGCGTGCGCGAGGGCAGGGCCTCGTTCGCCAATGCCTCCAAGTACATCCGCATCGCGTCAAGTTCTAACTTTGGCAATATCTGCTCGGTGGCTGCCGCCAGCATCTTTTTGCCCTTTGTGCCGGCGACCGCCACACAGCTGCTTCTGCTCAACCTGCTTTACGACGCGACCTGCCTGGCGCTGTCGTGGGATAACGTTGACGTCGAGGAGATTTCTCGCCCCAAGGTATGGTCGGGCAAGGGCTTGGGCGGCTTTATGCTCCATTTTGGTTTTGCAAGCTCGGCATTTGACATCATCACCTTTGCCATCTTGTTCTTTGGCGTGTGCCCTGCCGTATGCGGCGCATCTTTTATGGCACTGGATGCCGCGGGTAGGGCGGCCTTTATCGCCACGTTCCAAGCCGGTTGGCTGCTGGAGTGCGCATGGACCGAGTCTCTGGTGCTTTTGGTCTTGCGAACACGATGCGCTCGCGGGGCGGACCGTCCGCGCCGTCTGCTCGTGATGATGGTTGGCGTCATGCTTGTCGTGTCTGCCTTGCTCGCACTTGGCCCGGCGGTGCAGCTGATCGGCCTCGCCGCTTTACCGGCGTGGCATTTGGGCGTCGTCGCGCTGCTCAGCGTGCTGTACCTTGTTGTCGTTTCGGTCATCAAGCGGGTCTATCTGTCCCGTGCGAGCAGCTTGTTCTAGGGTGGTTCTATGCGAACGAACAGAACCAACATAGCGATCACGCCCGCCGAGGCCGCCGAGCTCAGCGGTGCGCTGTTCTCGTCCGGTAGTGCCGCCGCCCTTGAGCTTGCGCCCATATTTGCCGATATCGCGTCGGGCAGGCTCACGTCCGTTGAACTGATGCTCGCGGGCTCGCAGCCCGGTTCGGGCACAGAACCCATCGTTATCGATAGGCTGTCGATTGACCTGGCTTCGCGCACCGTGAAAGTCCTGGGGGCGCCCGTCTCGCTCACGCCCAAGGAATTTGACATCCTTGCCTTTTTGGCCACCAATCGGGGCACGGTCTTTAGCAAGGAAGAAATCTATCGGGCCGTGTGGCGGGACGAGTATTTGCTCGACGACAGCAACATCATGGCCTTTGTCCGAAAGATACGAAAGAAGATTGAGCCCGAGCCCGATAACCCGCGCTATCTGTTGACCGTGTGGGGCGTTGGCTACAAGATGACCGAATGACGCTTTGGCCTATTGCCGCTGCCGATCGAAAACAGCAGAACAATCCTTGCCGAATCGCAAGAAAGCCGCAAGAAACCAGCCATGTGCTGGGTCTTGCGGCTTTTCTATTCTGTGAACAGTCGCAGACGCGAAGGAGAGGTGAGGACCTTGAGCGGCAGTGACAGTACCGGAAGCGCAGGGCGATGTGCGCCGCCGCGGGCCCATCTTGTTAAGGACCGCCGCAGCTAAGTTGCTCTGCACGCAATCGATAGAACGGAGCGTAATAAGTGAAGATGTTAACCATGCATCGCGCGGCATCGACGGCTCAAGCGCAGCACGATTTGATTCGGCATCGTGCGGAGGGGCGCATCCAGTATGCGGCGACCATTCCGCTGACCGATGCTATGGCATGGGTCGGGTCCAACTTGGGTGGCCTGGACCGCGACGGGGTCGCACACAGCGAGGCGGACAACGGGCGCAACGTGGTCACGCGCGGCAAGAAAAAGTCGCTGGCCCGCAGGCTCGCAGATGCCTTCGTCAACCCCTTTACGGCAATCCTGTTTTTCCTGGCCATTATCTCGGCGGCAACGGACATGGTGTTTCCCTCCCTTTCGCTTATGGGAAGCACGCCGGAAGATTTCGATCCGCTGACCGTGATTATCATCACCACGATGGTGGTGCTTTCGGGCACGTTGCGCTATATCCAGGAGGCGCGTAGCGGCAACGCGGCCGAAAAGCTGCTCGACATGATCACGACGACCGTGACGGTCACTCGAAAGGATGCTCCCAAAAAGGAGATTCCCATCGACGACGTGGTGGTCGGCGACATCGTGCACCTTTCCGCTGGCGACATGATCCCCGCGGACGTGAGGATCATCGAGGCAAAGGATCTCTTTGTGAGCCAGGCCAGCCTGACGGGCGAGAGCGAGCCTGTCGAGAAGGTGCCCGCGACCTGCGCAGAATCCGACTCGGCAACGTCGTTCGAGAATATCGCCCTTATGGGCAGCAGCGTGATCTCGGGCAGCGCGACCGCAGTCGTCTTTAGCGTGGGCGAGCAGACCCTGTTTGGCTCCATGGCGTCGAGCCTTTCGGATGACGCCGTGGAGACCAGCTTTTCCAAAGGCGTCAATGGCGTCTCGTGGGTGCTCATCCGCTTTATGATGGTGATGGTTCCGTTCGTCTTTTTGATCAACGGCGTTACCAAGGGCGATTGGCTCGATGCCGGCCTCTTTGCCATCAGCATCGCCGTGGGCCTCACGCCCGAGATGCTGCCCATGATCGTCACCACGTGCCTTGCCAAGGGCGCAGTTGCCATGAGTAAAAAGCAGACCATCGTCAAGAACCTCAACTCGATTCAGAACTTTGGCGCCATGGATGTGCTGTGCACGGACAAGACCGGTACGCTGACGCAGGACCAGGTGGTGCTGGAGTATCACTGGAACATCAACGGTCAGGAGGATTCGCGCGTTCTGCGCCATGCCTATCTCAACAGTTATTTCCAGACGGGCTACAAAAACCTCATGGACCTGGCGATCATCAAGTGCGCCGAGGAAGAGGAGCAAAACGACCCGAGTCTCACCGATCTTTCGGAGGCATATGTTAAGGTCGACGAGGTTCCGTTTGATTTTACGCGCCGTCGCCTAACCACCGTGGTGCGCGATCGCAGCGGCAAGACTCAGATGGTCACCAAGGGCGCTGTCGAGGAAATGCTCTCGGTGTGCTCGCACGCCGAGATCGATGGCGCGGTTCGCGTGCTGGACGACGAGGTGCGCAAGCGTATCCTGGCAACGGTCGCCGATTTAAACGACGACGGTTTTCGTGTGTTGGCGATTGCGCAAAAGTCCAATCCTTCGCCGGCCGGTGCCTTTAGCGCCGAGGACGAGTGCGATATGGTCCTGATCGGCTATCTGGCGTTTTTGGATCCGCCCAAAGAGTCGACGGCCGATGCCATCGAGGCACTGCGCAACCATGGTGTCGTCACCAAGATTTTGACCGGCGACAACGAGAAGGTCACGCGCACCATCTGCAAGCAGGTGGGGCTGCAGGTCAACAACATGCTGCTGGGTAGCGACATTGCCACCATGGATGATGCGGAGCTCGCTCGTCGTGCCGAGGACGTGCAGGTGTTTGCCAAGCTCACGCCCGACCAAAAGGCACGCGTCGTCTCCGTCCTGCGCGACAACGGGCATGTTGTGGGCTACATGGGTGACGGCATCAACGATGCCTCGGCCATGAAGTCGTCCGATATCGGCATCTCGGTCGATACCGCCGTCGACGTTGCCAAGGAGTCGGCGGACATCATCTTGCTTGAGAAGGACCTGATGGTGCTCGAGGAAGGCATCGTCGAGGGGCGTAAGACCTACGCCAACATGATCAAGTACATAAAGATGACCGCGAGCTCAAACTTCGGCAACATGTTTAGCGTGCTTGCCGCGTCTGCCCTGCTGCCGTTTTTGCCCATGATGAGCATCCAGCTGATTCTGCTCAACTTGATTTATGACTGCAGCTGCCTGGCGATTCCCTGGGATAACGTGGACGAGGAGTTCCTGCGCGTGCCGCGTACCTGGGATGCGTCGAGTGTCGGCAGGTTCATGATCTGGATCGGGCCCACCAGCTCCATCTTTGACTTTATGACCTATATCTTTATGTATTTTGTCTTCTGTCCGCTGTTTGTGAGCCACGGCGTGCTGTTTAACGATCTTGCGCACGTTTACTCGGGCGCTGCGCTGGAGCAGATGCAGCTGGCATACATCGCGCTGTTCCAGGCCGGTTGGTTTGTCGAGTCCATGTGGAGTCAGACGTTGGTCATTCATATGATCCGCACGCCCAAGCTGCCGTTTATTCAGAGCCGTGCCTCGGCGCCGGTGATGCTGCTCACGATGACGGGCATCGCGCTGCTCACGGCGATTCCGTTTAGCCCGCTTGGGCCTACGTTGGGCCTGGGCGCCCTGCCCGCTGAGTACTTCCTGTTCCTGATCCCGTGCATCTTGCTGTATATGGCGTTGGCAACAAGCCTTAAGAAGGCCTATGTCAGGCGCTATGGCGAGTTGCTGTAATAGGGGATTTGACATGAGAGGAGCGTTCGCATGAACTGGACGCAGATTTGGATTGACCTGTTTGGCACCTCGGAGTGGCTCGGCCTGAATATGGGCTTTTGGGTGGCCAACGGCGTGGTGCTCATCATCGTCGTCATTATGAACGTCGTCTTTTGGAGCATGAAGCCGCTGCCGAAGGACGAATAACGTGCATGGGGCCGCTTGCGTTGCTGTGCCAAAATAAACACTCGAATGATGATTTGCAGATGTGACAAAGGGACTGTCCCTTTGTCACATTGATGTGAGAGTGGATGTCGATGTACTTATCGCTGGCCCCCATGGAGGGGATTACCGGGCATGTGTTCCGTCGCGTGCATGCGGAGTGTTTTGGTGCGCTCGATTGCTATTACACGCCGTTTTTGCCGCCGCCGCGCGTGGGGAACCGCTTTGGCGGCAAGGCGTTTAAAGAGGTCGATCCCGCCAATAACCAGGGGCTTAACGTGGTGCCTCAGCTGATGTCCAAGAACGCGGACGAGTTTGTATGGGCGGCGCAGGTGCTCGCCGACATGGGTTATCGCGAGGTCAATCTCAACCTTGGCTGCCCCTCGGGCACGGTTGTAGCCAAGGGGAAGGGTTCGGGCTTTCTGCGCAACCTGGATGAGCTCGAGGTGTTCTTGAGCGACGTGTGCGAGCACTCGCCGCTGCCGGTGTCGGTCAAGACCAGGCTGGGGTTGGAAAGCGACGACGAATACGAGCGCGTGCTCGACATCTATTGCCGCATGCCGCTGGCAGAGCTAATCGTGCATCCGCGCGTGCAAAAGGACCGCTATACAGGCTCGCCGCGCAAAGAGTTTTACGGTGAGACGCTGAAGCGGGCGCCGTTTCCGGTGGCCTATAACGGCGACATCTTTGATCTTGAGGACATGGATGCACTGGTGGAGGCCTATCCCGGAACACGCCACGTCATGTTGGGGCGCGGCTTGCTTGCGAACCCAGTGCTCGCTCGCATGGTCAAGGGCGGCCCTGCTGCCGCGGCTGCTGAGCTGCAGCGCTTCCACGACACACTGTTTGCGGCCTATGCGGACGAGATTGGCGGCAATGCGGTCTTTCGCATGAAAGAGTGGTGGTTCTACGCTAAATGCGCCTTCGCCGATCCCGCTAACGTTCACAAGATCGTGCGCAAGACCAAAAAGGTCGACGAATACCGCGCCGCCGTCGAGCGCGTCTTTCGCGAACAGCCACTTGCGCCCATAGCCCGCTTTCACGGCTAGTTAGTCGTTGGGGACGTTCTTTAACGACTACTCATTTAAGTGCGTCCCCAACGACTATGTTGCAAAAGCTGTACGTCAGCACCCAAAGATGTCGAAAAATGTCGACTTTGGATGCTGACATACACGTTTGGGTTCGGCGGGGGACTAGGCAATCCTTGCGTCAAGGGTAATGAGCTCCCTGAGCCGCTCTGTGCGTGTCTGCCCATGACGCTTTGCCTTTGCGTCAAACGCCTCAAGAACCGATTCACCCACACGTGC
This sequence comes from uncultured Collinsella sp., assembly GCA_900542365.1. Lineage (GTDB taxonomy): Bacteria > Actinomycetota > Coriobacteriia > Coriobacteriales > Coriobacteriaceae > Collinsella. The sequence goes on along the minus strand of UQNH01000002.1, from coordinate 20,610 downwards.
CGATAAAACAACGCTTGGCTCATCAGAGATCGACGGCCTTCCCAGCTTGATGGTGCGACCCTTCGGCCACTCATCTTTTTCGTATGCCTCCGCGGCTTTCTCCAACTCTCCGGGTGCAAACCCCATCATCTTTTCGAGCTGCTTAGCATCCATAGCGCCTCCTATCGATCGACATAATGTCGAGCGCTGGTTCTCGGAATCTCTTTTTGTATACAGTTTTGTAGACAAAAATACAAGCAGCCTATCAAGCTAATTAGCGTGTTTTGACTAGTTTTTTCGATAGGAAATGGGCATCGATGGTTTCGATATTTCTTCACTTTCCAAGTTGGAACATGAGCGCTCATTGAACCTGCAGAGGGGGCACTTTAACAAACTATCGAGGTTCTGGCCAGGAGCTTTCACCGGTCTTCGGTGGTGAGAACAGCTCAATTCGCGACACAGTGTGTCGCGAATTGGAGTAGTCGCTGAGTGTTCTTTAACAACTAATCATTCAAGAAGAGAGCGTCTAAGTGCCGGAATTGCTATTTTGAGTCGTCCCTAACGACTATTCTGGAGGGCAGTGTGCAAAAAAGGCAAATATGAGTACTGTTGCCATTGTGGTTGCATTTATCTTCTTCAAAAAAAGGTCCCTGATGAGATTTAATACCATTAGGCTTCTCTTTTATTGAACATATGGGGAGAAATAACGCCGTCTGCGGACGCTTGGGGCGTTGAATGATCCCTGAAATGATTAAAATCGCTGTTACTAAACAAGTAGCAGTACTCATATTTGCCATTTTTTGAACACGGTCCTCTAAGGAGCCCTTTCCAGAGACGTCGGATGGCTTCAAACAGCCATAATCCAAAGGCCGTCTCAAGCAACTAGTCATTTAAGAACGTCCCCAACGACCGCCCACAAAAAGCTGTACGCCAGCATTCAAAGGTGTCGAAAAAAGTCGACTTTGGATGCTGGCGTATATGTTTGGGTTCGGCGGGGGACTAGTTATTGGGGACGTTCTTTAACGACTACTCATTTAAGTGCGTCCCCAATGAGTGTAACTACTCATTTAAGTGCGTCCCCAATGAGTACTAGAGCAGGTTCCCCTGTACCCAGGCGATGATGTCGCTCGATTCGTAGAGCGGCTTTCCGTCGATGAACAGGCAAGGAACCTGGCGTTTTCCTCCGACGGCGATGAGCGTCTGCTCGGCATCGGGGTCGGTCGAGATGTTGCGCTCGGGGATGGTCACGCCGTTATCGGCCAGGAAACGCTTGACCTTTATGCAATACGGGCAGCCGGTCATAACGTAGAGCGCGAGCTCGTGATCAGTAGCCATAGGTCTCCAATCGGTTGAGGTTTCGATTGAAATACCCAAAGCCGCTGCGGTCTATGCGTGAGCCGACGACGACTCGATCGTCTGGACTAGAAACGCCGTGGCGCCGGTGCCGCAGGGCTTGTCGTAGTAGTCAACAAAGCGCTGGTCGGCAAGATAGCCGTGGGCGAGGCCCAAGTACGCCTCGTCTTGGGGCTCGCATCCCCAGTTGAGAGCAATCCAGCGACGATGCATCGCGACAAGCTTGCGAGCCTCGCTTCCATCCGGTTCGCCGTCGCTCATGGCAATCGAGAGCTGGCCCAGAATAGCGCGTTCAAGTTCCTTCATGTCGTTCCATGTCTGAGGATCCATATCCAGTAACGTTTCGTTTGCTGCATCGATAGCCTCATCGCCATAGCGCGCCCGCGCTTCGGCGCCGTAGCGCTCCTCGTTTTCTTGCACGGCGCGCCAGCGTTCCAGTTGCGGCAGCACGGCGCCCATGAGCGAGACAGCTTCGTCGAGCGACATACCGGTGTTTTGTGCCAGGCGCGGGGCACAATCCTCGATCATTGCCTCCATCGTAGTGTCGTAGGTGTACTTGCCGTGGTCGTAGCACCACTTGCAGTAATGATCGGTCGCGGTGCCCGCAGCATCGGTGCCGCAGTCGTCGGGTGTGAGTATCATGCCGCAGCTCTGGCAATAGTGCTCGGGCATTTCGAGCAGGTGAGACAGGGGCTCGCCGGTCACGGCGGCGATGAGCTTCATCATGTCGATACCCGGTGTGACCTCGCCGCGTTCCCAACGGCTGACGGCTTGGCGTGTGACGAAGAGCTTGGCGGCGAGCTGCTCTTGGGTAAGGTGATGGGCGCGACGGACAGCAATGAGCTTTTCTGCAAAGGCCATAACGGCTCCTTTCTGCTTTCTGCTGGTTGATGGCTTAAGCATACGCGGCAGTAGGTGCCCTTCCAAGCAACCGTTGGTTGCACGACGGGGACCGCGACGAAGAATTGCGCGCAACGCCCCACACCTCCATGCCGTACAATGACCGGCATGGAACCTATCGCACACATACATACCGACCTGCCGCAGAAGTTCGGCATCCCGCGCAACAGCTTTTTGGCGCCCCATCTGCAGGGACGCATCGTCTTTGAGCCGGAATTTGCCTCCAACGCAGCGGTTGAGGGTCTGGGCTCCTTCTCTCACCTATGGCTGCTGTGGCGCTTCGAAAACGGAACGCCCGGCGGCACGGCTAAGGACATAGCCGCCGATGCCAAAACGCAGGACAGGTCCGGCACCAACGCAAAATGGTCGAAAACCGTGCGCCCGCCGCGTCTGGGTGGAGCTGAGCGCGTGGGCGTGTTTGCCACGCGCAGCCCGTTTCGCCCTAATCCCATCGGGCTCACCTGTGTCAAGCTCGATCGTGTTGAGCTTACCGACGATGGCCCCATCATTCATGTGCTGGGGGCCGACCTGCGCGACGGCACGCCCATCTACGACATTAAGCCCTACATTCCGTTTGCGGACTGCCACCCGGATGCAACGGGCGGCTGGATTGAAGACGCGCCGTGGCAAGAGCTCGACGTCGAGTTTCCGCAAGTGCTGCAGGATATGGTCCCGCCTGAAAAGCTCCCCGGCTTGATCGAGGTGCTCCGCCAAGATCCGCGCCGTGCGGGCGGCAAACACGAGCCAAACCGCGTTTACCATTTGGCTTACGCTGGGCTCGACATATCGTTTACGGTCGACGGAACCAGGTTGACGATAACCGCCATCAACGACGCGCGAGACTAACCAGCTACTCGTCCGCACCCGTCAAATTAAGCGCCAAACTCCGCTCCAAAACCGCCCGCGCTGGTGGACAATAACGCCTACCAAAACAATCCGCTTTGCACGGGAGCTCAGCATGAAATACGACTTCAGCTCGCTTATCGACCGCCACGGCATGGACGCCATCGCCGTTGACTCCTGGGGAGAAATTCCCGACATGGCTCCGAACGCACCCGACGAGGGCTTCGACCGCATCCCCATGTGGGTGGCGGACATGAATTTTGCCACGGTGCCCACGGTTCAGGAGCACATCATTCAGCGCGCCCAGCATCCCATGTTTGGCTATTTCGATCCGCGCGACGAGTACTTTGACCGCATCATCGAATGGCAGAGCCGCCGCAATGGCGTTAAGAGCCTGCTTCCTGAGCATATCGGCTATGAAAACGGCGTGCTGGGCGGTGTCGTGTCGACGCTGCGCGCGTATGTCCAGCCGGGCGATGCGGTGCTGGTTCACAGCCCCACCTACATCGGTTTCACCAAGTCTATCGAAGCCGCGGGCTATCGCATTGTCCACAGCCCGCTTAAGCTCGACGACCAAGGCGTGTGGCGTATGGACTTTGAGGACATGGAGCGCAAGCTCGCCCAAAACCACATCCATGCCGCGGTGTTCTGCTCGCCGCACAATCCCTGCGGCCGCGTATGGGAGCGCGACGAGATCGAACGTGCCATGGACATCTATCGCCAGCACGATTGCGTGGTGATCTCGGATGAGATTTGGTCCGATATCATCCTGCCGGGTCACAGACATATCCCGACGCAGTCGGTGAGCGAGGATGCCCGCATGCGCACGGTTGCCCTCTACGCGCCCAGCAAGACGTTCAACCTGGCGGGCCTGGTCGGCAGCTACCACATCATCTATAACGAGACGCTGCGCGACCGCGTGTGCGCCGTGTCCAACAAGACTCACTACAACGAGATGAACGTCCTTTCGATGCACGCGCTTATCGGCGCCTACCAGCCGCAGGGCTACGAGTGGGTCGAAGAGCTCAATCAGGTCATCCAGGGCAACATTGACTACTTCTGCGATTACGTGGACGAGCATTTTGAGGGCGTGGGCTATTCGCGTCCGCAGGGCACGTACATGGTGTTTCTGGACTGCACCGAGTGGTGCCTCGAGCATGGCCGCGATATTCAGTGGCTGCTCGACGAGGGGGCGCGCGTGGGCGTGGGGTATCAGGACGGCCGCCCGTTCCACGGGCCCTGTCACATCCGCGTGAATCTGGCACTGCCGCTTTCGCGGGTAAAGGAGGCGTGTGAGCGCCTGGACCGCTACGTTTTTGGGGTATAGGGGGCGCTCGATTCGAGTGCTGCCCCATGTGCCCACGCCGTCAAAATGCGTGGGCACATGGGGTGCAGAGGGTAGCGAGCGCGTTTTCCGCATTCGCTACTTTTCATGAATCTGCTTGCCGCAAAGATGTTCAATCGAAATCTCGTAGAGTTGGACGCCCTTTATGTCTTTGGCGATCTCCTCCTCGACTTCTTCGGCAGAAGGGTAGTACTTAAGCGCGAGCTGACGGACTTTGTCCTCGATAAACGCGGGCGCTTCATCTACCAGGCGACAACGACCAAAGACAACGGTACTCATAACGTAGGGAGCCCAGTCGCCGTCCTTGTACCACTCGTTGCCGTAAACGGTAAAGCAGACTTTATCATCATGCTTGAGTGAATCGACCTTGTGGCCAGCCTTGGCGCCATGGAAATAAATCTTGTCGTGCTCGGCGTCAAAGAAGTAGTTGACGGGAATGGCATAGGGGTAGCCATCATCGCCGTTGACGGCAAAGACGCCGCGCTTGCAGGTAGCGAGCAGTTCGCGCGCTTTCTCGTCGGTGATGGCGCGTTTCTTTCGACGTAAGGGCCTAAACATCGTTGGCTTCCTTTCTACTGCGCATGGTGGTTGAGCACAAACTATAGCGAAACAGCCCCATTTTTCTTGATACAGGCGAGTATGTTTTTGAGCTTGCTAAAGTCGAGCGGTTTGGGCAGATGGGCGTTCATGCCGGCGTCGTGTGCCGCCTTGGCGTCTTCGGCAAAGGCGTTGGCGGTGAGCGCGATGATGGGGATGTCGGCCGCATCGGCCTTTTCGCTCAGGCGGATCGCCCGGGTTGCCTCGTAGCCGTCCATGCCCGGCATCATGATGTCCATCAGGATTGCATCGAAGCTGCCGGTGGGACGACCAACATATAGATCGACCGTTTCGTTGCCGTCGGCGGCGCAAGTCACGACGATGCCTTCGCTTTCGAGCAGAGCTTGGGCAATCTCGGCATTGAGTTCGTTATCTTCTGCCAAAAGGACGTTCATGCCGGCGAGTGAGCAGCTGCTTACCTGCGTGTCTGCACATTCTTTTATCTGAGGGTTCTTGTCGATATCGAGCGGAATCCGGACGTCAAACGTACTCCCCACGCCAACCTCACTCGAAATCTCAATCGTGCCGCCCATCATATCGATGAGCGATTTGACGATAGACATGCCAATGCCGGTTCCTTGGAACTTGCTGCGCGCATCGTCGCCTTCCTGGGCAAACGGCTCGTAAATGTGTGCCAAAAACTCGGATGTCATACCAATGCCGGTATCCGAGACGCTAAAGCAAAACACGGCGTGCTCGTCGTCGACCGGTTTGATGGTCGATGAGAACGTGACGGTGCCTCCGTGCTTGTTGTACTTGATGCTGTTGTCGAGCAGGTTGACAAGGATCTGCCGAATATGGGTGGGGCTGCCGATCATATATTGGTCGACAGCGTAGGGCTCGCTGGTGTCGAGCATGGTTATGCCGCGGTCCGATGCGCGGAGCTTGCACAGTACGAGCGCATTGTCGCACAGCTCTTTAAGGTTGAATGATTCGTGCTCGAGCGTCACTTTGCGCTCCTCGATCCTGCCCATCTCGAGGATGTCGTTAATCAGTGACAGCAGGTGATTGGCGGCAACGCGCGCCTTGGCGCGGCTTTCGCGGGCGACCTGCATGTCGCCTTCTCTCAATTCCTCAATTTCGATAAGGCCCAGGATGCCGTTGAGCGGCGTGCGGATGTCGTGGCTCATGCGCGTGAGGAAAGCGGTTTTGGCGGCGTTGGCGGCATCGGCTTTCTGCCGTTCCTCCTGTGCGCGGTAAAGCGACCAGACAAGGATGACGATGCCGGTGAGCAAAATGCAAATGACGACTGCCGCAATGACGATGCGGTTGCGGTAGAGAAGTCGGAACGCATCCGATTCTTGCGCCGAGTACGATGTGGGGAAATAGCTGTTTGCAGAGAGCGATTCACCTGCATTGACGATGCCCTTATTGATGATTCCCAGCAGCTCGGGCTTGCCGCGCGAAATTAAACACGATAGTTGTGCCGTGTTGGTGAGTTCCTGTGTTTCGAAATCCTCGATGTCGTAGATGTCGCGGAGAGTTTCCAGGCGCGTGCTGGGGACAATGATGCAACGTGCCTTCCCCTCATCGAGGGCTTTGAGCACCTCGCCGTCATTCGAATACTCGGTTACCGTTGCGTTCGGAAAGAGACTTTCGAGCTCAAAACGGTTAACGATTGTGCTCTTTGTACAAGCGATGTTCTTAAGGTCGCTGTTCAGGTTTTTGCCACTGTGAATGGCGGTCAGCGAAACCGTTCCCATCGAGTTTGACTGGATGACCCCTGTCTGCTCGGCGAGCCAGTAGTCGCGAAACAACGGCAGGGCGACATCGATGGTCCCGTTGGAAAGGGCTTTGATCATTTGTTTGTTGCTCGAGAGTGCGATTGTTTTGACCGTAATGCCAAACTTGTCGTGCAACGTCGTTGCAAGCGAGGCGAGCGACCCTTCCATCTCGCCGTCGTCATTTTGCGTACAGTAGGGAAGTTGGTTTTTAAGATAGCCGAGCGTGATGGTATTGCCGTTTGCTTTGAGCCAGGTGGTCTCGGGGCCGGTGAGCGATGACGAGCCACTGTTTTGGGTCGAGTAACTCGATTTGACTTCCTCGTTATAGCGCGGGTTATCGCGGGCGATGGTCGTCATGGCGGCGTTGATGTCGTTCATCAGATCGGGGCGGCTTTTGGGAACGGCAAAATAGTAGTCGCTCGAGCCTACGTAGAAGATGGGTGACGCATCGGGCGACGAAATGGTGTCGTTCATGATGACGGCGTCGACCTCGCCGTCTGCAAGCGCCTCAAAGAGGGCACTGCCGGTGTCGATTTCTTTATAGGTGCAGGTGACGCCTTCGTCGGCGAGCCACTGCTGGCCGACGATAGTTTGCATAACGCCAGAGTTGCAGCCGATGGTGAGGCCTTGGAGCGCCTGGGGGTCACCCTTGGCCAGATCGTCGCGGTCGGGCCTGGCGTAGATGTAGTAGCGCTCGGTGCCCTCGGGGTTCGAGGAAAAGAGCAGCTTCTGCTCGCGCTCTGCCGAATACGAGATGTTGGGCATGAGGTCGATCTCGCCTGCCTCGAGCATGTCCATAAGCTCGGAGAAGGTGCCGCTAACGTATTCGTATTGCCAGCCCTTTGTGTAATACGAGAGGGTCTGGAGGTACTCGTAGCCCCATCCCGAGAGGCGCTCGCCCGGCGTGCCTTCCTGGAAGCCTTTGTTGTTGACGAGCCAGCCAACGCGGACCGTCTTGACCTGGTGGTCGGAGTCGGCGGCAAAGGCGGGGGCAGGCATGACGGCGCTCAGTACGGTGAGTACGGCAACCGCAACGGCTAGGGTGCGATATAGAGCCAAACGAAGGATGGCGGAAGGTTTCACATGAAATCCTATCGAGTCGAGACAGTATCACATAAGGATACCAGCTCAACCTGCCCACTCAGCCACCGCACCGCTAAACGGTCAGGTAGTCATTGGGGACGTTCTTGTTTGACTAGTCATTTAAGAACGTCCCCAATGACTAGTTCCGTTTGCGGGGGAGGCGTGGGACAATACCGAGCGAATGTGATTGGGCGTCTGGGAAAAGAGGTCGCGATGAACAAGTTGAGGACGCTTGCCGATGTTTTGCGCCAGGCTGGCTTTGCGCGCATCACGGGCCTGTTTCTCGTCTTCTATCTGCTGTGCTCGACGGCCGTCTGGCTGTCCGAGCCCACGACCCTCACGTTTGGCGACGGCCTCTGGTTTAGCTTTGAGACCGTATCGACGATCGGCTTCGGTGATATCCCGGCCGAGACGCCGGTTGCCCGCGCTATCACCGTCGTTTTGAGCGTCATCAGCATCTTCTACATCGCCATGCTCACGGGCGTGGCGGTGAACTACTGCAACACGCTCATCAAGATGCGTCAAAAGGACACCATGGCGCGCTTTATGGACGATCTCGAGCATTTGGAAGAGCTCGATCGTGACGAGCTCGCCGACCTGTCGCGCCGTGTGCGCGAATATCGCCGACGCCAACGCTAGAACGGGCGACGCGCGTCACGACGAGGGGGACTGAATATGAATATCACGGTATACCTGGGCGCGAGCGTCGGCAACGACCCGGCGTTTCTGCCTGCAGTGCGAGAGCTCGGCACGTGGATTGGCTCCAACGGCCACGCGCTGGTATACGGCGGCTCCAAGTCGGGCCTGATGGGCGCGCTTGCCGATAGCGTGCTCGATGCTGGCGGGCATGTGACGGGCGTTGAGCCGAGCTTTTTTATCGAGGCAGAGTTTCAACACGACGGTATTGACGACCTCATCGTGACGAGTGACATGGCCGAGCGTAAGGCCAAGATGATCGAGCTCGGCGACGCGTTCATCGCCTTCCCGGGCGGTACGGGCACGCTCGAGGAGATTGCCGAGGTCATGTCCGCCGTGTCGTTGGGGCACTTGAGTGCGCCGTGCATTCTGTACAACCTGGATGGGTACTACAACGACCTTAAGTCGCTGCTCGGGCGCATGATCGACAAGGGCCTATCGAGCCCGCAGCGCCAGACCGGCATCTACTTTGCCGACGACCTGCGTCAAATCGCATCGATTATCGGCGCCTAAGCCTTAGGCTCATCGCTCGTGCGGCACCCAACGGCACCGTTCGCGGCGTAGATGGTTAGCCCGCCCGAGGCCTGCTCGTCCTACAATAAAACGTATCTTTGTCGATTTGACCACGGGAGGTCCCGATGGATACCCTTGCAAAACCCAAAAACCGTGCGCTGTTCTTAGTGAGCGTGGCTGCGACCGGTGCGTTTGCGGGCGCCGCGGTCTGGCTGTTCTTCTTTGCGATGGAGCGCGGTATCGACTATCTATGGACCGAGATCCCGCATATGCTGGGCGTCGCTTCGCCCGAGCTCGCGAGCGGTCCGTTCGGTTTTTTGCCGTATCCGTTTTTCGTCTGCCTGCTGGGCGGCCTGCTGATCGGTCTGTACGAAAAGCTTACGGGCACCAAGACCGATGACCTCAACCAAGTGATGGTCAAGGTAAAGCGCGACGGCCGCTACCCGTACGACAACTTGGGCAAGCTTTCGCTTGCGGCATTGCTGCCACTGCTATTTGGCGGAAGCATTGGACCGGAGGCCGGCCTGACCGGCGTCATTGCGGGTCTGTGCAGCTGGGTCGGCGACCGCATGCGTCGCTTTGGCGCCGAGTTTAGGCAGCTCACGCTGCTGGGTACCCAAGCTGCCCTGACGGCGCTCTTCACCGCGCCCGTGTTTGGCTTTGTGGCGCCGCTCGCCGGTAGCGCCGACGGCCAGGGCGCTAATGACGATGAGTCCGCGTCCGATGAGATCACGATCAAGCTTCCCAAGGCGCAAAAGACCGTGGTCTACGGCATTGCGATTGCCGGCGGTCTGGGTACCTACCTGCTGCTCGGCCAGCTTATGGGCGGCGGCATGGGCATGCCCAGGTTCGAGTCCGCTCAGGTGGGCAACCTGGAACTTGTCTGGCTCATTCCGCTGGCGTTGGTCGGCACCGTATGCGGCTGGCTGTACTTTGTCTCTGAGCATGCAAGCGAGGCACTGTCCCATGCCATAGGGGAGCGCCCTGTCGTCAAGGCCATGCTGGCCGGTTTGGCGCTCGCCATCTGCGGTACGGTTCTGCCCTACACCATGTTTGCCGGCGAGACACAGGCCGATGTGCTCATGGAGACCTATATGGCCATTCCCGCCGGCGTGCTTATCGCGACCGGTCTTGTCAAGGCCATGTTGACGCCTGCCCTCATCAACCTGGGCTGGCGCGGCGGTCACTTCTTCCCGGTTATCTTTTCGGGCGTGAGCCTGGGCTACGGCTTCGCCATCCTTACCGGCGCCAATCCGGTCTTTTGCGTCGCCGTCTGCACGGCATCGACGATGGGTGCGGTCATGCGTCAGCCGGTCATGGTCGTGGGCCTGCTGCTCATGTGTTTCCCGCTCAAGGGTATCGTCTGCATGATTATCGCCGCCGTCATTGCGGCAGGCATTCCGCTGCCCAAGCTGCTACGCAAGTAGCACGGTGGCGCACGCCGGGGACATGCCGTTTGCCACGGATTTGCGGGGAGGGGGCGATCACTCCCTTCGTGGATCGAGACTCGCATGCTTACAAATCGCGTACTCGATAAACCTTGGTGCTGACGGCGCAGCTCAGTGCACATAGCACGAGGGCCAGCGCGGCAATTCCTGCGCACAGACAGCCGAGGACGGCAGGATCGGGGTTCGCCCCGGCAATCGACATAAGCCAGTTGCTGATGGGGTTGGAGGAGCTCAGTGCGGCCATGGCAAGGCATCCGAGCAGGGCAAACAGGCCGACGGAAAGGCGCAGCGCCTCCATGTGTCCAAAGCGAAAGAACAGCGGCTGCGCCAGAAATACCATCATGAGTGAGATGAGCATCGAGGCTGCTGAGGCGATTGCGATCTCAAAGACCGTCTGTCCCGCCGAAGGAATGCCCACGCTGCTGAAGAGCGGGATGGCGATGATACTCAAAAGCGTAGCTGCACATGCCATGACGGCGGAGAAGGCAATAACGCTCAGGTAGCGTGCGCAGATGATCTCTTTGCGCGAGAAGGGCAGCGTCGCCCGATAACGCTCCCAGCCATTTTGATTGTCGAAGCCGGCCAGCGAACTCATGACCGTGATGGGCGACATGGCGCTGACCGCGCAGGCGCCGGCGCTCATACCGGAATCGCCATCCGATGCGTTGACGAGGGTCAACACGACGAAGATGAACAGGCCGACGCCCGCAATGCTCGGGATGAGCGTGCGAACGATGGCGAGCTCGGACATAAAGGCGCGTTTCATTTCGAAGCCCCTTTCAGCATGAGGCGCAGATAGTCATCAATGGTTGCCCGATCGCAGGGAATCTCGGGAAAGGCCTCGAGCGTATCGCGACGGTTGGGCACGAGCACGTCCACGCTGTAGGCGTGGTGGGCGGCGCGGGCGCCTTCGACGCAAGCCGTAAGCTCGGCGGCCTGTGCTTGGGTACAGTGGGCGATGCCGGCGCGGTCGGTAATGTCCTCGCGCGGCAGGTCAAACACAATCGAGCCGTTATCGATACAGATGACGCGGTCGGCGGCACGATCGAGGTCGGACGTAATGTGGCTCGAGAGCAGCACGCTGCGCTGGCCGTCGGCGACAAAGGCAAGCAGCTCATCAAGCAGTTCCTCGCGTGCCATGGGATCGAGGCCCGCGGTGGCTTCGTCCAAAACGAGCAGCTTGGCATTGTGGCTGAGCGCACAGGCAAGCTGCAGTTTCATGCCCATGCCGCGGGAGAGGTCCTTGACCTTTGTCCTGGGATCGAGGCCAAATCGGTTGATGAATCCGGCGAACGTTTTGCGGTCCCACGTGGGGTACGCAGGGCCTACGAGCGCCTCGATTTGGCCCACCTTGAGCGTGGAGGGGAAGGGGCACGTGTCCAGGACAAGACCGACGCGGGAGCGCAGGTGGCGTTGCGATTCATCGGGCGCCTCGGCGCCACAGCGCTGCCCAAACAGGCGCACCTCGCCGGCATCGAGTTTGATAAGCCCGAGCGCGGCTCGAATCGTCGTTGTTTTGCCAGCACCGTTGGCACCAACAAAGCCAACGATCTGGCCAGGCTCCACGGCAAGCGTGACGTCGCGCAGCGAAAAGCGATCGCTCACATGGCGCGACGCACCTTTGATTTCTAGCAAATATTGCATGGTATAGCCTTTCTTGCAGATGGCTACTGCATGGTTTCGGGGGCCACCAGGTCGAGCATTTCGTGCAGTTTGTCGCGCGTGACGCCCAGGGTTTCGGCTTGGCTCGCCGCTTTCGCAAGCAGCTCTTCGATATGGCAGAGCTGGTTTTCGCGCAAGAGCTTCTGGTTGCCCTCGGCGACAAAGCAGCCCTTGCCCTGCACGGTGCAGATAAACCCGAGTTGCTCCATGTCGGCGTAGGCGCGCTTGGTGGTGATGACGCTCACACCCAGGTCGCTCGCGAGTGCACGGATGCTGGGGAGTTTGGCTCCCGCAGCGAGTGTGCCCGAAAGGATCTGAGCTTTGACCTGCGAGGATATCTGCTCGTAGATGGGCTTGTCGCTCGAATTGGATAGGATAATGTCCACAGCGGCTCCTTAGCTGTTGTGCTACACGTGTATATAACCGGTAAGCACAGTATATATACACTATGCACAGTTACGCAAGAGACAAATTCGGATTGGGCCGGCTACCCAGGCCCCAACTGATGAATTTGTCCTGATAGGTGCCCTATGGCGGGATTTCGCGGCTACAATGGTGCGGTTACAACGACGTAATGCACTCAATGCAAGAAAGGATCCGCATGGCAAGCCTGTCGGATGAAATCTCGTCGCGCCGCACATTCGCGATCATCAGCCACCCGGACGCCGGTAAGACCACGCTTACCGAGAAGCTGCTGCTCTATACCGGCAGCATCCAGACTGCCGGCTCGGTCAAGGGCAAGAGCTCGGCCAAGCATGCCGTTTCGGACTGGATGGACATCGAGAAAGAGCGCGGTATTTCCGTTACCTCCTCGGTGCTGCAGTTCACCTACAACGGCGCCTGCGTCAACATCCTCGATACCCCCGGCCACCAGGACTTCTCGGAGGATACCTACCGTACCCTTATGGCCGCCGACGCCGCAGTCATGGTCATCGACGGCGCTAAGGGCGTCGAGGCCCAGACCAAAAAGCTCTTTAAGGTCTGTACGCTGCGCCATATTCCCATCTTTACCTTTGTGAACAAGCTCGACCACGAGGCTCGCGATCCGTTTGAGCTCATGGAAGAGATCGAGAATGTTCTGGGGATCAATACGTATCCCATGAACTGGCCGATCGGCAGCGGCCGCAACTTCCGCGGCGTGTTCGATCGCCAGACTCGTCGCGTTATCGCCTTTGAGGGCGACGGTCACGCCAACGCCACCAAGAAGGTCGCCGAGGTCGAGGCCGAGCTGGGCGATCCGGCCATGGATGAGCTTATCGGCGAGGAGAACCATAAGAATCTGATGGACGATATCGAGCTGCTCGATGGCGCCGGCGACGAGCTCGACCTAGATGCCGTGGCCTGCGGCAAGCTGAGCCCGGCGTTCTTTGGCTCGGCGCTCACCAACTTTGGCGTGGAGCCCTTTCTCAAGGAGTTCCTGCGTCTGGCCCCGACGCCGCGTGCCTATACCGATACGCTCACCAGCGAGCCGGTCGCGCCCGCCGAGAACGACTTTAGCGGCTTCGTGTTTAAGATCCAGGCCAACATGGACAAGAACCACCGCGACCGCATCGCCTTTGTGCGCATTTGCTCGGGCAAGTTCGAGCGCGGCATGGACGCCTTCCACATGCAGGGCAACCGTAAACTCAAGCTGGCCACGGGCACGTCGATGATGGCCGACGACCGCGCCATCGTGGACGAGGCCTATGCGGGCGATATCGTGGGCCTGTTCGACCCGGGCATCTTTAGCATCGGCGACACCGTGTGCTCCGGCAAGCGCCACGTGCAGTATCCACAGATCCCGACGTTCGCCCCCGAGATGTTCGCTCGCATTACGCAGGTCGACACGCTCAAGCGCAAGCAGTTCGTAAAGGGTATGGAGGAGCTTGCCCAGGAGGGTGCCATCCAGATTTTCCGCGAGCTGGGTGCCGGCATGGAGAGCGTAATCGTGGGCGTGGTCGGCGTGCTGCAGTTTGAGGTACTCGAGCGCCGCCTCAAGGCCGAGTACCGTGTTGAGGTCCGTCGCCAGCCGCTGCCCTATACGGACATCCGCTGGATCCAAAACGACCCCGACACCATCGACATCCCGGGCCTTTCGCTCACGCGCGATACCCTGCGCGTCGAGGACATGCGCGGCGGTAAGCTGCTGCTGTTCACGAGCCCGTGGAACGTGGACTGGGCAACCGACCACAACCCCGACCTTGTCCTGTCGGAGTTTGGCAACGTAACGTTTTAGTGCGCCGGCGCGGTGGTCCTGCGGGGCTGCCGCGCCGTTTGCTTGCCTGCCGCCGCGTGAGCGGCTATCATACCCACCGTCGCCTCAAGACCGTGGCGGCCGAGCAGTTCGGGTCCGATATCCTGCTCGTTAAACCTAAAACCAAAGGAGTACATAATGATCAAGAAGGTCATGGAGGACTACAAGGTCCTGTTGCGGAGCATTCCCGCGGCAACGGTTTCGCTGTTTTTCGTGAGCGTCATCATGATGAACCTGCTGGCCAACAAAGAGCTCATCAGCCTGCCGTATCTGGCACTCGATTGCGGCTTTGTGGTGAGCTGGGTTTCGTTTTTGTGCCAGGACATGATCTGCAAGCGCTTTGGCGCCAAGGCATCCATCAAAATCTCTATCCTCGCGCTGCTGGTCAACCTGGCTGTGAGCCTGTGCTTTTGGGCATGCTCGCTCACGCCCGGCATGTGGGGCGCCTACTATGACACGGGCATGATCGAGGTCAACACCGCCCTTAACGCCACCATCGGCGGCACCTGGTACGTGGTGTTTGGATCTTCGCTCGCCATGCTCGTTTCTGCCGTGGTGAACTCCACGCTCAACCAGTCGCTCGGCCGTATGCTCAAAAAGAATAACTTTGCGAGCTTTGCCTTCCGTTCCTATGTGTCCACGGGTGTTGGCCAGTTTATCGACAACCTGGTCTTTGCCATTGTGGTGAGCCACACGTTCTTTGGCTGGACCTGGGTGCAGGTCCTTATGTGCTCGCTGACCGGCGCTGTTGCCGAGCTGCTGTGTGAGGTCTTCCTGAGCCCCGTGGGCTACAAGGTCGTGCGTGGCTGGGAGCGCGAGAATGTGGGCGCCGAGTACCTCGAGCGTCACGCAACCGCCTAAGGAGCAAGTATGCGGGTTTTGATCACGGGTGCCTCGGGCGGTATCGGAGCCGCGTGCGTGCAGCGTTTTTTGGACGAGGGCCACGAGGTCGTGGGCTTTGATCTGCTGCCGGCGGCGATCGAACACGAGCGCTACCGCCATCTGATCGTTGATGTCCGCGAGCCGGACTCGTTTCCAGGCGAGCTTGAACCCCAGGTGATCGTAAACGTCGCCGGTACGCAGGATTCGGCCAACGATATTGCCGCCAACCTGTGCGGCACCATCAACGTGACCGAGCGCTATGCCTTTGTGGGGGAGGGGCTTGCCGCCAAGCCGGCGCCGGCCATTACATCCGTGGTCAATGTGGGGTCGGCGAGCGGGCATACGGGATCGGAGTTTCCCGCCTATGCCGCCAGCAAGGGCGGCGTTATCGCCTACACCAAGAACCTTGCAAACCGCTTGGCGCCGCAGGCCATCGCCAACAGTGTGGACCCGGGCGGCGTTATCACGTCGCTCAACCGTTGCGTGATGGAAGACGAACACCTGTGGAACCAGATTATGGAGCTCACGCCGCTTAAACGCTGGGCCACCGCCCAAGAGATCGCCGAGTGGATCTACTTTGTGGGCGTGGCCAACCGGTTTATGACCGGGCAGAGCCTGCTGATCGATGGCGGCGAGGCCGGCCGCACCCAGTTTATCTGGCCCGAGTAATAAAACGCGCCCGATGGCAAGCCGTCGGGCGCGTTTTTGATGTATCGATTTTTAGCCGAGGCAAGTCCAGTTGACGGGGGTCGAGCCGTGCTGCTCGAGTAGCTGATTGGCTGCCGAGAAGGGACGCGACCCCATAAAGGCGGGGAGTTCTGCCGTGGCGCGGTTGGCCGAAAGCGGCGAGGGGTGCGTGGAGGCCAGGCAGAACTTGTCGGTTGCCTTGCCCGCGCCAGTTGCGACGAGCTTACCTTCGACCATCTGCTGGGCAAAGCGGCCCCATGCCAAAAAGACTACCGGTTGGGGTAGCTGACAGCAGCGTTCGATAATATAGTCGGTGAGCGTGCTCCAGCCCAGCTTGGCGTGCGAATTGGCGGCATGCTCGCGCACGGTGAGCGTAGTGTTGAGGAGCAGGACGCCCTGTTGTGCCCATGGGGTCAGGTCTCCCGTGGCGGGGATGGGGCAGCCCAGATCGGCGCTGAGTTCCTTATAGATGTTGCGCAGGCTCGGCGGCAGTTTGGTTTGCGTCGCGGGGACCGAGAACGAAAGCCCCATGGCCTGGTTGGGTCCGTGATAGGGGTCTTGACCCAAGATGACAACTTTGGCTTGGTCTGCCGGCGTGTAGGCGAGGGCATTGAGGATGTCGTCTTGTGCCGGGTAGATAGTCTGCTCGGCACGTAAAAGGGCGATGCGCTCGAGCAGCTGGTTCGTCGTGTCACGTACCGGCTGCGGCGCATCGCCCAACCAAGTTGCTATGTTGCGGTCGCGGGTTGCGGTGTCCATGGGGCTCCTTTATGGCAGATGCTCTGTTGGCATCTATTGTAAAGGCGCACCGGTTGCCTTTATGCCACGGCTGTATGAAGAGTGGGGTCTACGAGACGCGCTCGGGCGCTCCTGCCATGCGAGCGTGTTCATGTGCGCGAAGACGAGGAAGCTCGACGGTTGCCACCATGACACCGGTGAGGATGAGGGCGGCGCCAAAGAAGGCGATGGGGCTCAGGACCTCGCCGACCAGGAAGAACGAGAAGACGGCGGAGCAGACCGGCTCGAGCGAGAAGGCAAAGCCGGTGGTCTCGGCGGGCACGTGGGGCTGCGCGAGCGTTTGGGTGATAAAGCCGTAGGCAGAGCAGATGAGCGCGAGTGCGACGACGACCACGACCTCGCCCGGCGTGCCGGGAAGCGTGAAACCGCCAAAGGCAAATGCGGCGATGCCCGAGAACAGGCCGCCAAAGCCCAGCTGCCAAACGCCCAGAGCCAGCGGGTCGACATCTTCGACAAAGCGCTTCGCCACAATGATATGGCCGGCATAGACAAAAGCGGAGAGCAGCATGATGATCGCGCCGGGATTCAGGCTGGTAAAGTCGGCACCCGAGAGCAGCAGCATACCGCAGGTGACGATGGCGGTGCCGATGAGTACCTTGCGCTCGGGGGCGCGACGCAGCAGGGCGGCGTTGGCAAACGGCACGATCACGACCGTCAGGCTCTGCAAAAAGCCGGCGGTGGAGGCGGAGGTAAGGCTGGAGCCCAAGCACATGCAGGTGAGCTCGGTTGCCATGATGGCGCCGATGATGGCGGCGCGAACCATCAGGTCGCGGTTGATGCGGAAAGCGCGCTTGTGGAAGAGCAACAGGCAGGCCGCAAAGGCGATGATGCAGCGCAGCGCAACGATGCTCGTGGCGTTCATGCTGTCCATGCCGATCTTCATGAGGGGATACGAAAAGCCCCATGCGACGGGAACGGAAAACGAGAGCGCGATTGCTTTTTTGCGATCCATGGGACTCCTTTTGTTACAGAACGGTTTCGCAAAAAGGATTCTGCTCCCAGATTTAGATGTAGTAAAGCGAATGTATCTTCAGTATGATTAAGTAATACTAATGTAGGCGGGAAAAGCGCTGGCAAAACGTTTTACGGCTACGTCGATGTGGAGGTACGATGGCATCGCGGTATCAGATTGTTTGTATGGTGGTCGATCGCGGCAGTCTTAAGGGTGCAGCCGATGAGCTGGGCTATACGCAAAGCGCGGTGAGCCAGGCCGTCAAAGCGCTCGAGCGCGAGCTGGGTACCACGCTTATCGAGCGCGGCAAGCAGGGCGTTTCGCTTACGCGCGACGGCAAGCAGTACCTGCCGTATCTGCGCCAGATTGTAACTGCCGAGGCCGAGCTTGAGGGCAAGCGCCAGGAATTGCTGGGACTCTCCTCGACTGATATTCGTATCGCAACGTTTACCAACGTGAGCCGCACCGTGTTGCCGCGCGTGATCCGCGACTTTGGTGCCCTGCATCCGGGTGTACGCTTTACGCTCAAACAGGGCGATTACACGCGCAATGCCCAGTGGGTGCACGATGGCGTGGTTGATTTTTGCTTTACGGCACGCGGATTTACTGCTGGGCTCGAGAAGCGCGTGGTCTATCACGATGAGTTGGTAGCACTGTTGCCGGCCGCGCATCCGCTGACGGCAAAGGAAAAGGTGACGCTCGCCGACCTGGCGTCCGAGCCGTTTGTGCTGCTGGATGAGGGCGAACAGAGCCTGGTGCTCGATGCATTCGCGGCGCATGGGCTGTCGCCGCACGTGACGAGCGAGGTGACCGACGACTACACCATCATGGCGATGGTGGAGGAGGGCCTAGGCGTGAGTATGCTGTATCGCCGTACCGTCGAGGGCATGAGGGCCGATATTCGCGTGCGTCCCATCGTGCACGCTCCCTCGCGTGACGTAGTGGCAGCCTGGCGCAGCTGGGACACCATGCCTATCGCCACGAGGCACTTTATCGACTATATGAGCTCACATATTGTCAATTAATGACTGGCATGGCGTTGAGTGCGGTGTTTAGCGGGCTGTCGCTTTGGCTTGGGCGGCGCGATAGGTGCGTGCCGGGTGGCAGAGTAGTACCGCCACGACCATAAAGAACGCCGTGGTGCCCAGGCTGATGGGGTAGACCATCATGATGTTCGCAAAGGTGCGGAAGTGCGGGAACACGCAGAATACCCAGTAGAAGCGGATGCCGCAGACGCAAATCATGGTGATGAGGGCGGGCATGAGCGAGATGCCAAAGCCGCGCAGATAACCGGACATGTTTTCGTAGAACATGCTAAAGGCGTACGCCGGGAAGATCGAACACACGCGGATATAGCCGATCGAGACGATGTTGGGATCGCTGTTGAACAACGCCAGGATCTCGCGCCCCAGACCGACGATGACGATAATCGTGGTGAGTGCAACGATGCCGCCTTCGACCAGGCAGACCTTGAGCGTCTTGGTGCAGCGGTCGATCTGGCGCGCGCCGTGGTTTTGTCCCACAAAGGTGGTGCAAGCCTGGCTAAAGCTGTTGAGCAGGTTGTAGCACACATACTCCAGGCTCATGGCAGCGCTGGATGCCGCCATGACCTCGGTGCCCAAGCTGTTGATGGCGGACTGGATGATGATGTTGGCGACGGCAAAGACGGCGCTTTGGATACCGGCGGGCAGGCCGATCTTAACGATGCGCTTGAGGGCGACGGGGTCGATAGCCAGATCGCGCAGGGTGACGCGGACGACGGAATCGGTCTTGAGCAGACGGATAAAGAGCGTGACGGCGCTGACGGTATAGGCGATGGCGGTGGCGATGGCGACACCTGCGACGCCCCAGTGGAGCACGGGGACAAAGATGAGGTCCAGGCCAATGTTGAGGACGGTGGACACGGCAAGCGCCTGCAGCGGCATGCGGGTGATGCCGACGGAGCGGAAGATCGCGGCCTCAAAGTTGTAGAGCAAGATCGAGGGCATGCTCAGCAAAAAGACGCGCAGGTAGAGCGAAGCGAGAGGCATGGTTTCGGCAGGAACGTTGAGCGCGGCGAGCATGGGCTCGGCAAAGATCTCGCCCAGCGCGATGACGACAAAGCCCACGAGCGCCATTAAAATCGAGGTATGGACGGCGCGTTTGACCATGTTCTGATCGTTGCGACCGATAGCGTTGGCGATGACCACGTTGGAGCCAAGCGACATGCCAATAAAAAGGTTGAGCATAAGACTGGTAAGCGGAACATTGGAGCCGACCGCCGCCATGGCGAGGGTTCCCTGGTCGCCCGAGAAGTTACCGATGATGACCGTGGCGATGAGGTTCGACAGCTGCTCCAAGATGCTCGTGGCGGCCACGGGGAAGGCGAACAGGGGAATATTGCGCCATAGCGAGCCGGTGGTCATGTCAATGTGCTTAGATGCGGTGTCTGTCATACGCTCTCAATCTCTAATATGCTCTTTCGTGCTTATTTGCGCAGACGATGATACTCCTAATGCAGCCAGCCGGCACTTAGGGACGTTCCTTTTAATATGAGCAGGACATTGTCAAGAGGCAAAATCGGGCCTGGCCCCAACGATATGGGGTCAGGCCCTCTCCCTATATCAACCCGTCCGCGGCGACCTCGGCGTGTCTTACCGACGCTCGTCTTTGCAGTTTAATATCCGCCCGTGGCGATCTCTCGCTGGGCAATCCGTTGCTACGGCTGAGGCTTCTACGTCGAACCGACAGTCTGTGCACGCGTGTGGCGCCCTGGGCGCTCGCAGAAAAGGGACCTGAGGTTCGCCTCAACGGCTTCGGATCGAACCGCTTCCGGGGTGACTGGCTTATGTGCGGGGGACCGCCCCCTACGCCTCCTCGGCCATGAGGCCGACCGCCCACACCCAGCAGGCGAGCTCGCGCGCCGTGGCGACGTT
>UQNH01000001.1:0-98332 GCA_900542365.1 uncultured Collinsella sp. | reverse complement strand
GCCTCGTAGCCCGCCGCGTCGGCGGGGAACTGGCGGGACAGGACCTTGCGGCCCCTCCAGTCGAGGACGCACAGCCAGTGCGAGTCGGCGTGGGTGTCGACCCCGCAGAAGACCGGCCCGCGGGCGCCGGGTGTCGATTCGGTTCTCATGTCTCGCTCCGTTCTTTCCGTGCTCGCCTGGACCGGGCAGACGTCACACTGACGGGGCGCGATAGAATGCGGTTGTTCGGGTCCGCGGTATCGCTCCATGCTCCTATTAGGTCATGCGGCGGTCTCGGCTCGCCGCGGCCCGCGCGGGACATGTCAGGAAACGAGGGCAGCCCTGTGGGCGCCAGCGGAATGTGGGGTCACCGCGCGGTCCGCATCTGATGGTGTCGACGTCAATGGTATACGGGTGCATCATCGACGTCTTCAATACAGAAAATATCAGTGCGGAATGTTTTCAGAGCTTTGCCCTGTAGGGTCCCTGCCGCTACGTAGTATTCAGGGAATCTGGAGTGGACGGCGGCTTGGCTACGAGCTGGGGCTGAGGATCTGAGCGAATGGGTGACGTTACTGGACTCGCAAGCTTTACGGATATGACCACTTTGGATTTGCAAGGCGGAGTACGGCCGCGTCCTCCTGCCAGCAAAAAGGCCTCCTGAGCTGTTGCTCGGGAGGCCTTTCGTTCGTATGCAAATGAGCGCTAGTTGTTCGCGGTCAGGCGCTCGACGTCGTGGGCGATCATGTATTCCTCGTCGGTGGGGATGACCATGACCGTGACGGAAGAGCCGGCGGCGCTGATGACCTGTGGGCCGTTGCCCACGGCCTCGCGGTTCTTGTTGTTGTCGATGCGCACGCCCAGCCACTCAAAACAGTCGCAGAAGGCCTTGCGGATCGACCAGTCATTCTCGCCGATGCCGGCGGTAAAGGTAATGGTGTCCACGCCCGCCATGGAGGCGATCATGGAACCGGCCTGCTGCATGGCCTTATAGGCGAACATATCGAAGGCGAGCAGGCAGCGCTCGTCACCCTCGGAGGCGCGCGTACGGATGTCGCGGGCGTCGTTGGAGATACCCGAGATGGCAAGCAGACCGGACTGCTTGTTCATCATGTCATCGACTTCCTGGTAGGTGTAGCCGCCCTCGCGCTGCAGGTAGCACACGGTGGCCGGGTCGATGGAGCCGCAGCGGGTGCCCATCATCAGACCGTCAAGCGGCGTGAGGCCCATCGTGGTATCGCGGCACACACCGTCCTCGATGGCGGCAAGCGAGGCGCCGTTGCCCAGATGGCACGAAAGCAGACGGTGGCAGCGCGTACCCAGGATCTCCTTGGCCATCATCCACTCGTAACGGTGGCTCGTACCGTGCGCGCCATATTTGCGCACGTGGTACTTGTCGCACACGTCCTTGGGCAGGGCGTAGGTGTAGGCGACCTCGGGCATGGTCATGTGGAACGAGGTGTCGAAAACAGCCACGTTGGGCAGCTCCGGATACTTCTCGCGGCAATATTCAATCGCCGCGGCCTCGCCGTAATTGTGCAGCGGGGCGAGCGGAGCCACCTCAAGGATCTTAGCCATGACCTCATCGTCGACGACCGCGGAATCATCGAAGTGCCAGCCACCCTGAACGATACGGTGGCCGATGCCATCGATCGTAAAGTCGGTCTTCTCGAGCTCCTCGAGCACGCGCGCAATGGCGCAGCGATGATCGGGAAAAGGAATCTCCTCGGTCAGCTTGGCACCACCGTTCTCGGAGTGGCCAAAAATGCCCATCTCCGAGCCGATACGCTCGCAGTTGCCCTTGGCGAAAACCTCGCGGGTATCGGTATCCAAAAGCTGATATTTAAGGCTCGAGCTGCCGGCGTTGACAACAAGTACGTTCATGAGACTCCTTCGTGATTACAGTACGGTCGGCAAACCTATAAGGCGGCCGTACCCTTAATAAGAAGTTATCAGAATTCAATAAATATCTATTAAACTCTTCGCCCAAAGAGCATAAAGGGGGGCTGAACGGCACAAGGCCATCCAGTCCCCTCCCCTTGCATCAATTACTTGCCGTTGACGATGCGCTCGACGTCGGAAGCGATCATGAACTCCTCGTCCGTGGGGATGACGAAAATCTTGACCTTGGAATCCTTGGCTGACAGGCACCAAGCGCCGTCGCCGCGCAGAGCGTTGCGGGCATGGTCCATCTTGACGCCCATAAAGGCCAGACGATCGGCCACGCCAGCGCGGACGGCCGGAGCGTGCTCGCCGATGCCGGCGGTAAAGACCAGGGTGTCCATGCCGCACATGGAGGTAGCCATCTCGGCGGCCTTGGCGGCAATCTTGTAGACGAACATATCGAAGGCGAGCTGGGCCTCGGGGTCGCCGGCAGCGGCGAGCTCCTCAACGTTGCGGCAGTCGTTGGTCTTGCCACCGGTCACAGCCAAAAGGCCGGACTTCTTGTTCATCATCTCGTCGACCTCGTCGAAGGTGTAGCCGCCTTCGCGCTGCAGGTAGCACACGGTGGCCGGGTCGATGGAGCCGCAGCGGGTGCCCATCATGACACCGTCGAGCGGCGTCAAGCCCATGGTGGTGTCCATGCACTTGCCGTCCTCGATGGCGCACAGGGAAGCGCCGGAACCGATGTGGCACACGACGACCTTGCGAGCCTCGCCGTTGGTCATCTCGGCAACCTTCTTGGAGATGTAGCGGTAGCTGGTGCCGTGGGCGCCGTACTTACGGATGTGCAGCTTGTCGCAGACGTCCTTGGGCAGGGCGTAGGTCTTGGCGACCTCGGGCATATTGAAGTGGAAAGCAGTATCGTAGACCGTGACGTTGGGCAGGTCGGGATACTGCTCCAGGCAGTACTCGATAACGTTGGCCTCGGGGTTGTTGTGCAGCGGGGCGAGCGGAGCGACCTCGCGGATCTTGGCGAGGACGTCCTCGTCGACGAGGGAGGAATCGCCAAAGTACCAACCGCCCTGAACGATACGGTGGCCAATGCCCTCGATCTTGACGCCGTTGGCCTCGAGGTCCTTCAGGACGACCTCGATGGCGACCTTGTGGTCGGGGAACTCGATGTTCTCGGTCACCTTCTTGGAGCCGTTGGCAGCATGGGTGAAGGTACCACCGGTAAAGCAGACGCGCTCGCAGGAGCCCTTTGCGGACACCTTGTGGGACTTGGTATCGATGACCTGATACTTAAGGGTCGAAGATCCCGCGTTGACGACCAGAACGTTCATGTGTCTCCCTACTAACAGGCGGTGTGGCGCCGCCAGGTTACATACGCTTCAATAATACCCCTAAACGTACGTTCGTCCTAAGCGGGAGCTGATATATCAAGCCCTGAGAGACACATTCTTCGAACGGGAACCACCGCGGTCTTTCGTAAGCTTGAAAAGCGCCGGAATATAAAGGAGCGCAGACAGAAGAAGCGCCACTAATATGGATGAAGAGACCCCAATAGACGAAACAAACAGCGCGTTGAACGCATAGAACAAGATCGCTCCAACCGAAACCATCAAGCTCTGAACCGAAATGAGAGAACAGCGAAACTGCGCAGGTGCATTGCTCTGGAAAATGGAATATTTAATCGGGGCAAAGAAAACGTACGCAATAGTCTGCAGAATATACAACAGAGGTAGAAGCGAGCGCGGCATAAATGGCAGCAGAAAGAGCGCAGTCAGCAAATACCTCGTGCAGCCCGTTAAACGAGCGAAGCGTCGTTGATCGATTCTCTTAAGCAGCGATGGAATGGCCAGCCCGAGACCAGCAGAGCATAAGAGTTGGACCGCAACCGTCGCGCCTGCGGCAACGGAGTTCATCCCCCTCTCGTTTAACATCAGCGTGAAAAAATCCTCGAGTGAAACGAAGGCAAACGCCTGCGAAACGTCCATGACATACGCCTCAATTAGGCAGGGGTTGTACAAAATCGCTTGAGTTATTTGCCCAACGGTCACATGGTCATCCCGCGCCATCGTCTTTGAACCGTCGCGAGGTTCGTGAATCAGGGCAACGACAGCGAGCGTTAAAACCATAGCTACGATATCGCACGAAAGACCAACCCGATAAGCCTGCGCAGCCGAAATCATGCCGCCAAGGAACGCTGAAATCGCATAGGAGGCATAGAAAACGAATCGCTCAATAACGTTTAGGGAAACCAAAGCTTCTTGGGGGACACTGTCAATGTAGATGGCTTCAATAGAGCCACTGATGCAGGCAAGAGAAATGCCTTTGACGACAAAGGCGATCAGAAGCACAGTCGGCGATTGCACAAAGAGCAGCGCAAGGTAGTATGCAATTAGACCAGCAACACCCAGCAGCCCGCTCGCTTTTCGGCCATAGCGGTCAGCAATATACCCAGTAGGCACCTCTGAGACGAACTTGCCGATCTGGTAGGCAAGCAGCATTGCTGAGATAGTCGTGAGCGAGAAACCCTCGTGCTCAAGATAGACGGTCAAGAAATAGAGGATCGTGCTGAAGTTCGACAGGAACACGAACAGCATGTAGGGCAGTATGACCCTTTTAAGCATTTTAAACCCCCTGAAGCCCAGTTTTCCAGGATATATATCTTTTTAGCATATCGGAAATATCAGAGTAATACGGGCATTTCTTATAAGAAGAGGAATCCCCGCGCCTCACGCGACAGGCGCCTCCGCAAACAGGAGAGGCAGGGCACTCTGAACAGGGGATTTCCATCTGAAAGGCTCGGCCGCTAAGGTATCTTTCAACACTTTCAAAATATGAACAGGAATCATCCTCAACCATACCCAATGGAACCGAATCGGTACCGGCTTCGTTACAATCATAGACAGCCCCCTCTGGAGAAAACAGAAGCACCGACCCAGATAGACAGTCACCGAATAGAGGATAATGCGCTTGATCTTCTTCAAATATCTGGTAAAAATAGCCGACTTGATTCACGGCAAGCTCTGTCAAAGATATATAGCCATTCAAGCATAGTTCTAGCAATTGCCAGAAAGAAACGGCCTTTTCGTATAGAGGATATTCAACACGATGAATCTCGTACTTAAAGTCAGAGTACCTCCAATTGGAATGTCTCAGCATATCGATATTATCTTGGGATACATTTAGGCGAACCGTTACGTCAATCCCATTTCGCATAGCAGCTTTACTAGAAGAGACAACCCGATCATATGTCCCCTCCCCATCAAGCGTCCTTCGAACTTTATCATGTGAAAAGCGAGCGCCGTCCAGCGTAACGGTAACACCGTCCAACACTCCAATACTTCGCTTCAGAATTTCTAGATAATGAGGCAGTTGAGTCCCATTAGTGATTACCCGAAGTCGAAAGCCATGTCTTTTGCATATGTCTAAAGCCTCTAAAACCAGATTCATATTTTTAGGCAGTAATGGCTCTCCGCCATATAAAACGATAACAATCCGAGCAGGATCGCACGATGTCTTAAGCAATCTCTTTAAGCACGATTCAATATTATGAAGGGTGCCCGGCGCCATAGTCCGATGCTGGTAGCCATTTGAAGCTTGAAAGCAATAGGAGCAACGCAAGTTGCATTCATGGGTTAATTGTAGATAGACATAGCAAGTAGTTTCGTGCTTTTGCAGATAGGAACTCCAGAGACGACATATTAACTCACGCTGTTCATGGTCCCGGACTTGCAGGTGCCCCCGTTTTTGAAGATAGGCCGATTCGGCCTTATCGAGAGTCTCTACAGAAATCGAATGATCCTCGTCAATATAATCGGCATCAATAGCATCTAGGGTGCCCAACAGATAATTAGCCAACACCGACACCCTGCTAAATTCGACAACCGTCGTAAAGTCCGCTTGCGCAAGCATCAGCAACACCCCTCATCGCTACGAGAGGCGCAGTGCCGATGCACTTCATAGTCCAAAATCGAATGAAAATCCGGGCATGATACAGAGCCTTTCCTCATGTCATATAGGGTAAGCCTCCCAGTGCATCCGCCGCCACAAACATATCTATAACGGCAAACTCGGCAGGCATCCATTTTAAGCACAGAGCGATCCCGGTAGTAAGACAGCAGCTTCTTATTCCATGCAATTCCGTTATCGTCATCGAAACCCACGGCTCGAGACCGATTGCCCATGGCCCACCAGCATTTATATACATAGCCAAATTGGTCGTATATGAATTGATTACACATAGCAGTGCAAGTTTTAATTTTTGGATGAAACTTCTTGCCACTAAATATTGATTCGATCAACTTTCTCCCGTGATACTCAACAAGAAGGTTATCGAGGTCGCCGTTTTCATCCTTTAGCCTGTCTAGGGCTTTAATTCCTTCAAGCTCATCAAGGACGTTCTCACTCTGACAACGTCCCTCTTGCTGCATAAGGTAAACATAGAATAGAACTCGATCAAACTTTTGAATGAGAGGTCCAATTTCAGTCAACGTGCCTACATTTCGTCGCGTCACGTTGATTCTTACCTGCAAGTTAAGATCAAGACAGCTTAGCAGCTCAATTGAGTGGACGATTCGATTGAAGGTCGGTTTACCGTCAATGGCCACCCTAATTGAATCATGCTCCCTTTGGGCGCCATCTAACGTTATTTGCATATCATCAATAACGGAGACGTAATCAGAGAGTAGATGCAAATACTCTGGAACAGCAAGCGCGTTCGTAACGAACGAAACCCTAAAGCCCCTATTTCTGCAGCCTATGAGAAGCTTTTCAATTGTCCGAAACGTAAAATCTTGTAGAGGTTCTCCGCCCGTAATTGTTACCAGCACTTTCGACATATCAAAATCCCCATAGCCATTCTCAAACTCAGAAAGGACTTTGGCCACAAACGAGAAAAAACGCTCGACATCTAATTCAATTTCTTTATTAAGGCGAATGCCACGCGAAATACTCGCCCTTTCAAAACAGTAGTAGCAATCAAGGTTGCATGAATAGGTTGGGACGACAATGAAATTTGGTATTTCCCTAGTCGACTCCCAAGCCAACCGTTTATCGATTCGTTCAACAAATTTGTCACGTGCATGCTCAGAGTCAAAGACATAGCCGCGCTCGATCAGTAAATCGAGCGTATCAATATCAAGCCCATCAAAACAGCCTGAACGAATAGCAAGCGCAACAGCCGCATTCACAATGTCGGCGTTTCCATTCATCAAATTGATAAGAACGGAATTATTCTCGTCCAAGCTAATGAGTTCGAGTTCATTCAGTTTAATTAATGGCATTTGATCCCCTTCAAAAAAAAGGCGGCCCAGAAATGAGCCGCCCCTCGCGTCAAGGCTAAGCTTTGCAAGCGTTGTACATACAGACAACGCGTTCAGAGCTTACGTCGGTGTTTGTTTTGTTAAGGGGAGTCATTCGCAATCCTTTCTATCCTGTCATCAGAACATGGCGATCGCTTGAATGGAAAATAACTCGAAAACCGTCAATTAGAAGGAAGAGACCGACAAATAATTTTTACCCTGCACCTATCTAATATCGCATAGAGTTTTCATAAGATGCCAAAACACAGTACGATGCCTTTCCGTCCATTCGTTTTTTCTATAACAGAAATAGACCGGAAGGTAGCACTCTTTAGAAGCGCTAATGTCGAGTTCCAAGATTGATGAGTTTTCTGCACAGATCTGGGAGCCAGAAAACGCGAGTATTCTTCCTCCTGAACTTAGAAAACGGCATTGCTCGAGGTTCGAATACTCCACGTCACGGAATTTCAAATCATGAAGTTGAGTTTCCGGACACTTTGAAAGGGCAGTCAAACAAGGTCCCAAGTTAATGGGAACGGCAACCCTGCCGTCAAAGAGGTCTTCGATTCGAATCGAGCGGGATAAAGAGGGATGGTCGGAGTAGGCAAGTACCTTAAGGCTCTTCTCTCCGAGATTTTTGTAATGCAAACTATCGTCGCGAGGTTCTTCAAACGAAACGGCGGCATCCGAAATGCCCATCATCAATGATTCAAAGCATGCCGCACTCGGCTGATGCCAGACGTCTAGGTGGATCTCAGGATGCTCCTCTACAAACCTATCGTAGCAATCGTCAGAAAACAGTTCGCCCCTACCGTGCAGACAAGGAACGTAAAGTCGAAAGTGGCCATCAGGAGAAACGCCTCGAAGATCTTGGCTGGCAAAATGCTTGAGCCCATCAATCTGGTTCAAAACGTCCTGAGCACGGAGAGCGAATTCTCTTCCCTCTGAAGTGGGGGCGGTCTCACGCCCTGCGCGATCAATCAGCTTAACGCCCAGTTCGGATTCAAGTTTTTTAATTGCGACCGAGACGGCTTGCGGCGTTACATGAAGCGCAGAAGCTGCTCGGCGAACACCGCCCAGTCTTACAACGGCATCGAGGTACTCCAATTGCGACAAATTCATCAAACAATCCTTAACTCGATTTCAAGGCGTTAGCGTAGATCGGCCGCGACCTGGCTACTCATGTGAATTCGAATTGTCACCGGTTCGCAACAAATAACGAGCCCGGAGACACCCACTTGAACAGGCATCTCCGGGTTAGCATTAGCAGAGAAAAGATGGTCTCAACCGGCGACGAAAACGTCGTGTGAGCCGTTTTCAGAGCAGGTTCTCGCCCAGGTTTTTGCCGCCGAGGACGTGCATGTGGAAGTGCATGACGGTCTGGCCGGCGTTGACGCCCTTGTTGGAGATGACGCGGAAACCGTCCTCCAGGCCCTTGGCCTTGGCAACCTCCTGGATGGCGTGGGCCATGGCGCCCATGGTCTCGGCCGGCACGTTGTCGGCGATGTCGCTGTAGTGCTTCTTGGGGATCACGAGCGTGTGGACCGGCGCCTGGGGATTGAGGTCGTCGAAGGCGATGACCTGGTCGTCCTCATAGACAACGGTCGAGGGGATCTCGTGGTTGGCGATTTTGCAGAAGATGCAATCACACATGGTTGGTTCCTTTCTCGCAGACCAAGGTAATTATATTTGGTCGGGATGGCTAGAACGAGAGACTGTCGTCGGTGTTGGCGGCTTCGCCGTCGGCGAGCACGTCGTTGCCGTCGACGTCCTTAAGGAGCACCGAGACCTTCTGCTCGGCATCGGACAGGCGGGTGCGCAGGCTCTTGAGGAGCTCGACGCCGCGGGTATAGCTCTCGAGCGACTCCTCGAGCTCCATATCGCCCGACTCCAGGCTGCGGATGATGAGCTCCAGCTCCTGCGAGGCCTGCTTGTACGTAAGCTGCTCGACCGGGGTCTTCTCTGCCATATCTGTTTCCTTTCCTAAGGGTCTATCACTGTGAAACGCGGTCTACTCGACCATATCGACCGTTGCCGCCACGTTGCCGTCTGCCATGCGCACACGAATGGCGTCGCCGGGCTTAAAGGTCTTGGCGCTCGTAGCCACACCATCGTCGCTGTACGCGATGGAATAGCCGCGGGCAAGCACCTTGAGCGGCGACAGGGCATCGAGCGAGGCTGCCGCACGGCCCAGGTCGGACGCGGGTTTGCTGAGCATCGTGCGCCCCTGATGCTCCAGGCGAGAACTCGCGAGCATGAGCGCATGGCGCTTGCCGTCGAGCCCTGAGGTGCTTGCGATCAAGCGCTCGGGCAGACGCTCGAAGTTGGAGCGGAAGGTCCCAACCGAACGCGTTATGGCGCCGGACAGACGATCGGCCGTCAGGGCAAGCTCGGACTCGCGGCGCTCGACCATAAACGTTGGATCGTTGAGGCACGGGCGGCACGCGGCTGCATCGAGCGCGTCGCCCAGTCGAGCCGTATAGGTGTCCCAGGCGCGGCGACCGCGCTGATCGAGCATCTCCAGGTCGACCTGATCCGACCCAATCATCGAAGCCACCGCGGCGCCCAGACGCTGATGACGCGCCTCGAGCACGTCGGCCAACTCCGTCATAGCCGGCGCCACCGATTCTGCCGCCGCCGTTGGCGTGGAGGCGCGGCGGTCGCTCACCATGTCGCAAATCGAGGTATCGGGTTCATGCCCAATGCCCGTCACCACAGGCACGGGGCAGGCTGCCACCGCGCGGGCAAGCTCCTCGTCGTTAAAAGTCATGAGGTCCTCGAAGGAGCCACCGCCACGCACGAGCAAAATGCAATCGGGCGCCGGCGTAATGGCAGCGGCGCGGCGTAAGCCTTCAATAAGCTCTGCAGGCGCGCCCTCACCTTGAACCTTGGCGCCCACGCAGACGAGCTCGACGAGCGGGTTGCGACGGCGCAGTGTGCGCTTGACGTCGTCGATGACGGCACCCGAAAGCGAGGTGACGACTGCCACGCGCGAGCAAAACACCGGAATGCGACGTTTGCGCGCCTCGTCCATCAGACCTTCGCGACGCAGCTTTTCGGCCAACTGAGCCACCTGCTGACGCAGCAAGCCCTCCCCCGCCAGCGAGAACGAGCGGGCGACGAAGCTCATGCGACCCGTAGGCTTGTAGAGATTGAAGCTGCCCTTAAAGCTCACCTGCATGCCGTCGCGCAGATCGAAGGTGCGCTTAAGGTAGGCGCCCTTCCAGATGATGCAGTCGACGGCCGCCGAGTCGTCCTTGATTTGGAAGTAGCAGTGGCCGCTTCGGGCATTGGGGCCACGGAAGCCCGTGACCTCGCCCAGGACACTCAGCTGCGGAATGGCATCGAGCGCACCGGCAGCGATCTCCACCGCCTGACTCACGCTGAGCTCCTTGCGCTCCTGCTCGTCCGATCCGTCGAACTCGGCGGAAACGGTATTGCCGGTCAGATTCCAGCCTCCCACGCAGCCCCCTTTCGTCATCGTGCACATGGGCTCCGGCCCTGCGCAAATTCAAGTCCAACACATAGTACAGCGCCGCAGGGACACAAATCCCCACGGCGCCCAGCGACCCAATTTGTTATCGGTTGGAGTTTCTGTCGTAACGAGCCATAAGGTAGAGCAGCTGAATAATCGAGGTGAGCGCTGCGGCAACATAGGTGAGCGCGGCTGCCGTCAGGACCTTCTTGGCACCGTTGACCTGCTTGGAGCTCATGCCCGACTGCTCGATGTACGCCACGGCGCGGCGGCTGGCATCAATCTCGACCGGCAGCGTAACCAGTTGGAACAGCACGCTAAACGAGAAGAAGACCAGCGCGAGGGTCGTGAGCCCCGCGACGTTCATGAACAGGCCCATGAGCAACACGATGGTCCAAGTGTTCTGGGTAAAGTTGACGACCGGCACGAGGGCGGTGCGTACCTTCATCATGGCGTAACCGCTTTGACGCTGGGCAGCATGGCCCGCCTCGTGGCAGGCGACGGCAACGCTTGCGACCGACCCGCCCGAACGGTTGGAATCCGACAGATATAGGTTGTTATCCTGCGGGTTGTAATGGTCGGTGAGCTCACCGGCGACGCCCTTGATACCCACGGCGTTGCAACCGTTGGCGTCGAGCATGCGGCGAGCGACCGTGGCACCCGTGTCGCCGTCCGAGCGAACCTTGGACCAGGTCTTGTACGTCGAGTTGATATAGCTCTGCGCAGCAAGGCCAAGCACTGTACAAACAAGAACAACCAGCAGGTACAGCGGGTCGATGCCAAAGCCATATCCATAGTAATAAGGCATGCGAATTCCTCCGAATCGAGTTACACGTTGGAGGCATTCTACCCACTCAGCCGACTAGGCTTCCCTATAACAACTCAATCTTTCCGTCCTTCACGGTGAGGCCCATGTTGCCGGAAAGCAGATCGTCCAGGCGCGAGCCCACAAGCTCAAAACGCCAACCTTCACGCAGGCGGCTCTGCTCGGGATGCTCAATGTAGTCGGCCAGGTCATCGCGTGAGGCAATGACCGAGGTAGCCACGCCCGAGCGCTCGGCAACCAAGCGAATGAGTGCATACATCAGGTCGGTCACGCTCTCCAGCTCCGGCGAGATCTGGCGATGTCCGCGCACCATGAGCGGCAGGCGATCGTGCGGGCAGCTCGCGCCGCGCTTGATGGCCATCAACGCACCGTCCACATCGCGCTCCCCCAGCTGATCGGTACCGCGAATGCTACGGAACTCCTCAACGCGCACAGGGTTGCGCTTGACGAGCGCCAGCAACGTATCGTCGGACATGACCCACTTGCGCGGGATGTTGCGGCGCTCGGCGCGGTCCTCGCGCCAGGCGGCGAGCTCGCGCGCGATGCCCAACTGGTGACGGCTGCACGAGTTGATGCGCTTGACCTTGCGGAATGCCTCGTGACGATCGGCGCGGTAATGCGACTCGTCGGCCAGTGGGCGCAACTCGTCGAGTACCCAGTCCACCCGGCCCAGCTCGCGCAGGCGACTCATCATCTCGGTATAGGCGACGATCAGGTACTTGACGTCATCAATCGCGTACTCGATCTGTTTGTCGGTCAGCGGGCGGCGCGACCAATCGGTCAGTGACTCGGTCTTGGGCAATGAGACGCCGCAAAACGTCTGCACGAGCGCGCCGTAGGAAATCTGCTGGCGCTCGCCCAAGAAGGCGGCGGCCACCTGCGTGTCAAAAATGGGACGCGGCAGCACGCCCACGGTATGGAGCATAACCTCCATATCCTGCGAGCAGGCGTGAAAGACCTTGGTCACACTCTCATCGCCCATAAGCTCGGCGAGCGGCGACAGGTCGTCGATCACCAAAGGATCGACCGCGACGCTCTCGGCAGGGGTGGCAATCTGGACCAAGCACAGGCGCGGGTGGAACGTGCGCTCGCGCAAAAACTCGGTATCGACGGCAATCGCGTCGAACTCACGAGCGCGCTGGCAAAAGTCGAGCAGAGCCTGATGTGTGGAAATGTACATATCAACCCATCGAATAAGGTTAGGCCCGAAAAACACGGGTAGGATATCGGCATTGCCCTACAACTATACTCGGTTAGTCACAGAACGGGAACGTAAGTATGCGCTGCCTTATCATCCACAACCCGGCATCGGGCCCCAGCTCAGATGAAATCTACGCGTTCACGCACGCCCTCGCGCAGGGTGGCGACGAGGTCGTGATGCGTTTTATCGGCGATGGCATGGAGCCCGAGGACGCGGTGGCGGACGTTCGCGAGTTCGACCGCGTGGTCGTTTCGGGCGGCGACGGTACCGTCTCCAACGTGCTCGACCAGATGCGCGGGTGCGGTGTCCCCACGCTCGTCTTCCCCTCCGGCACGGCCTGTCTATTCTTTAACAACATCGGCAATGCCCCCGAGGCGGCGGCGCTCGCCAAGGCCTGCCGCGCCGGCCGCACGGTCAAAGTGGACATGGGCGAGCTCTTTTGGCTCGACGAAAACGGCAACGAGAAGCGCCACGGCTTTATCATCATCGCCGGCTCGGGCTACGACGCCGAAATCATGATGAAGGCCGCTCCCACCAAAAACGACATTGGCGAGATCGCCTACTTCCTCTCCGCGCTCGCCACGCCCAACCCCACGGTGGCGCACTTTACCATTGAGCACGATGGCATTGTCGAGGAGCTCGATGGCATCTGCTGCATGGCCGGCAACACCTCGGTCATCCAAAACGACATCAACCTGTTCCCCGACTGTCGCATGAACGACGGCATGGTCGACATCGCGGTCATCGAGCCCGTAAAAACCGTGCAGCTGCTCCCGACCGTGATCACCGCCGCGCTCGACCCCGCCGGCAAGGTGCTCGGCCGTCCGCAGTTTAAGATCATCCAGACCAAAGAAGCCAAGATCACCTGCACCCCGTCGCTGGGCATGCAGTTCGATGGCGAGATCATCTCCAGCAACTCGGGCGTCTTTGGAGCCCGCGCGCTTCCGCAATGCCTCGACCTCATCGTCGACGAATTCTCCCCACTCGGAAAATAGGAGGACCCCATGAACGACAATCCCCTGCTCGGCTTTATCGTCATCGTTTTGGCCATGCTCATCGGCTATGCGATTAACGTGATCCACCGCCGGAAGAAGTAATTCCACATTGGTATGATATTCATCCAATCATCGTCTCCCCCGTTGTTTATGCATTTGCCAAACAGCGGGGGATTTTTCTTTGCGCCCCGTGCAAGGTGCTTTATTCAGGTAGAGTAATTGCAGGGTGCCTTTATTTAAGTAAAGCTACATAATGAGTATTCTTATCCGTTCATCGCATATTTTAGGACGCTCATCGAGTATTTCATCGAAATAGATGAATACTCTTTAGACTTCCTATAGGCTAATAGATGTATTTATTAGCTGAGATTCCACATAGCTTTGCGGGGTCTCAACAGTTGGGAGGGATTATGAGGTTTACTCATCCTGTCAACACGCTCAAGAAGCTTGGCTGCAGCCTTGCATTCGGAGCAGCGGCCATTATGGCCATGCCGACCTCGGCGCTCGCTTGCACCCAGATCTACATGGGCAGCAAACTCACGGCGGACGGCAACACGTACTACGGCCGCGCAGAGGACTTTAGCCCGCGCTATATCAAGCACTTTGGCATTGAGCCTGCGCACAAGGACGGCAGCGAGTATAGCTCGCTCGAATCAGGCTTTGAGTACAAGTCCAAGGGCGCGACCTACCGCTACACCTTCGTTCGCGACAACCCCTCTCAGTGGGAAGATCGCTATGACGCTTATTCCGAGGCTGGCATCAACGAGAAGGGTGTCTCCTGCTCTGCCACGCTGAGCACCTCCTACAACGAGAAGGCTGAGGAGGCCGACCCCATTACCGAGGAGACCGGCATCGGTGAGTACAATTACGCCAGCGTTATCCTGGGCGAGAGCGCCACGGCCCGCGAGGGCGTCGAGCTCCTCGGTAGCCTGGTCGACGAGCAGGGCATCTGCACCAACGACCAGGTCATCATCGCCGACAACAACGAGACCTGGCTGTTCGCCGGACTTTCTGGCCATCAGTGGATTGCCATGAAGCTCACCGACGACATCGCCTCGGTCAACCCCAACATCGGCAACCTTAACTACAAGGTCAACCTCGACGATACCGAGAACTGCCTCCACTCCAAGGACATTCAGACCATGCCCGAAGAAAAGGGCTTTGCCAAGTACTTCGAGGACGGCCAGTTCGACGTTGCCCAGACCTACGGTGAGGAAATTAGCGAGCAGGCCATGCATTCTTGGTCTCGCTATATCCAGGGCCGCGATTACTTCATGGCTCCGCTTGCCGAGGGCACCGACTACGAGATCGTTAAGGACGAGCGCGAAGATGCTCGTGCCACGACCGGCGCCCTGGTCCACGAGATGCAGCCGCTGTTCTTCCAGCCCGGCAAGTCCGACTGGAACACCTTCGAGATGATCCGCAGCTTTGCCACTCGTGGCGAGAATGTCGCCGGCCTCAACGCCAACACCGACGGTGCCTATGCCATCGGCTCCAACCGCAACACCGAGATCCACACCTTCCAGATCCGTCAGGGCATGGACCCCGAGATCGCGACCATCCAGTGGGAGATGCTCTCCAACGCCGAGTTCTCCGTCGCTATTCCCTTCTACTCCGCACTGCTCACCGAGGTCAGCCCCTACTTCAGCGATCAGGATGTCTCCTTCGATCACTGTGAAGAGGAAGACGTCGTGAACAACGAGGAGCCCAAGAACTCCATCAATTACGTCCTCATGGACATCAACACGCTCGCCGAGGAGAACCGCGACAACTGCGCCACCGGCGTCCGCGCCTATCTCGACGCTCTGCAGAAGGAGCTCATCGAGCAGAACCTGACCGTCGACGAGGCCATGCAGGCTGCCGAGGGCACCGAGGCCCGCACCGCCCTGGCCAACAAGGCTGGCAAGGCCGCGACCAAGAACACCTACGTCAAGTGCAAGGCCATGCTCGAGGAGATGCGCGATTACCTCAAGAAGGGCGACTTCTCCGAGAAGTTCGTCCCGAGTGACTACGATGCCGACAACGACTGCCTGGTCGAGTCCATCACCTACGCCGACGAGGCGCTCTCCGATGAGGACGTAGCCGAGCCCGAGGTCGAGAAGGAAGAGGCCCCCGAGGAGAAGTCCGAGGGCAACAACATGGCCGCCATGGCTGTTGGCGCCGTCGTCATCATCGGTGTCTGCGGCTTCGTGATCTATCGACGCAAGAAGGCCTAAGGCCCTCACGTTCTAAAGGAGGGCGAGACAGCGTGAGCGGCCTTGCCCTCCTAGCCCGTCATCTGACCGGCGGGAAACGCCGCTGAAATCTTTTCAAAAAAGATTTCCCTGCACATATATCGCTGTGCTATAGTGCAGCGCAACAGCAATCAGGTGCTACCGAGCCACGGCATCACGAAAGGAGCCACCAACATGAAGAACTCGATGACGTCTCTCAACAACTGGTGGTGGCGTGATGCGAATACGATCGGTCGACGGTGAGTCCCTCACGCCTGTTTTTGCGCTCTAGGTGATTGGAAGGCCTCCGGTTTCGACCGGGGGCCTTTTTCTATCTCGAGCCCGATCGCATTCGCATCACGCGCCTCCGTTTTTTCTTGCACTCCCCTTTTTGAAAGGACTTTCACCATGTCTCAGAACACCACCGCCGCCCAGCCCCGCACCGTCCAGACCGCCGACCGTGGCAAACTCGATATCCGTGCCCTTGTCCTGCTCGCCATTCTGCTTGCTGCCGGCTTCATTCTCAACTTCACCGTCGGCAAGGCTATCTCCAGCATCTCGGGCGGCATGATCAGCCCCGAGTTCATCATCTCGGCCTTCTGCCTCACCATCTTGGTCGTTCGCCCCAACATTGGCCAGGCGCTCGTCATCGGCCTCATTTCGGCCGCCGTGATCCAGATCACCACCACCTCGCCGTTTGTCGATTTTGCCGCCGAGGGCATTGCCGCCATGCTCATGGCTGTCATTGTCAACGCTGCTACCAAGGGCGGCCAGGTTAAGCCTATTGTCGCCATCGTCGCAACGTTCGTGACCACCTTTGTCTCGGGCGTCATCTTCATGGTCATCAAGATGGCCATGCTCGGCGTGGTGGGCGAGCTCGCCGCAGCCATGCTGCCCGTTGTCGCCATGACCGCCGTCTTTAACGCCATCCTGGTCGGCGCCCTCTACCTGCCCATCCAGAAGGCCCTGAAGCTCAACTAACCCACAGTGCCCCATCGGTAAAGACTGTCCCAAACAACTAGCTCTTGGGGACGTTCTTAAACGACTAGTCATGTAAGAACGTCCCCGATGACTCTGAAAGGTATCCATGGAAACGATCATCAACGTCGACGATGTCTCGTTCTCCTATGGCACGCAGACCGAGCAGGTGCTTAAGCATATCTCGCTCGGCGTGAACAGGGGAGATTTTATTGGCATTATCGGTCCTTCGGGCGCCGGCAAATCTACACTTGCCGCCTGTCTGTCGGGAGCCGTACCCCACCATTACACCGGCACGTTCTTTGGCTCCGTCACTGTCGACGGCAACGACACCTGTGAAGTTTCGCTCACCGATGTGTCGCAGATCGTCGGCAGCGTGCTGCAAGACATCGACACGCAGATGGTCGCCTCCGTGGTTGAGGATGAGATGCCCTTTGGCCTCGAGAACTTTGGCGTGCCGCACGACCAGATTGAGCAGCGCGTCACCGAAACCCTCGAGACCGTCGGCATCAGCGACCTGCGCGACCGCGAGATCGCCACCCTCTCGGGCGGACAGAAGCAAAAGGTAGCCATCGCTGCCATCCTCGCTATGCGTCCGCGCGTCTTGGTTCTCGACGAGCCCACCGCGGCACTCGACCCCGCCAGCTCCACGTTGGTCTTCGAGACGCTACGTGAGGCAAACCGCGCACTTGGAATCACCATCGTCGTCGTTGAGCAAAAGGTCGCCCTGCTCTCGGAGTACTGCAACCGCGTGCTCGTGCTCAACCAGGGCGAAATCGCGCTGCAGGGCGAGCCACACGAGGTCTTCGCGCATACCGACGAGCTCCGTGCCATCGGCGTCGACTGCCCTCGCGTCACGCGTATCTTCAATAGCCTCCAGGCCGATGGCCTGGTAAGCGGTACCCCTTGCTTGGATGTCGATGAGGCCGAGCGCCTGATTACGGGCATCGTCGACCCCGCACACGCAAGCAGCGACATTCAGGCACCCGCCGGCTCACCGCACGCACCGTCGTTGCGCCCGCACGCCAAGGACGCCGAGCCCGTGCTCACCTTCGACCATGTTGAGTTTGCCTATCCCAATGGCGGCGCCGCCGTCCACGACCTCAACCTAACCCTCTATCCCGGCGAGCTCGTGGGCATCGTCGGCCAGAACGGTGCCGGCAAGACCACGCTCACCAAGCTGCTCACAGGCCTGCTTAAGCCCGCCTCAGGCAGCGTGCGCGTCACGGGACTGGATACCGCAGCCGTTCCCACGAGCCGTATCGCCCGCGAAGTCGCAACCCTCTTCCAAAACCCTGACCGTCAGATCTGCAAGGACACCGTGCTCGACGAGGTCGCCTTTGGCTTGGAGCTTGGCGGCATGGACCGCGCCGAGGCTCTGCGTCGCGCCCAGCTCGTCATCGACCGCTTTGGCCTGCCTGCCGATGAGGCACCTTTCTCGCTTTCGCGCGGTCAGCGCCAGATGGTGGCACTCGCCTCTGTCGTGGTCGTAGAGCCCAAGATCGTCGTGCTCGACGAGCCCACGAGCGGCCTTGATTACCGCGAGTGCATGACCGTCATGGAAACGGTGCGCACCATGGCCGAGCGCGGTTGCGCCGTTATCATGGTCTGCCACGATATGGAAGTCGTTTCGGATTTTGCCGAGCGCATTGTGGTAATGGCAAACGGCCGCATCCTCGACCGCGGCCGCACGCACGAGCTGTTTTCGAACATCGAACTCATGCAGCGTGCCTACGTCGAGCCGCCCCAGGTCATTGAACTCTCACGCCGCCTGGCATCCTCCGTCTCGCCTGCCTTTGCGCAGGTGAGTGAGGTCACCGATATCGTTCGTATTACCGAGGAGATGGACCGCCGTGGTTAACGTCATCGACTACATGCCGGGCGATACGCTGCTGCATCGCCTGAACCCCGTCATCAAACTGGGCCTCGCCGCCGCCATCATCATCGGCATCTTCTTGTCCGACACCTACGTGGCGCTGCTGGGCTTTTTGGCACTCACCCTTGTACTGGGTGCCTATGCCGGCGTCGTCAACCGTCTGTTCTCGCTACTCAAGTTGCTGATTCCGCTCGCGCTTATCATGCTGGTGCTCCAGCTGGCCTTTATGCGCGATGGCAACGTGGTGTGGGGCTTTGTCACCGACGAGGGCCTCATCACCGGAACAAAGGCCTGCCTGCGTCTGTTGGGCGTGGCGCTGCCGCTCATCCTCATGCTTATGGTGACCAAGCTCAACGACCTCGCCAACGCCTGCGTCGAGGTGCTG
The DNA here is from genome assembly GCA_900542365.1 of uncultured Collinsella sp. Taxonomy (GTDB): domain Bacteria; phylum Actinomycetota; class Coriobacteriia; order Coriobacteriales; family Coriobacteriaceae; genus Collinsella. Next base: position 79,211 of record UQNH01000001.1, on the reverse strand, counting down.
CACGTGCCATATCGCTATGCCTTCACCTTTACCACGGCGCTGCGCTTTGTGCCGGTATTTGGCCAGGAAATGAACGCCATCATGGAGGCGCAGACTGCACGCGGCGTAGAATACGACACTAAGAATCCCGTCAAGAAACTCAAGCTCATGCTGCCGCTGTGCGTGCCACTGCTTATTTCGAGCGTGGGCAAGACCGATGCCACCGCGCTTGCCGCCGAGCAGCGCGGCTTCTACCTGCGCACGCGTGCGAGTTCGTATAAGCGCTACCCCATCAAAGGCCTGGATATCGCCGTACTTATCGTCAGTATCGCCCTTATCTCCATCGGCTTCCTTTTCTAGTTCACCACCGACAGCAACCGCCCAACGCAAAAGGCCTCGGCTCGCACCAAACGAGCCGAGGCCTTTACTGTTTCACCAGATAAAACCTACCAAAATAAACCTGTCCCTTTTTGGCAGGTCGGAAGCTAGAGGCGGTAGGGGGCGCCGCTGCGGATGATGGATTCGCGCACCAGGACGTCCATGGCGTCAAGGGTGATCTCGGGCATCTCTCGATACTTCTGCAGCACCGATAGCTCGGTGCAGGCCAGAATGACACGGTCGCAGCCGCTACGGGCGAACTCCCACATCACGCGGTCGAACTTATCCATATCGGGCTCACGTCCGGCCTTCACATCATCGTAGATAAGCGACATCACATCGTTCTGACGTTTCTCGCTGGGATAGACGACCTCAACACCCGCAGCCTCGCATTCGCGGCCGTAGACGCCCGCGCCCACGGTTCCGTCGGTGCCCATAATGCCAATCTTGTGCACCGGCTCGGCCGGCATACTCAGGTTGGGGTCGAACTCGCACTCCCCCATCACCGCACCCGCAAGGGCATAGCGCACCGACTCACGCGGCATGTGGATAATCGGCACCTTCGTAAACGACTGGATCTGGTCGTAGAAGTAGTGCGACGTGTTGCAGGGAATGGCAATGTGCGCACAGCCCAGCGACTCGAGTGCCTGGGCACACTCTTTCATGGTCGCCAGCAGCTTGGCATGCTCGCCGGTCTTAATGGCAAGCGTGCGGTCGGGCATGGTCGACTTGGAGAGCACCACCATGTCGATATGTTCCTGATCGCAGGCAGCAGCCGTATGGCGCACCACCTGGTCGTAGTAATACGACGTGGCCTCGGCGCCCATGCCGCCGATAACTCCCAGCTTTTCCATCGCCGCCTCCTTGGTGACGTTTGCGCAATTGCGCGTATCATACCCGCGCCCGCCCGATGTAAACCGGACGGGCGCCGCACTCATCTACTTGTAATACGTCTTGAACAGCTTAAAGTGGCGCAGCTTGGTGTGCCACATGCGCAGCCAGCGGTTAAAGACAAAGTCGCCCTTCATAAACGAAGGGTCGGCGCCCTTGCCTTCCTTGTCCAGGCGATGCACCTTAGCGCGCAGCTCGGGATCCTTGACGTACTTGTCGACGACCCCCATGGGAACGACCATCCACAGCGCCTCGTCCTGCGCCGTCACAAACTCCGGCTCAAACGGGCGGTTGAACACATACTCGTCCACCACATACTTGGCAACGTTAAAGCCGCTGTTAGTGACGTAGTAGTTGCTGCGACCTTGGCGCGTGTTGAAATCGAAGAACTTAAACGAGCCGTCGCGCTCGTCATACTTAACGTCAAAGTTGGAATAGCCCACAAAGTGAAGGTCCTCGAGCAACTTGCGCACGCCGCCCATGAGCTCGTCATTGGGCTCGGTGATGATACAGGCGTGGTTGCCGACACCGTGAGGCTGATGCTCCTCGAGCAGCACGTGACCCAGGCACATCATGCGCACCTTGCCGTTGCGGTCGGAATAACTGGTGAGCACGCGCATGTACTCGTCATTGCCGGGCACGCGATCCTGCAAGATCAGGTCGTCGGTGTAGCCGCTGGCATACGAGTCGCGAATGACCTGTTCCAGCTCGGCACGGTCGGCAATCTCATAGGCCTTTTTCTGGCCCTCGAACTCGTGCTGCCACCACATGATGCCGTCAGAAGGCTTCAGAATCATCGGGTAGGGAAAATCGATCTGGTCGAGCACTTCGGCAGGCGCCTCGCCTTGGGCGTTCAGCATCGCCATGGTGAAGGTAAAGGTATGCGGATAGGGCACGCCATGCTTCTCGCACAGCTCGTAGAAGATCTCCTTCTTCTGACACTGCTCAAGCATGCTATAGGGAGCGTAAGGCGCGACGATGTTATCCGCCAGCTCATGGGCATCCTTGGCCTGAGCCACGAGGGCAACATAGTTATCGCCACAGCCCACAAGGACAATCGTCTTATCGGCATGCGCTTGGGCAATGCCGTTGACGGTCCTGAGCATCACGGGCATGGTATCGATGTCCACGTTGGGCGTGTAGTCGATAATCTGGCTGCGGTACGCGGGACCCGTCTGATACTTGCCAAAGACCAGACTCTTGACCTGGTACTCCTCATAGAAGGCGCGCGCCACCGAATAGGCGTTGATGTCGCCACCGAGCAGCACGGGAATAAACTCGCGCTCTGTAAACTGCAATGCCATGGAAACTTCCTATCATGAACTGCCCACACAACGGGCGGTCTTTGCGCAACTGATTTATTCTAGCGTGCCAAACCGCCGGCGCCCAAAGCTCCACCGTATCTATGGCAATCAGCGCAATTATCCAGCATGAAATCCGCCCTCGCCGTGATGGGACCCTGTAGTTGCAAAACCCCACATGAGGCGACTTTTGATAAACAAAAACCCTCTCGACAGGGTTCCGTAACGTTAAAGTTGAACTCTATGGTTTCTCAACAATTCACCATTCCCGCAGGTCAAGGCCAAAGCCTCAAGTTCAACTTGACCCTTTAGAACCTTTAAGGTTCAAGTTGAGGTCGAAAGCAGTAGTAGAATACCGTTCGAACCATTACCTACGATTGATTGCAGAGGGACTGGATGCAGCATTCGAATCATCGCGCCGCAGCGCTCATTGCGTCGAAGCCGGCTCGTATCATCACGAGCGCCGCGCTCGCCGTTGCGCTGACGGCCACGCCGATGCTCTCCCCCGTTGCGGCGTATGCCGCCTCGCAGGCAACGCAGGACCAGCTTTCCGCAGCCCAGCAGAAGATCGAAGCCGCCACGAGCGCCTACAACGACGCCCGCACCAAACTCGATGACCTGCAAAAGCAGATTGACTCCAATGAGGCAAGCATCGAGGAAATCGAGGCTAAGCTTCCCGAGCAGCAGGCCAAAGCAAGCTCCGCCATGCGCGATCTGTACAAGTATCAGAAAGGCACCAATCCCATCGTGAGCTTCCTGGTCAATGCGCAGAGCCTGGGTGAGTTCATCACGACCTGCAAATACACCAACCAGATCACGAGCTCGAGCGTCGACGAGATCGAAGAGCTCAATAATATGCAAACCGAACTCGAGCAGAACAAGGCCGAGCTCCAGCAGGCCAAGTCACAGCTTGAGGCAGAGCAGAAAAACGCCGAGGATGCGCTGGCGCAGGCCCAGCAGCTCCGCAGCGAGGCACAGGCAAAAGCCGAGCAGGAAAATGCCGCCGAGCTTGCCAAGCTTGAGGCCGATAAGGCCGCTGCCGCCGAGAAGCTCTCGGGCGAGGGCGTAAGCGGCGGCAATTCCAGCAGCCAGGCCACCAACACCAACACCACCATAGACACCACGGTGAACAACTCCAATACCGGTAGTTCCGATTACGATTCGTTCATTAATGAGTGGACGAGCCGCATCGACAATTATCTCGCCGGCTCCCCCATGGCAGGCCAGGGCTATAACTTTGCCGTCGCCGCTTGGAATACCGGTGTCGACCCCCGTTGGTCCCCCGCCATCGCCTGCATCGAGAGCACCAAGGGTGCTTATTGCGCCAATTCTTACAACGCCTGGGGCTGGAGTGCCCGTGGCGGCGGTTGGCGCAGCTTTGGCAGCTGGAGCGAGGGCATCTCCGCTCACGTTGCCTATCTGGGCGCCAACTACGGCTCCACCCTTACCCCGGCAGCGGCCAAAAAGTACTGCCCGCCCACGTGGCAGGACTGGTACAACAAAGTCGCCGCTCAGATGAACCGCATCTAGGTGCAACTGCAAAGGGCCCCAATGGGGCCCTTTTCTTTTAGGTAGCGGAGGTATCGACGACGCCGGTCGCATTGGCAACCGCGACTATGACGATCATGCATAGGAGCAGCACACCCAATGCCTTGAGCCAAAGTTTCGCGAGTTTCTTGCCGCGATAGCTGTCGAGCAGTGCGAATCGCCGACGAAGACGGCGCTTATCGAGCAGCGCAAAATGCATAAGCACCATAAGGCCATCGACAAAGAAAAAATACTCGATTATGAGAAGCCACGTCGGGTAGCTTTGGTTTGCTCCCGTGGGGTGAAAGACGGCAAAGTGACTTCCGGCAAAGAACACAAGTAGCGAGAAACAGACGAGCGCATTCCAAATGCGCCCCAGAGACTCCGGAACGCGAGAGAGCGGACCGCATGCAGCGGAGGCGGCAGGCCTAGGAAGCCCTGCGGGGTTCTGGAGCCCTTGGAGCGTCAACACCGTCTCCGAGGCCGGAGTACGGACAGGCGCAGGTGTAGGAGGCCGCACGGGGCGGCTCAGATCGTATGCCGAGCGCGTCGCCCGTCCCAACGCTTCCGCACTCGCAAAACGCTTGGCCGGGTCGAGCGCCATCGACATGCAGACGGCATCGGCAAGTGGAGTGGGAATGCCACGCGCCTCGCATTGCTCGCGCATGTCGAGCCCTGGTTTAGGGTCGACTCCCGTCAAGCAGAAGAACAACAGGGCGCCCAGTGCGTAGACGTCGCTGCGCACACTCGTCTGCCCAAACCCATACTGCTCGGGCGGCGCATAGGGTCGCGTGCCAAACTTGACGGTGTCGGCATCGGCGCCATCGCGCCATACGCGCGCGATCCCCAAGTCGATAATCACCAGCGACGAAAACGTCAGGCCCTCATCGAGCGTACAGTTCGCACCCGTCACGATGATATTCGACGGTTTGAGGTCGCGATGGATCACCGGCGCCGACGTCTCCCCCGCCATTGCAAAACCGGCGTGGAGCTCGCCCACGGCATCGCATAGGGCAGGATACAATTCACGCGCATAATCGGGGGTGGCTCCCAGACGGTCCACCAGCGCCCTGAGCGTCTCCCCTTCGATGTATTCCATAACCACGTTGAGCTCGTCGCCCACACGATGACAATCGACGATTCTGGGCAGGTGCTCAAAACGCCTGCCTGCCCGCTGGGCGGCAAACAGACGCCCGTATGCCCCGCCGATTTGAGCCGAAGCATCGATGCGTTTACGGACAAAGGGGCCGAGCGAACCACCGCCGGTTCCTTCAAAGTACACGAGCTCGGTTGTTTCAACGGACGAGCGCTTAAGTACACGCTCCACGCGATAGCTGTCGTCGCGATCGAGCGACGCCAGATGTTCGGCAAGCGCTGCGGTCAGCTCGTCATCGGAATATGTTGTGGTCTGAGTATCCATAGCCTCCATCATAGCGCAGGGCGCAGACACCCCATGGCATCCGCGCCCCGTTCGTTTGCATCGTTGTTCGGCAGCTCCGCCGGCTCAGATATCAGCCGCTAACTCACCGTCTCCTCGCCAAAGCGATACAGCTCCTCGTTGACCTTTTGGAGGCTGCACCCGCGATCGATGCAAAAGATGATAATCGCATCACGGCGATCCTTGCAGTTGAGGACGCTTACCCCGGCAGCCGTCAGTGCACGGTTGGCCTCTTTGAGCGTCAGCGCCATCGCAAAGGCAATCTGCAGCACCTTATTGCGACTCGGGTGACGCGCACCGGTAAAGATCTGATAGCCGAAGGTCTCATTGAGATCGGCCATACGAACCACGCGCGAGCGCTCCAAGCCCTTTTCCTGCAGCAGCTGCTTCAGGTAGTCCGAAAGCGACGGGGCGGCAAAGTCGTGCTCCCTGATATAGCCATCGATGTTCGGCGCATCGAGAAGCTCATTGAGCAGCTCCTCGGTCAGCTTTTTATCGGGCATACGACTTCACCTCCCCCCAGTGCATGCAACATGCTAAAAACCGCTTACATCCGAACGCTCCCAGCTAGCAACCTGGTCAGGAGACACCGTACCCAGCGCCTCGAACTTCCAGGAGCCGCCCGCCTTCAGATGATTGGTGTTTGCAAGAGCCGTTCCAACCTGGTTGCCATCGGCATCATACAGAACATACTCAATCTGAATGTAGCTCTTTTCCTTGTCCGTGTTATTGGTCAGCGTGCCCGTGATCTTATAGGCAAACTGATTGGAGGTGTCTTCAGCCTCGTCAGCAATGGTATACGGTTCTTGCGGTTCTTTTTGCTCCTCAGCCTGCTGTGTCGCCTCGGCAGGTTTTGCCGAATCGCTCGCAGACGAATCGGTTGAATTGCCACCCATAGAGCCCACGGCACCGACGATAACCAGCACCACGATGACGCCTAGGACAATCTTGCCGATCGGCTTCTTTCCCTCTTTTGCCATTATTCATCCTTCCTACGATCCGGCTACCGCGCCGGCACACAGCACATCGTAGAAAGGATTGAACTTGAATTCATTAGCTGAGAGCTAAGGTTGCGGTAAACGGCCAATGCAGCTATCCAGACGCCGAGCAAACGCACTTTGCGTGACCGTCTGCTAGCAGCGCATCAACCCACCGTGACGGATTCCCCGGTAAAGGTGCTCACAAGCAACAGGATAAAGAAAACTAAATAGCTGATGCTCAATAGGTAGGCGACGACTAAAAAGATAGTCCATCCAACATTGGTCTTACCATCGGCGCGGCGTTGCTCGCGAGAACGGTACAGCCAGACCGTCACGCCAATGGCCACAATCAGCAACACGAGTGCCGCTGCTGCCACCCCGGCAAGCGCAAACATCACGCCAATGCTCACAGCGATGACCGGAAGCAGTAACAAGCCACACCCGCATCCACCCGGACTATATACGGCAGACTGTCGGCGTCGCCTCATCGCCACCCCCCCATCATCTTTGAGCACTACAGTGCGATGGCCTGCTGAACAGGAACGATCTTATCGAGTTCCGGTTCAATCCGCCTTTTCTCTGCCTCAAGGTCAAACGCCACCTGAGCGCGCAGCCAATAACCATCCGTCAGGCCAAAATAACGGCAAAGACGAAGGTCGGTGTCGGCCGTCACGCGACGTTTTCCCAAGACAATCTGCCCGATACGCTGAGCCGGAATCCCGGTCTCTTTCGCAAGGCGATATTGAGAAATGCCCATGGGAACAAGAAACTCCTCTTTGAGAAGCTCACCAGGAGTCACCGGCGACAACAAATCGGCCGAAGTCTCATCACTTGTGATAATCGACGATTTCGACATTCCAAGCCATCTCCTGTCTCCACTCAAAGCAGACCCGATAGCGCTCGTTAACACGGATGCTATATTGACCGGCACGATCGCCCTTCAAAGCTTCCAGGCGGTTGCCCGGTGGAACGCGAAGATCATCAAGCGAAGCACAAACCTGCAGTTGGCGAATCTTCCTCAACGCAACACGCTCAAAGGGCACGAACCTCCTGACCCGCACACCCATGGCAAAGCGTTCGGTATCCTCATCTTTATACGATGCAATCATAGTATCGCCTTACGTTAGTAACGTCAAACGTTTCTATAGACTTACATCTCTATTATATCGTACGTTTGTTCGTGTTTTCTAGAACAAATAGTCCTTCAAGCCTTAGTCAAGCAAAAGCAATCGTTTGTAGACATCGAGGCCTTTGAGTAGGATTTCCTCGTCAAAGAGCATGGTATCGGTATGCAGAGCGCTCGTGGCATAGGCGGGGCAGCCATCCGAATCGCTCGGGTTTTCTTGTCCCTCTGGCACGCCCGTGCCCAGCAAGAAAAACACGCCCGGCAGATGGCGCTGATAGAACGCGAAATCCTCGGCGATTAGCAGCGGCTCGTCCACAAGTTGCAGCTCGGACAAGGCGGGCGCAATGTGGGCGAACAACTCGGGGTCGTTATCGACCGGCGGATAGCCCTCGGCAAAATCGAGGTCATATGTGCAGCCCGTTGCGGCGCAGGCATCGTCTAGCACGCGGCGCACACCCTCGCGCGCACGGTCGAACATACCGTCCGTAAACACGCGCAGGCTGCCAGCCACATGGGCCTCCCCCGCCACCGCATTGCAGACGGTGCCGGCCTGCAGCAGGCCGAACTTACCAATGCAGGGCTCGTCGACACCCAACTCGTCCATGAGCTCGCGCTCGGAAACCAAGAACTTGGCAGCCGCCAGCGCCGCATCGTGCGACTCCTCGACCGGAACGCCATAGGTCTTAGCGATATGGATGCTCGTGCCATGGATATGAATGTGTGTCTCACTCGAACGCGCCAGCAACGGACCGGAGCAGCTCGCCAACGTGCCGGCGGGCAGATCGGGCCACACGTGGAAGCCGAAGATGCGATCCACCCCGTAGCGCTCGAACACGCCGCTCTCGCACACCGTCTTGGCACCACCAGTCGTCTCCTCGGCCGGCTGAAACACAAAGAGCACATTGCGCTTAATGGCGCCCGGCTGCTCACGGATCGTACGGTCGACAAAGGTTGCCGCCGAAAGCGCCATGGCCATGTGTCCATCGTGCCCGCAAGCATGCATCTTGCCGGGATGGGTCGAAGCGAACGCTGCCCCCGTTGCCTCGGCAATGGGCAGCGCATCCATATCGGCGCGAATCGCCGTGGCATGCGCGGCGCCAACGCCAGCGTCGAAGAAAGCGCAGACGCAGCCGGGGCACGGATGGGTCACCTCGCAGGTGAGCGGTGCCAACACGCCCTCGATATAGGCGATCGTCTGCGGAAGATCGAAGTCGAGCTCCGGGATCCTGTGCAAGTCGCGGCGGTAGCGACGGAGTTCTTGGAGCTCGGCCATATTGGTTCCTTTCGTAGGTGCGCGTCGGCTGCTATCTATTGTGCCGCAAGATTGCTACACCCTTATTTCCAGCATATCCCTGCATTTTTTAAACGTTATATACGAATACTCTTGTTTGGTAAAGTGCAACGTGGTAGGGTCGTTACCACTTGATAGAGGCGCGGGCACGAAGAACCGCGGGTGAGCCGGCAGGCTTTGACCCCGTGGGGAGGCGAAACCCGCCGAACTGGGCTTTTCGGGCACGAACAACCTGGTGGGCCTGCGGGAAACACCCGCAGGACTGTCTGCAGCAATGCGGGAGCGCTATCCGGACATTGGGTCCACGCTATGCGGATTCGATGCGCAGATGGCGCCGTCTGGATAGCGAGGTTTACGGGACATGGCATTAACCCCCAACGAGGCATATGCGGCCAAGCAGCCGTTTGTGGACAAGAAGACGCTCGAGCATATCGTCGAGCAGTTCCCCACGCCATTTCATCTATATGACGAGGCGGGCATCCGACGCAACATGCAAGAGGTGCGCGACGCCTTCGCATGGAACCCGGGCTTTAAGGAATACTTTGCCGTCAAGGCCAATCCCAACCCGGCGCTCATCTCCATTCTCAACGAATACGGCTGCGGCTGCGATTGCTCGAGCTATACCGAGCTCATGATCGCCCGCTCGCTGGGTATCACGGGACACGACATCATGTTCTCATCCAACGACACGCCGGCAGCGGACTTTGAGCTCGCCGACAAGCTGGGCGCCATCGTCAACTTTGACGACATCAGCCACATCGAGTTCTTTGAGCGCGTCGCAGGCCCCATCCCCAAGACGGTCAGCTGCCGCTTTAATCCGGGCGGTCTGTTCCAGCTCTCCAACGGCATCATGGACAACCCCGGCGACTCCAAATACGGCATGACCACCGAGCAGCTCTTCGAGGCCTTTCGCACGCTCAAGGCCAAGGGCGCCGAAAACTTTGGCATCCACGCATTCCTTGCCAGCAACACCGTCACCAACGACTACTACCCCAAGCTCGCGCGCATCCTCTTTGAGCTTGCCGTGCGCCTGGAGCGCGAGACCGGCGCACACGTCGCCTTTATCAATCTGTCCGGCGGCGTCGGCATCCCCTACCTGCCCGAGCAGCAGGCCAACGATATCCATGCCATCGGCGAAGGAGTGCATGCGGCCTACGACGAGATTCTGGTTCCCGCCGGCATGGGCGATGTGGCAATCTGCACCGAGATGGGCCGCTTTATGATGGGCCCCTACGGCTGCCTGGTCACCAAGGCCATCCACGAGAAGCAAATCTACAAGGACTATATCGGTGTCGACGCAAGCGCCGTCGATCTGATCCGCCCTGCCATGTATGGCGCCTACCACCACATTACGGTGATGGGCCAGCCGGGTGGCTCCGACAAGACCGCGGCGCCTGTCACAAACACGTACGACATTACGGGCAATCTGTGCGAGAACAACGACAAGTTCGCCATCGACCGCGAGCTACCGCGGGTCGACATGGGTGATGTGCTCGTGATCCACGATACCGGCGCGCATGGTTACTCCATGGGCTACAACTACAACGGCCGTCTGCGCTCCGCCGAGGTGCTGCTGCGCCCCGACGGCTCGGCCGACCTTATCCGCCGCGCCGAGCGCCCGGGCGATTATTTTGCCACGCTCGACGTGTTGCCGAGCGGCCGAGAGCTGCTGGCCAAGTCGCGCGCCGAAAGCGCTCGTCGTCGCGCTCAGGACGAGCGCCTGGCCGTCGCCGTCCAATGGAACAAACGCATCCAGATCGCGGAAGCGAAGGAGAAGAACATGGATATCCGCAACCTCGAGGGCTCGATCGTCGCCCTTGTTACGCCGTTTAAAAAGGACGGCAGCGTCGACTTTGACGCACTCGAGCGCCTTATCGATTTCCACCTGCAAAATGGCACCGACGCCATCCTCACCCTGGGCACCACCGGCGAGAGCGCCACGATGACCGATGACGAGGACAACTCCGTCGTCGCCGCCGTGGTCAAGCAGGTTGCAGGCCGCGTCCCCGTCATCGCCGGCTCGGGTTCCAACTCCACGCAAACCATGCTCACCAAGTCGCTCACCTATCAGGGCCTGGGCGCCGACGGCCTGCTGCTCATTACCCCCTACTACAACAAGTCTAATGAAGAGGGCATCTACCAGCACTTTAAGACCGTTGCCGATGCCGTAGATATCCCCTGCATCCTGTACAACATCCCCGGCCGCTGCGGCTGCGGCATCAGCGAGCGCAACGTAGAGCGCTTGGCCGCGCACCCCAACATCATGGGTATTAAGGAAGCCTCGGGCAACGTCGCCTACGCGGCCAAGATCGCCCACCTGCTGTCCGACGACTTCCGTATGTACTCGGGCGAAGACACGCTCACCGTGCCGCTCATGAGCCTGGGCGCCTCGGGCACCATCAGCGTGTGGGCCGATGTTCAGCCGCAGCTCGTGCACGACATGTGCCGCGCCTATCTGGACGGCGACGTGGAGCGCGCCCGCGATATCCAAATTGCCGGACAGCCGCTCATCAATGCCCTCTTTAGCGAGGTCAACCCCATCCCCGTCAAGGAGGCACTCGCCCAGATGGGCATGATCGAAGCCAACTACCGCATGCCGCTGTGCCCCATGGCCGATAACACGCGCGCCGCACTTACCGATGCTCTGAAGGGAGCTGGTCTGCTTGATTAAGACCGTCATTATGGGAACGGGCCGCATGGGCTCGCTCATCCACACTACCGCCGAGGGCATTGTCAACGCCGCTGGAGAGCCCGTTTTTGATATCGTGGCCCAGATCGGTTTTGACCTGTCCGAGCTCGAGAGCACCCCGGCAGCCGACGTCATCATCGACTTCTCGAACGTCGTGACCTTCGATGCCGTCGTCGCCTATGTCGAGCGCACGGGCGCGGCGTTGGTCTCGGGCACCACAGGCTACACCCCCGAGCAGATGGACCGTCTGCGTGAGCTGGGCCAGAACACCCGCGTTATGCACTCGGGCAATTACTCGATCGGCATCGCAGCCCTGCGTCATCTAGTGGCCCAGGCCACGCGTGAGCTGCCCGGCTTTGACTGCGAAATCGTCGAGACGCACCATAACCAAAAAGTCGACGCCCCCAGCGGCACTGCCAAGCTGCTGCTCGACGCCGTAGTCGAGGCCGAGCCCGAGGCAGGCTACCACCCCGTCTATGGCCGCGAGGGCATGTGCGGAGCGCGCGACCCCAAGGAAATCGGCATGCACTCGCTGCGCGGCGGCACCGTAGCCGGTGTGCACGAGGTGGGTTTCTTTGGCCAGGACGAGGAAGTCACGCTCACCCACCGCGCCACGAGCCGTCAGATCTTTGTCAACGGCGCCCTGGCAGCCGCGCAGAAGCTCGTCGCCCGTGAACCCGGCTTCTATACGTTCGACCAGGTCATGTTTGCCTAACCAGGTATCAACCGAATCCGCCCAAAGGAGAGATAGCAAATGAGCAACGCAGCCGAGATGGATGCACAGGAGATTATCGACTACATCGCCACCGCGCCCAAGAAAACGCCCGTCAAACTGTACGTGCGCGAAAAGCCGGGCATGAAGGTCCAGTGGGGCAATGCGCACGTCTACGGCGGTCGTCGTGGCAAGACCGTCTTTGGTGACTGGGATGAGCTCAAGGTCATCCTCGATGCCAATGCCGACTCCATCGACTACTACGACGTAGAGAACGACTGCCGCAACTCCGCCGTGCCCATGCTCGACCTCAAGGGCATCAACGCCCGCATCGAGCCGGGCGCAATCATCCGCGACCGCGTCGAGATCGGCGACCGCGCCGTCATCATGATGGGCACCATCATCAACATCGGCTCCGTTATCGGCGAGGGCTCTATGATTGATATGGGCGCCGTCCTGGGCGGCCGCGCAACCGTGGGCAAGAACTGCCATATCGGCGCCGGCACCGTACTGGCAGGCGTCGTTGAGCCTGCGAGCGCCACGCCCGTCATCATCGAAGATGATGTCATGATTGGCGCCAACGCCGTGGTCCTGGAGGGCGTGCGCGTGGGCAAGGGTGCTGTCGTTGCCGCCGGCGCCGTATGCGTCGAGGACGTCCCCGCCGGCGCCGTCGTGGCCGGTGTCCCCGCCCGCGTCATCAAGATGCGCGATGAGAAAACCGACAGCAAGACCGGCCTCGAAGAGGGACTACGTCAGCTTTAATAGTTACGCGGTTTTACCAAGAAGGCCGAAGCCCCAAAGGGCTTTGGCCTTTTCGTTACGGTCAATCTACTCGAGCCGCTATCGATTCTCGATGCTGCCGATATTCTTGAGCTCGATGGAGATGAGGCCGTTGGGTTCGTTGACGAACTCGATGTACTCGGAGTTCGAGCCCATCTCGGCCGGAAAGCTGATCTCGATGCCCGTATCGGTACGAATCTTGTGGTTGCGCACCGCCGCGCGTTCGACCTGCTTGCGCTCCACGGGCACACGCTCAGGCACCTTCTCCTCAGTCAGTGCCGCGCGCACGCTCTCCTTGATAACCGGTTCGTCCTCAAAGACCTCATCGACGATATCCCAGGGCGGCAGCTCCTCGTCATCCTCGACTTTCTCGGCGACGGCAGCCTTAACCTTGGCGAGCGCCACGGCCGTATTGGCACCGTGCTCCTCGGCGACTTCCTCGACCACACGCGTCACGGTGTCGATGACCTCCTTGCCTGATACGCCCGTGTCGCACTGCAGCAGGCCATCGGGGATAAGCATACGGTCCTCACCGGCAATCTTGCGCTTCTTGTCCACGTAACCGATCTCCATGGTGCTCGCACGCACGATGGCATAGCTCGACACCTTTTGCGAGGGGTTCGGCAGAATGGCGTAGTGGCGCGCGATGTCGTTGCGCACCTCTCCCTCCTCGCGGCCCACTTCGTGCATAAAAGCCTGCTTGGAGCCCAGCAGCATCACGGCAAACCAGCGGGCATCCTCATCGTCGTCAAAATCAGCCACGAGCACGTCGGTGGACTCGGCTTTCTCAGCCTTGGTGAGCTCGGAGGAGATAAACTCCGCAATCTGCTGCGACAGGTCCACAAACTCGCGCTCGCCAAAGAAATAGCCCTTGAGCTCACCACCAAACGCAGAGTTCTCGGCAAACGTGGCGCGTTTGTTATCGGCCGATGTACGGGCACGGCGCAAGTGTGTGGTCACAAAGTTGAGCACGGTGCGGCTCTCGATATCCAGCTCGCGCTGGCTCATGACGTTGACGGCAGAATCAAAGTCCAGGATATGCAGAATTGCATGGTTGATTTTCATATACGGCATTCCGTTCTAGATCGATTTGAGCACGAACCAGTATAGCGGTCGAGCCCGCCCCAAGCGCTTCGAAGATTGATGCAAAGAAACCTGACCACCGTGCACCAGCAGCTAGTGCAGGAGCTCGGACTGCCACGCATCGAGCTGTTCTGCCAGGCTCTTACCGGCGGCAGGCATGTCGATCTGGGGCCGCTTGGGCAGCAGCGCGCATTTAAGGATTGCCGCGATGGTCTGCGAGACAAAGCGTCGCGTATCCTTGTCGAAGCCTTGTGCAGCCTGAAGCATCACAGGCAGGTTCCCGCGTAGATTCCCAGCGATATCCGCAAACCGCACCGCACCCGTGGCCTCAAACACGGAGAACAATGCATCTACAAAACGCTCGCGCTCGTTAGGTGTCACTGCAAGCAGCATCTCGCGAATGGAACCGTCGACGTAGCGCGCGCCGGCGGACAGACGCTCGCGATACACAAAGTCGCAGCCATCGACCACCCAGCTAAAGGGGTTATGCTGCAGCAGGCTAAATTCGGTGCTCTCAACGATGGCGTAGTCCTCCTGCGTCTCAAACATCATGCCAAAAATCGATGACTGAGGCAGGGTCTTGTCGATTCGACTGGATAGATCAGCGAAGGCGTTGCCGTTCAGAAACTCCTCGACGAAGCCCGGACCATCATGGGAATACGCCCGTTCGATTCGCTCACGGGCGACATCGGAGCACATCGCCGCACCGTACACCGCAAGGTTTCCACCCTTGGAATGACCTCCGCACAAAAGCGGCCCGTCAATCGTATCCGCTGCCTCGTCCACATAACGCGCCGCGGATTCCTGGGCCGGCACAGGACACCGGAACGCCATGTTAAAGTCCTCTTTCCAGCCCACAATCGTGCTGTCGGTCCCCCGGAAGGAAAGATAGCTAAACCCCGCCGGAAATCGGAACGTCATAGCCGCAAACTGCTCCGTCGTCTCGGCATCACTCACGGTACGATAGCCGCAAACACGAACGCCACGGTAGCGAGGGCTTGCTGCCACAGCCTCCAACAAGGAACGGCTCCCCTCCGGATCCCACAGGTCGCCAATCATGTCTTGGTAGCACTCGGCGCGCAGCAGCTCGCGTACGTCAAGGCCCTGCCAGTTCGTCAGCTCCGCCATATCCCCCGGCAAACGCAAATAGGACAGCCACGCAAAGACCAGGCTATCAACCGCGCAGAACGACCGTTCCTCAAACGGATCAAACGCCGTCTGGGCATAGGTCAAAAAATTAGGCGAATCCGACATGGCTCTCCCATCAACAATGGTGCAAAGCAACCTGTCCCCCTTGCACCAAAAAGGCGCCCGGGTCGCGTGGACCCAGGCGCCTTCATTGTAGCTTGCTGGCAAACGAGCCCAATCTAGCAGGAGAAGTCGACGCTGTCGATGATGTCCTTGAGGGCCTTGGCGGAGGCGGTGAGCTCATGCTGCTCGTCATCGTTCAGCGGCACGGGGACGCGGCAGACAACGCCGTCGCGGCCAACAACGGTCGGCATGGAGATGGCCAGATCGGACAGACCATACTCGCCCACCATGAGCGAGGAAACAGGCAGAACGGTCTGCTCATCGCGCATGACGGCAGTGCAGATGCGCTTGACGGCCATGGCAACGCCATAGTAGGTAGCGTGCTTCTTCTCGATGATGGTGTAGGCGGAGTTCTTGACGTCCTCGGCGATACGCTTCTCGGCAGCCTCGTGCTCCAGATGACCGTGAAGCTCGCAGAAGGTGTTCAGCGGAACGCCGGCAACCTGAGCGCTGGACCAAGCGACAAACTCGGAGTCGCCGTGCTCGCCCATGACATAGGCCTGGACATCGCGCGGGTCAACCTCGACGTGGGCACCAAGCATCTGCTGCAGACGGCCAGTGTCGAGCACGGTGCCGGAGCCGATGACATGGCCCTCGGGCAGGCCGGACATTTTGATGGCAGCATAGGTCAGAACATCAACCGGGTTGGAGACGATGAGCAGAATGCCGTCGAAGCCGGACTTCTTAATCTCGGGGATAATGGACTTAAAGATGTTTACGTTCTTGTTGACCAAGTCCAGGCGGGTCTCACCGGGCTTCTGGGCAGCGCCAGCGGTGACGACGATCATGGCGGCGTCGGCGACATCAGAATAATCGCCGGCGTAGATCTTCATCGGCTCGGCAAACGTCATGCCGTGCGCGATATCCAGGGCCTCACCCTCGGCGCGGTTCTTGTCCACGTCGATGAGGACCATCTCGGAGAACAGACCACTCTGCATCAGTGCGAACGCCGAAGACGAACCGACGAAACCGCAGCCGACAATAGCGACCTTCTTCTCGTTAACCATTAGAAACTCCCATCTCTCTCCACAAACAAGCCGCCCGGGAACGACCCGAGCGGCTTGCCGTAATCCCAATACATCCAATCGGGACTTTGATTATGCTCCTATTCGCAGCCAAAAATCGACCGTTTACCGAAATTGTTTGCAGTATTCGTAAAATAACTGCACGAAATCGGTTTCGAGCTATTGACGAGTCGAAATACCTTTCTAATACAGGCCCGCCTCACGAATGGCCTCGACAGCCAAAGCAATCTGGTCGGGCGGCAGGACCAGCGCCATGCGCACGTGTCCCTCGCCCGAAGGACCAAAGCTCGCGCCCGGCGTCACCACAACGCCGGCCTTCTCCATGAGCTCCTCGCAAAACGCCATGGAATCGGTGCGACCACCGGGAAGCTTGGCCCACACAAACATAGAACCATGCGCGTTGGGACGCTCCCAGCCCAGGCCCTCAAGACCGTCGCACAGGGCATCGCGGCGCTCCTGGTACTTCAGACGCTGCGCCTCGACCTCATCGCGCGGACCGTTCAGGCAGGCGATGGCGGCCTTCTGGATCGGGAAGAACATACCGAAGTCGATCTGGCCGCGCAGCTTGGCAAAGGCAGAGACCACATCCTCGCGGCCGACCAAAAAGCCGATACGCGCACCGGTGACGTTAAACGACTTGGAGAGCGAGAAGAACTCAACGCCCACCTCGAGCGCGCCGGGATACTGCAAGAAGCTGCCGCCCGGCTCGCCGTCGAACACGATGTCGGAGTACGCGTTGTCATGGACGATGAGCAGGTCGTGCTCGCGGGCGAAAGCGATGATCTCCTCGTAGACCTCGGGAGTGCCCACCGAGCCGACCGGGTTCGCGGGCAGCGACACGATCATATACTTGGCACGATCGGCCACCTCGGGATCGATACCCGCCACATAGGGCAGGTAATTGTGCTCCGCCACCAGCGGATAGTACTCGAGCTTGGCATCGGCGATCTTGGCACCCGCCTCAAAGACCGGGTAGCACGGATCGGGAACCAGGATGGTGTCACCCGGATCGAGCAGGGCCAGGCCCAAATGGCCCACGCCCTCCTGCGTGCCGTTGCACGACTGCACCATGGACGGTGTAATGCCCGAAACGCCAAAGCGACGCTCATAGTAATCGCACACGGCTTGTTTGAGTTCGGGCAGGTCGCGCAGGGCATACTTCCACATCTCGGGATCTTGGGCTGCATGCGTGAGCGCCTCGACCACATGGTCGTACGGCTTAAAGTCGGGCGTGCCCACGCTCATGTTGTAAATGGTCTTGCCCTGAGCCTTCAGCGCGAGAAGTTCGTTGTTGAGCGAGGCGAAGACCTCCGCGCCAAAGCGGTCGAGACGCTGCGATGCCTGCATGGTGCCACCTTTCGATATGAAAAACGCGGCGCTCCGACAAGAGCGCCGCGCGATACGGGCCATCAGATTGCAAAAGTGTACCGCTTGCAACCCCTATATAGGTTCAATTTAGCCAACCTTAGTCAATCGGATTGAGTGCGTCGATCTGCGCGAGCCACAGGCGCGAGCTGGCGTCGCTCGGCATGCGCCAATCGCCGCGCGGGCTGAGCGTCACCGAGCCCACCTTGGGACCGTCGGGCAGGCAGCTGCGCTTAAACTGCTGAGCAAAGAAGCGGCGGTAGAACGTACGCAGCCACGTATGAATCGTCACCTCGTCATAGACGCCCCCAAAGCTCTTGAGCGCCATGCGGTAGATCTTGCCCGGCTCAAAGCCAAAGCGCAGCAGGTAGTAGAGGAAGTAGTCGTGCAGCTCGTAGGGGCCCACCAGGTCTTCGGTCTTCTGGGCGATCTCGCCGTCGCCCGTGGGCGGCAGAAGTTCGGGAGACACCGGCGTATCGAGGATGTCGAGCAGCGTGGTGGCGATGCGCCCGCCAAAGACATCGGCCGCATAGCGCACCAGATGGCGTACGAGCGTCTTGGGCACGCTCGCGTTGACGGCGTACATGCTCATATGGTCGCCGTTGTACGTAGCCCAGCCGAGCGCCAGCTCCGACAGGTCGCCGGTACCGATGACAAAGCCGCCGGCCTGGTTGGCCAAGTCCATGAGAATCTGCGTACGCTCGCGCGCCTGGCTGTTCTCGTAGGTCACGTCCCGAACGGCCGGGTCGTGCTCGATGTCCTTAAAGTGCTGCTCAACGGCAGCATGGATCGAGACCTCGCGGAAGGAGACACCCAGACCGCGAGCAAGCGACTCGGCATTGGACTTGGTGCGGTGCGTCGTGCCAAAGCCGGGCATGGAGACCGCCGTGATACCCGTGCGCGGCAGCCCCAGTGCATCGAAGGCGCGCACGGTCACAAGCAGTGCCAGCGTGGAGTCCAGGCCGCCCGAAAGGCCGATGACGGCCGCCTTGGTGCCCGTATGGGCAAGGCGAGTCTTGAGGCCAGCAGTCTGCAGATTGAGAATAGTCTCGCAGCGCTCGGCCAGATCACCGTGGTCGGCCGGCACAAAAGGCGCGCGAGGGAAAACGCGGTCGATATCGCAGGCATCGCGCAGAACAGGCTCTTTGGCCAGCGCGCCCTCAAACGAAAACTCAACGGTCGTGGCCTCCAGCGCATCGTCCGCGCGTGTCCACGTCGTCGAGCGACGGCGCTCGGCAACCAGGCGGTCAAGATCGACGTCGGCGACGGCCATATCGCAAGTGAGGAGCTTCGTCGCGGCGAGCTTCGAACCGTTTTCGTAGACGAGGTTCTCCCCCGCAAAGACCATATCGGTCGTGGACTCGCCCTCGCTCGCATCCGCATAGGCATAGGCGCAGTACAGGCGCGCACTCTGATTGGAGATAAGGCTGCGGCGGTAATCTGCCTTACCGATAATCTCGTCCGAGGCCGACGGGTTGAGAATCACCGTCGCACCGGCAAGCGCCATCTCGGTCGAAGGGGGCGCCGGCACCCACAGGTCCTCGCAGACCTCAACGCCCAGCACCAGGTCCTCGGCGCCCTCATCACAGCAACGGTAAATGAGCCCCGAACCAAGCGGGACCGGGCCCTGACCGGCAAAATCAACCCACACGGGATCCGTAGGCGCCGGAGCAAACCAACGGCGTTCATAGAACTCGCCATAGTTGGGCAGATACTTCTTGGCCGTGAGGCCCAAGAGCTCGCCCGCGCAGCACACGGCGGCGCAGTTGTAGATGTTTTCTGCCACCGCAACGGGCAAGCCAACGGTAAAGACGATCGGCAGCTCGCGAGTTTCATCGAGAATATGTGCCAGTACGGTCTCGCAGGCATGCAGCAATGTACGGTTATGGAACAGATCGGCCGCGGTATAGCCGCACAGATTAAGCTCGGGCAGCACCAGCGCGCGAACGCCACGCTCGGCAGCATCGCGAACAGCCGCCAGCGCAACCTCGGCATTGCCCTCGACATCGGCCACGCGAATCCGCGGCGACGCCGCCGCAACCCGCAGAAAGCCGTCGTTCTTATTAGCCGAAACGCAGCATTGCCTTGTTGATCTGGACACTGGAGGCCCCTTCTACCCTGAGATTCAGTCTAACGGACGTTCACATATCTCTAACTAGCCAAAGCAACCTCCCAGTTTACTGAGACGCTAACCTGTGCTAAGAGCATGTATTCCAAAAATATCTTTAACTAAAAAAGGAGAAATCGATAATCGACTTCTCCTTTAAGCGAGGCAAGAAAATTCCGAAACTAATGGCAGAATTTATCCATGTAGTCCTCAAAGTCGAACACTTCTACCACGACGCCCTCTTCCTGAGACTCTTTCAGTTGCTCCAAGAGATCTTTGTTAATAACGTCCATGCAGAAACCTCCTCTATCTAATCAGTTGTAGTATATCTGCTTTCATGCAATTATCAACCAACTTGTTTAATTGCTCCTCGCTTGTCGATAGTCCCTCTTTTTTCAAAATGTCGCGCACCTCGTTCTTAGTAATCGGCTTTTCAAACAACGAAAGCAAAGCGAACGAAAAATCATTAACCGCACACATTCTATGGGTGGCACAACTCAGCAGTACTCTTAACCCCTCTTTTGAGCGTCCGACTTCTTTAACAAACGAACTTTTAACCAATTGAAAACCATTATCGTGCATTACATAATCGGCATCGATATTTGTATTCAGCAATCCATAATGCAACAGTTCTTCTATCGCCCTTGTCAGCTCGAGGTCGCCCTGATCAAGAATAAGAGAAATGCTACAATCGGCCTCCAATAAACGGGCCAACTTATGGTATACCAACTGGGAAACAGCATAGACATGATGGTATTCAGAATTATAGAAGTAGGCAAATGGCTCAACGAGCACGACAGAGGTCTTGGAATCCAGCCAGATTCGATCAGCTGGATTTAGACTAGTTAGCCGTCGCTTTACTTTGGTCAAATGTCCCTTATACCTGACAGCGTGAATAGAATCTAGGATCCAGGTCACCTCTGAAATATGAAGCCGCTGGGGCAAGTCAATTGTGTCGCTACCGTTTATGACCTCTTGCATATAAAAATCAATATGATGCTCATCAGATAAGGATTTTGCTTCATTTAAAGTTAAACCAGTGCCTGAAACATAATCTACTTCGAGGCGCAAATCCTCATATTGGGACTGCGGCATTACAGAGACACCATACTTATCGGGATGATTCCAAACATCCGACCCCATAACGAGACCAAAATTCGTAAATCCTCTCGTGGAATATGGAACACCACATACCTGTTTTGAATAATTCAAAACATTCTCTGTATAAGCTAAGGTGTTCAGAGCCTCTTCTTTAGTTTCGGTCGGAAAGCCAATCATAAAAAATAGATGAACAGGAATACCCGCATTGAGACAATCATGGATATTGCGATCAATCCAATCAACTCTCGTGTTCTTCTTCATTAGATCAAGAACTCTTTGGTTGTATGACTCGAGGCCAAACTGAATCTGCCTACATCCACTTTGGTATATCTTGTTAAAAACGTCTGTACTTAGGGTTGGAGAGAACCTCGTTTCTCCATGCCAGAAAAACGTTTTTCCCGATGCGTTTATTTCATCCGCGAGTTGCTCCATTCTTTTGCCTTCGAATGTTTCATCCACAAAAGAGAAAACTCTCGTGCCGTATTTTTCATTTAACCGACACATTATTTCAAATACTCTCGATATAGGCATCTTTCGGTAACAACCACCGGTAGCACCGGGAATGGTGCAGAAGGCGCAATGATTAAAACACTGCCTAGAGGAATAAACCGGCAATATTAGCTCAGGCATGAAGTATTTAGAAAGGGCGAAGCCATCGAAATCGGGAACTGTATCGTTGATAAATGTTTGCTCAATCCGATGGTTTTTATATATCTTTCCACCTTTAGCATGGCAAAGGTTTGGAACACAGTCGAGATTGTCATCACCAGAGTCAAGAGCCTCAAGAAGACGTGCAAGCGGCTCTTCGCCGTCATACATCATTATCGAATCAATGTATTCAAAAAAGGGATGCCATTCTTTCATGCAGTCATCTGCTAAACGAGTAATGTAATTGCCGCCCAATGAGACGTGTTTAACAGATGGACATTCTTCTTTAATCAGTTTCGCTAACGTAACTGCAGAAATCAATTGGAAACAGCCGCTCACCGAAATCCCAATAAACTCGATTTTTTCCCTCTGAATACGCTTAAGAAAGGCAGTTTCATAGAAGGAAATAAACGGATTATGCAAGGTATCCGCAAGCGATTTCATTATTTCTGGTGTCGAATAATAATCATAGGGCAGATCTATGGAGTTGAACGTGTATTTAACTCCATATGAGACGTGATTTATGATATAGAGTGCATTTCTAAAAATGTTTTCAGCATATTGTCTTTCTTTTAGATTAAAGTATCTCTTCGATCTGAAAATATCTTTTGCCTCGTCAACATTAAGTGCCGACTTTTGTATCAACTCGATTGTTAATTGGACATTCGAACTAAACGAATCCTTTGATTCCCGATACCTTTTACAGCACTCTTCGACATGTCTAAAAGATAGGAGGTCATCGTAAAATTCCACGTTTAAGTCAACAATGTCAACTTTGTATTGTTCAACCTCTTGAAGATATGACTTCAAAACAGGCAAGGCAAGATACGGCCCCACTGGACTCCATCCTGGGGGAAATACTAAAAGCGTTTTAGGCATATCAACGTCACATCTTTCGCAAATAATTCAATTGAAACACAACTACCATCATAATTGAAAATACACCAAGTCCTGTAACGAGAATTGAGAACATCGCGATGCTCGTGAACAGCGAAACAAGAAGTGTTGAAATAACAACAGCAACCGATTGCAAAGACTCCCTAATTGAAAACAGGCTTATCGATTCAGATCCGTCTCTCGCCAAATCCTGCAGCGATGTTATGAGAAGCACATCTTGAATGGCGTTTCCGGCACCGACGATAAAAAGGAAAATAAACGATATCCCAGACGCATAGCGATAGCCAAACGCCAGATACGCACCGAGCGCAAGATACGTCACAAAACAATATGATTTAACGCAATCGGAACCACTGATTAAACGACCATATATTGTATTTCCGAACAACAGTCCGATTGTAAGACTACTCTGAAGGAATCCGTATTGTATCGATGACGAGTCAAATTGCAATTGCGCTATAGCTGGCAAAAGAGAATTCAGAGAGCCGAATGCCACGCCACTAGAAATATCGATTAATAGGAAACCAATTGCCAAGTGCTTCGCGCTAAGATCACTAAATGCAGTCCTGTTTTTTTCATTTTTGCTTATTCCCTCTTTATCATTAACCTCGATAACCGACGGAACATCTCGCAGCAACCAGAACGACGCGGCAAAAGAAAGCGCGTCTAATGCAAGAACAGCCTCCGCCCCAAATTGAGCGACAACAAAACCGCCGGCAACTGGCCCCAGAACCATCATCAAATTCTGCAGGAACCCAAACGAATTATTAATTACGTCGCGATTGATACTATTCGTATTGGCTCTTAACAACGAGTAAAAGCAGGGCATTTCTACCGTTCGGCAAAGCGATACCGCGCACGTAATAGCAAACATACTCCATTTACTATCAACAAAAATATAGCAAACGAATAATCCCGCGCGAATTAAGTCTGCCAATCTCATGGCCTGCAGTGTCCCGATACCCATCTTCTGAGGCAGCTGCGCGAGCGCAACTGAAAACAGAGAGGGGGCAAATCTGCAGCAGACCATCAAAGCAGTTGCAGAAACATCGTGAGTTACCTCGTAAATTAGCATTGGCAAAGCAATATTCGCACACCAATTGCCTATTTCGCTTATCCCTCTAGCAATATATAGGACCCGAACCGGACGGCTAGCTCTCAATACCGTGAACATCACGATTAACCTCGTATTTCAGGCCTCGTTCATCCCTTAATAGGAATCCATAATCAACCAAGCACCGCCTCAACACGGCATAATCAGGATAGAGCTGTGACAGCACACGATTAACCTGAAGCTCCGTATAACTTGTATTTAATTCAAAGAAAGAGACGGCCCATAGCAGCATGATTCTTTTATAGCTTTCCTTTTTTGGAATTGAAACCAGCTCGCCATTCTTGAGAAATCGTTTTTTAAAGTCTATTAGCTCATCCATTCACATCCTCCATTTCATACGCATCTAATACTAAAAATGCATACGCTTTAGGTCATCGCATTCAGCTTCTTTATTCGAACTAAACTCGAACTAATCTAAATTATTTGCTCAGACACTCTTCGAAAGCTCGTTTTTCACTCTGAGTAAAATGCCCTTCCCAGTCAGTCCACGAACAGGAAGGCAACTCACAACGAGCGGAGTCGAAACCCTCTGCCGTCGGTCGTTCAAAATGCACGATAACCTTTTCGATATCGCCATCTGTAATCAGGTCAGAATGAATGACCTCGGTTCCATCTTCGAATGTCATATACGGGTACATCACGTAAACCACCTCGCAAACATAAATCCAGTTTAGCATCAAGCTATCGCACCAAAGACAGCAGGCCCCCTTGATGAGTTGATGGTATCTGTTAAATGTCACGTACGATTCACATCTGGTGGGTACCCTGATGGCTACACGAAACGAAGCAGATTTACACCGGGAGGACCCCGTATGACAACCAAGTACACCGACGCGCCGCGCACGCGCGTCATGACGCCGGCATCACTCAACAACGGCGTGCACGAGAACCATTCCATCGGACAGACCATGGCCATCGCGCCCAAAAAGGGCCTGTTCGACGACATTTCCATTCCCCAGATCATCGCCGGCGCCGCAGCTGCCGCCACGAGCGTGGCGCTTGCTTCAAAGATCGGCATTGCCGGCTCGGTGATTGGTGCCGCTGTGAGCTCAGTCATCACTGTTGTGTCCTCGCAGGTCTATCGCCACTTTATCTCCGCCAGCGCCGAAGCAATCAAGGGCACGCATGCCGCTGTCGACTACCCTACCGGCGCCTACGAGCCCGTTGAGCCCAATGTCGAGGAGCACCTAGGTGGCGCCGCAACCACGCAGGAGATGCGCCAGGTTGCGGGACGCGCGACCACGGCGCGCGTCGCTCCCAACAGCCTGCGCGCCAAGGCGGCGGCAGAGCGCAGCCAGACGCAAAAGAAGGTCATCGTCTTCTCGATCGCCATCGCCATCGTCGCGGTCATCGCCTGCGCCGGCGCCATCCTTATCACCACTGCCGGTGAGGGCCTGGGCGAGCGCCCCGAGCCGATCCTTTCGTCGCATACGACCGAGCACGACGCGGATAGCTCCGGTCAATCGCAAAGCCAGCAGGACGACCCGCAGGGTAACTCCGCATCCACCGACTCGTCATCGAACACCCCCGATCAATCGCAGGGCGCCGATTCCTCTACGGCCAACAGCGGCACGCAATCCGGCACGACTGACTCAAGCCAAACGACTGACGGCTCTCAACCGAGCACGGGCGGCCAGACGAGCGACACCACGTCGGGAACGGGCACAGCAGGCAGCAGCAACAGCAATTCGAGTGACACCACATTGGGCACGACATCTAACAGCTCGAGCCAAGGCACGGCATCGGGCAACTAAGCACTGCATCCCCAGATAGGCAACCTGTACAACGGGCGCGAATCGATAGCGGTTCGCGCCCGTTTGCCTTGGGTGCCGCCATGGCGAACGCTATGCGATGGTAAGATGCTTTACGTGTGTAAAGAGGAGATTTGCCATGAGCAAGACAATAGTTAGGCCCACGCTATCGCTGGGCAACCACATCTATCTGTATCGCCTGCTGCGCGACGCGATTGGGTGCGGTAAGCAAACGTTTATGACGCAGGTCGAGGAGGCGCTCGCCGCCGGCGACATGGCCGCTTATGACTTGGGCTTCGAGTCCACGCGCGAGTTGCTCGAGGAACTCGACGACTGCATTAAACTGACCGTCTTTAAGGGCGGCCGCCTGTATGCCACCGTCATCGCCAACGAGGCATGGGATGCCGCCCTTGCCAAGGACGAGGACAAGCGCAAGGCTACCAAGGGCGCCAAGCAGTCCTACAAAAAGAAGAAGCACGGCAAGAAGGACCTGAAGGCCGTGCGCCCCAAGCACGTTAAGCGTCCCGAGCCCGAAGCCATGGTTGGAGCCGTGCCGGAACCCGAACCCGAGACAGAGATCGAAGTCGCTATTGGAGTAACAGCAGAGGCCGAAACCGAAATCGCCGCCACGACCGATCCCGAAGTCATATCCGAGCAGGAAGCCACTGCGGAGCTCAACGAGGCATCCAAGTCGACAACCGAAGAGGCGGCTGGCCAGCCCGAGGCGCCCGTGTTCCAGAACCACGATGTCTTTGGCGACAACACCGAGGACAATCAGTCCGACGAGCTCGCGGATCAAGATGCTGCCGAGGCAACACCGGAGCCCGAGGCGCCCCAGCCTGCCATCTCGCTCACGGTTGTCTACGACCCCGAGAACGCCAACGCCGGCATCACCACCATGGTATCCACGCCGGTCGAGGCCAAGCCGAACGTCGAGGCAGAGGACACTCCGCAGGCCGATGCCAAAACCGGGACCGAAGACACGTCCATCTCCGTGGAACCGACAGATTCCATAGCTAAGCCAGAAGCGGCATCTGAGTCTGCACCTGTCATTGAGTCCGCATCCGCACCCGCCTGTGACCAGGCTCCCACACCTGCACCGACTCCGGTCCCCAATTCAGCACCGGCCCCCGCTTCCGCAGCACCAACCATCCCCGGGGACTTCCCCATCGATTTCGCGACCGAGGTCTTCTGCCCTAGCCCGCTGCTGCACCAGCTGTCGACTTATCTCCCCTACGGCGCCGACACCCTCGGCATCGTCGGCGAGTACTACTGGATCGCTCGCGAGCGCGGTACCATCGAGGCCGGCCGTAACCGCGCGAGCTTCCCCCTGCGCTACACACAGGCCGGCAAACGCCACGAAGTCACCGTACGCATTCGCCGCAACACCACCGGCGGCCTCGGAGCCACCTGGGCCATCGACAAGGTCGAAGCCCCGGTCGAGTAAAAAACGGCCTCGGATAGCCAATTGACCATCTGAGGCCGTTTGAATTCAGGCCTTTTAGTTGTCATCGGCGCATATAGACACCAGAGAAGCAAGCTCATCCTCAAGTTGCGGAGCAAAGTATCTAAAAGAAACCTGCGCTCCAGTCGGTATCGACTCAATCATATTCGCAGCATTATCTGAAACTCGGTACGATGCAGTTTCACCTGTCTTCAAATCCTCTATTGAGCAGACAGCGTCTTCAGCATCAATCGACCTAAGCACGCCTTTTCCTTGTAACATCACATCGGCATGCCCGCCAGCTATTTCTAATGAACCTGAGTCTGTCGCAGTCACTTCTCCGGAACCTCCGCGCGATATCTCTTCCTTTGTTGAACAGCCCACCAATGAAGCCATCAGCACCAAAGACAGAGCTAGACGAATCGTCCTACTTCGAAAAAGTCGTTCCATAAGTCCACGCATAATAGCTCTGATCATACTTCAGGAAGGATAAAGATGAATTCCAGCCGTCCGCTATGCCAATCATCTGCCTTGTCTCTCCAGTTTTCTTACCAGTAAGTGTGGCGTAAGCCTCCGCTGTTACAGAATGGGCTGATCCGTTGTACAAACTCGCATGTAAAACATTCGGTCTATTAGAGTTAATCTCATTTTGAATGCTCGCGATAGCCGGAGAGGAGACAGTGCGGGCGATAAGAGTACTTCCTCTGCTTGCGCAGTAATTTGTAAACCCCGTTGCACAGGTTGATATCGGCGTTCCGCCCAAAACAACGCCGGGAACAGTCTGTTCTTCATCGGAAAGAGCATGGGTATTGGTGTAATTCCATATCTGCATATATTGCGAAGGGTCGTTATATAAATTGGCAATGCCATACAGTTCCGCAACGTTCGAAAAAGCTGTCACCATACAAGCATAGTGGGCAGTAAGCCTCTTAATCTCGCTTTCATCATATGACATAAACTGAGAAATGGAACGAAATCCAGATACTGTGTAATCCTGCATTTGAGTTGCGTAAATTACGACATCGTTCCAGCTTGAAGGTTTATTCGATAAAACGACAGGCCGTCCTTCTATGGAAACAGCCGGGATTGTTCTTCCGCAATTTGTTGTTATTGAACCGTCCAAAGATTGCACACCGAATTCGAATGGATTGATCATTACGACTGGGTTATTGAAAGAATAAGACTCAACACCAAGATCTCCTCCCCGATCCATAGGGCTGACTAAGCCGTCTCCAAAACGATATCCCGTAAGTATTTCATCATCTGAAGCATCTAAAACCAAATAGCCCGCGGCTCTATTGAATGTCACAACCGGAACAATGTAGCCAAGCGGGGACCCATCAACGTCTACAAAAGGAATAGGGTCAGAAGGCGTATACGAAGAGCCGAGGAGTCCCTTTATATATTTATCGGCAAGCTCTTGCGCAATTTCTGAAGTAAATTGTATCTGCTCACCATCAATATTGCCCGTCAAAGCAAAAACCTCTTTCGGACGTGCGGCTAAGGCGACAATTGAAGACGCGACAAGTTGCAGAAAACGACGACGCGAAAGCATATGTTCTTCTTTCTAGAGGAGCGACTTATAAGATACTCCTATTCTATAACCTTTTTTGTAACGTTACAGCACTGGTTATATTTCAATTCGATTTGCTTATGTCCTTGTAACCCAATACGTCTTTACGTTTTAAACGGAATTAGAAAATCACTCATAGCAAAAACGGGCTTTAATCCCAAAGAGATGACTTTGATTATGAATCAAACCAGCAGCCAGGGCATAGCTGCAGTGCAATTGCTACAAGAAAGGCCGCCCTTGCTGGCGGCCTTTCTACTTGCTACTAGTCACGCGTGAGCTTGCGGTGAATACGATGCGGCTGGGCTGCGTCCTCGCCCAGGCGCTCGATGCGGTTGGCCTGATAGGCCTCGAAGTTGCCCTCGAACCAATACCAGTTGCCCGGATTCTCGTCGGTGCCCTCCCACGCCAGAATGTGCGTGGCAACGCGGTCCAGGAACATACGATCGTGGCTAATGACCACCGAGCAGCCCGGGAACTCGAGCAGCGCCGCTTCGAGCGAGGACAGCGTCTCGACGTCGAGGTCGTTCGTGGGCTCGTCGAGGAGCAGCAGGTTGCCGCCCTGCTTGAGCGTAAGCGCCAAGTTCAGACGGTTGCGCTCGCCGCCGGAGAGCACGCCAGCGCGCTTCTGCTGGTCCTGGCCCTTAAAGCCAAAGCTCGCCACATAAGCGCGGCTCGGAACCTCGGTCTCGCCCACCATCATGTGGTCCAGGCCGTCCGAGACGACCTCCCATAGGTTCTTATCGGGGTCGATGCCGGAACGGTTCTGGTCGACGTAAGAAATCTTGACGGTCTCGCCCACCTCGAGCTCGCCCGAAGTCAGCGGCTCCAGACCCACAATCGTCTTGAACAGTGTGGTCTTGCCCACGCCGTTGGGACCGATCACGCCCACGATGCCGTTGCGCGGCAGCGTAAACGAAAGATCGTCGATGAGCACACGGCCATCGAACTCCTTGTGCACGTGATGGGCCTCGAGCACCTTGTTGCCCAGACGCGGGCCCACAGGGATGCGGATGTCGGTCCAGTCGAGCTTCTGGCTTGCGCGGGCCTCGGCCTCCATCTCCTCGTAGCGAGCCAGACGGGCCTTGTTCTTGGCCTGGCGAGCCTTGGGCGAGCTGCGTACCCACTCGAGCTCGGCCTCCATGCGCTTGGCGAGCTTGGCATCGCGGTTGCCCTGCGCCTCGATACGCGCGGCCTTGGTCTCCAGATACGTGGAGTAGTTGCCCTTGTAGGGATAAAGGTGGCCGCGGTCGACCTCGCAGATCCACTCGGCAACGTTATCCAGGAAGTAGCGATCGTGCGTGACGGCAAGCACCGCGCCCTGGTAGTTGTGCAGGAAGTGCTCGAGCCACAGGATCGACTCAGCGTCCAGGTGGTTCGTGGGCTCGTCGAGCAGCAGCAGGTCGGGAGCCTCAAGCAGCAGCTTGCACAGGGCCACACGGCGGCGCTCGCCGCCGGAAAGCACGTTGACCGGCATGTCGGAATCGGGCAGCTGCAGAGCGTCCATGGCCTGGCCGAGTTTGGAATCGATATCCCAGCCGTCGGCGGCGTCAATCTCGTCCTGGAGCTTGCCCATCTCTGCCATGAGGGCGTCCATGTCGCAATCCGGGTCGCACATCTCCTCGCCGATCTTATTGAAGCGATCGACCTTGGCGATCATGTCGCCAAACGCCATGCGCACGTTCTCGATGACGGTCTTGTCGTCGTCGAGCGGCGGCTCCTGCTGCAGGATACCCACGGTGTAGCCGGGGGTGAGCCTGGCATCGCCGTTGGAGACCTCCTCAATGCCGGCCATGATCTTGAGCAGGGTCGACTTGCCCATGCCGTTGGGGCCCACGACACCGATCTTGGCACCGGGGTAGAAGCTCAGGGTCACGTCGTCAAGGATTACCTTGTCGCCATGGGCCTTGCGAGCCTGATACATCTGGTAGATAAACTCCGCCATATGCCTGTTTTATCCTTTCTACCTGCTGTTTCCCTATTCTTGATTCGCTTTAGTGGAAACGAAATGAGGAAACCAGCTCTGAAACTTAACGAAAAAGGGGCATGGTTGCCCACACCCCCTAATACTACCTGGGAAAAGTCCCCCAGAACATACTATGAACTGCGTACGCTAGTTTTCCGCAACCTTAGCGAACGGCTCGCTGCGATTTACGCCACAGCAGATACGAATAGACGTAGGCAGCTCCGGCTGAACCAAACGCCAGAACCGCAATCACCGCGGCAACGACTTCACTCGAAAGCACCGCACCTGCCACGCCCATCACAATCAGGCCAATACCCAGCACCATAAAGCAGGCGCCGCCAAAACGCTGCGTACGGCGCCAGTTCTCGGGATCGGCAAGCGCCCAAGGCGTCTTGATACCGAGCGTATAGTTCTGCTTCACACGCGGCAAGTAGTTGCCTACGCCGATGAACAGCAAACCGATAGCACCGGAAATCAGCACGTTGACCGAACCGACCGCCGGCACCACGCCCCAGACCGTAAGCTCTCCCAGCCAGCTTATGGCGCACATGAACAAGGTGAAGGCGATTACGAAGCCCTGATAGAACTTGCCCGAGGTTCGATATGCCTCACCTTTGGGATCGATGCGCGGCACCACGCAGAACATTGCGAGAAGCGCCAGAGGCAGCACGCCGAGCGCGGAGGCCATCCAGCTAGGACCCCAACCATCGACGGCGCCGTTCGCGCCCCAGTGCGTGGGAATCTGTGCAGGCAAGCTCGGCATCACCATGAGGTGCGCTACGACATTGGCGACGCACAGAACGACCAGCGCAATCCACACGCGCGACGATACCCCCGTGGGGTGAATGCCCTTGTTTTCGTTATTCATCCTTATCACCTTCCGTGTTTGTAAAGCCCATAAACCAGCCAATCAAGTCCTGCATGACGGTGGTGTTTAAGCTGTAAACGATGTTTTGGCCATGGCGCTCGTCGGTCACCAGCCCGGCGTTTTTGAGCGTCGCCAAATGATGGCTCAATGACGGCTTGCTGATGTCAAAATGCTCGGCAAGCTCCCCGGCCGTACAATTGCCCTCGCGCAGCAACTCCAAAATGCGCCGTCGCGTTGGATCGGCAAGCGCCTTAAAACCCTCTCCCGGCATAGGACCTCCTCTCAGCACCCCTCATGACGCGCACACTATACTCGATATTTAGATGTTTGTCTAACTATCTAATCTTGTACTCAAAAAAATAGCCGCCTCCGCGTAATGCGAAGACGGCCACTTCTCACGCCATAAACGTGTTTCGGAGTTGGCTAACCCGCGGCAACGGGTGCCATCTGCTTCATCTTATGCGAATCACCGCCTCATTTCAACAAGCCCCTAGGGCTCAAATGGAATCGCGATAATACCTATAATGGTGATAGCTAAAACACGATTCGCTTCCCCATCGGAGGATGTCTATGACCGAAACCGCCGCTCTCGTCGAGACACGCGACACCAAACTCGAGATCATCATGGGCCGTGAGGCACTCGATAGACTCGCCAACGCCACGGTGCTGGTGCTCGGCTGCGGAGGCGTGGGCTCCAACTGCTGCGAGGCACTTGTCCGCGGCGGCATCGGTCATTTTGTGATTCTGGACAAGGATATCGTCGCGCCCAGCAACATCAATCGACAGGCCATCGCCTTTCACAGCACCGTCGGCAAGCGCAAGGTTGACGTGATGGAAGCCATGATCCACGACATCAATCCCGCCGCCAGCGTTATCAAGCGCACCGAATACCTGCTGAGCGACAACATCGACGAGTTCTTCGCGGGCGTTTTGGAGCAGACGGGTGGCAAGCTCGACTACGTCGTCGACGCCATCGACACCATCTCGGCCAAGCTCACCATTGCCAAATATGCTCAGGACCATGACATCCGTTTGGTTAGCTCCATGGGCGGGGCCAACAAACTCCATCCCGAGTGCCTCCGCTTTGCCGACATCTTCGATACGGTACGTGACCCCATGAGCCGCATTATGCGCAAAGAATGTAAGAAGCGCGGAATCAAGAGCCTACACGTACTGTTTAGCTGCGAGGAATCGGTTAAGACACAGCCCCGCGATCCTTCCAACATCCACGAGCGCACCGAGCTGGGAACCGCCAGCTTTATGCCGCCCATCATGGGCCAGATGATCGCCGGCGAGGTTATCCGTCAGATCAGTGGCCGCGGCACCGAGCGCGTGCGCGCCGATGGCCAGCGCCTAGACTAGCGGAGCGCGCCGAGATGGAGCCCCGGTTATTTGATGCACACTGCCATCTTGATCTAATGGCTCACCCGGACGCCGTTGCCGATGAGGCAACGGCGCTGGGCCTGATTCTATTTGACTGCGGCGTCGATCCGCACGACTTTGCACGCGCCAAGAAGCGCGCCTGCGGCCGTTCAAATATCTTTGCCGGCATCGGCCTCCATCCCTGGTGGCTCGCCGACGGACGATGTGGCAACGCTGAAATCAATCTGCTTTGCGAAGTCGCTGCACAAGAACGCTTGATCGGCGAGGTCGGGCTCGACTTTTCCGCTCGTTTTGCCGGAAGCGAGTCGCTACAAGTACAGGCATTTGACCGGCTCTGCGATGCACTCGTGCAGCACCCTCTTGCCGGGCGCGTGATATCAATTCACGCTGTTCGTTCGGCAGGAACCGTACTGGACGCCCTTGAGTCATATGGATTGCTCACCCCAAGCCCCAACTCCCCCGCCGTCATCTTTCACTGGTTTAGCGGTACCTCGAACGAGTTCGTCCGTGCGCGAAACGCAGGCTGCTATTTTTCCGTGAACGAGCGTATGCTCGCCACCAAGCGCGGTCGCGAATATGCCCGACAGATTCCACTCGACCGTCTACTGCTCGAGACCGATGCGCCGGCCGAACCAAACACAGAAACAAGTGTGCAATCGCTCATCAGATCGCTCGCAAGGACCTCGATGCACATTGCCTCACTCAAAAACTGTGACGCAAAGCGCATCGAGTCGGTAGTTTTAGCAAATGCGCACTCTGTTTTTGACCTTCGCTAACCCCTGTGGGCAAAAATGCCAAGGGACATGCGAATCGCACAACGCAGTCCCTATTGGCAGGCAGTACAATTCGGCAGCATTACACCAATTCGTGCATGAGATCACGGTTACGTGCATACAATTCGTCAAAGATATGACGACGCGACGCATATAGCTCGTGGGCATCCATATCGGGCACGATTGTTTGTGCAACGCCAAGGACTTGGGCGAGTTCATCCCATGATGCATAGGCGCCACCTGCGAGAGCTGCCATGATGGCATCACCGAAGCATGCGCCCACCGTAACCTTGGCAACCGAGACCTCGCGCCCGCATACGTCGGCGATAGCCTGCATCCAAACTGGATTCTTGGTTCCACCTCCGACAAGCATAATGCGCCCAATTGGCAGTCCATGCTCTCGCTCGATAATGTCGACATGGGATGCAACGGTATACGCGACGCCTTCCAAGGCGGCGCGAACCATATGGGCTCGCGTATGCCTTCCGGTCAGGCCAAAGAAGACGCCACGTGCCTCGGGATCGTTGAGCGGAGTACGCTCCCCCGCAAAGTACGGCAGGCACAGGAGCCCATCGGCACCCGGCGCCACATCGGCGGCATCATGCGCCATGACCGAATATGCATCGGGGCCACCGTGGCCCTCGGCCTCCACGGCGTCGCGATACAGCTCTTGGCGCAGCCACGATGTGAGTGCACCCGCCGTATTGGTCCCCGCGCAGATCCCGTAAGTTCCGGGAATGATAAACGTCCCTGGCCACAGGCGGGCATCATCGACCATATGATCAGCTAGGTAGATGAAATACGCCGTGCTCCCCAACTGAACCATCATATCGCCGGGACGAAATACACCCGTCGAAATGGCCTCGGCACCAGAGTCGCCCGTTCCCACTAAGACAGGTGTCCCTGCCGCGAGCCCTGTCGCCTCAGCCGCGCGCTGCGTAATCGCCCCGGCAATATCGGTAGCCGACATTACCTCCGCCATCTGGTCAGGCCGGCAGAAACGAGCACATTCCCGAGCATCAACCCTCCAAGTGTAGCGGTCGTATAGGGGAAGAAAATCCTCCGCCAAGTAACGGTCCACCGTAAAACGCCCCGTCAACTTTGCGCATAGAAACGATGATGCCGTCAGGAACTTCGCGGCACGTTCGTGCACCTCGGGCATATTCTCCTTAAACCATAAGATCTTAGGAGCAATATCTGATGAGCAGGGATCGTGCCCGAAAAGTTCGCGTGCGCGACCTGACCCATATTCGGAAAGGAGCTCGTCAATCTGCGGCTTCGAACGTGCATCGACTCCATACAAAATCGCGGGCGCCAGCGCGTTGCACTCGGTATCGACCGGCACACAGTCGCAACCCAATGCGGAAAGGCCCACGCATCCGATCTGCGCCGCGTTAACCCCCGATAGCATCACCAGCTCGCGCGACAAGCGGCAAAAATCGCCCCACCAAACTGCCTCAGCATCATGCTGGTACCATCCATCACACGGGTTGTCCGTCTCATGTCCACAAGAGGCTTGGCAAACGATGTTGCATCGATCATCGATTAAAACGCCTTTAGAGGCGCTTGTCCCAATATCAATACCCAGATAGAGCGCCATAGGTGCCTACTCCCCTCGCGCCGTACGAGCGGCAGCCATAAAACGAACCACCCGCTCAACATCAATCGGGGCATCCAGCTTTCCGTCGCGCTTTAAGCACGTGCCGACAAACGCGCCATCGTAGTGAGCAAATACGTCAGCCACGGTATTTTCGCGACAACCGGTGCCACATACCACGGGCACTTCGCCAACACGCTCGCGGACCTCGTCGGCAAGCTCGCCCGAAGCGCCACGACCGGCAGCCGAACCGCCGATGACCATCGCATCCGGTAGGCAATTAAAGAGAAGTGAATCGGCAATGTCCGCGGTCGTGCGGTCGTTGAGATAAACCTCGCCCTCGCTCGTGATGAAGTGAAAAAGCTTGAGGTCGTCCAAGCGCAGCGCCGCCTTGCGACGCATGGTGTGAGCGAAATCTCGGTTAATCAGCCCGAGATCACCGGCCCAGGCACCGCAAAAATTGCAGCGCGTGAACTGCGCGTCGACGGCAGCGCACAGCTCGATTGTGGCATCACCATCGTAAATTGCCTCAGCTCCCCAAGGAGTCGACAGATCATGGGACAGAGCCCCGATTACATAGCCCATCGATGCAAGGGTTGAGGGAGAAACATGCTGCTCATAGGGCATCGAGAGCTCATTGGTAATCAAAATGCCATCGACACCGCCCTGCTGCAACGCCTCGAGATCGCGCTTGGCGGCTTCCACGACCTGCGATACGCTTCCGCCCGGGTAATACAGCGGATCGCCCGGCAGAGGACGCAGGTGCAGCATTCCGATAACCGGCTTTTCGTTCTTGAACATCGAAGTTAGAAACGACATAACGTGCTCCTTCATAGGGTTATTGCAGGGACGTTACTCCCCCAGCACCTCGACGTACACTTTTCGCTTCTGCGGACCGTCAAACTCCGCAAGATAGATGTTCTGGGCACTTCCGCACACGATGTGGCCATCTTGGACGGGAAAGAAGCAACTGTTTCCACAAATCATGCTCTTGATATGCCCACAGGAGTTGTTACCGGTGGCTCCGTAGCTCGGCAGGAAGTGTGCATGCGCATAGGGGGCATCGAGTGGGGCGATGCGATCAAGCGTCTCCATAAGATCCGTCTCCACGCAGGGCAGCCCCTCGTTTACCACGATTCCGCAGGTCGTATGCGACAAAATAATCGCCGCCAAGCCATTGGTCACCGAGCTGCGTTCGATGGCAGCGTGCACGTCCTCGGTAATATCGATGAACTGGTCCGGAGCAGTCGATAGATAGCTCAATGTCTCGAGCGTCACCATGTTCACTCATCCCCTTCAAGAAAACGCAGGGCATTACCCCAGTAGAGCCTTTCTCGCGCGTCATCGCGCATGGGCACGGTATCGAGCGCCCGCTTGAGTTTGAATGCACGGAAGCGCGGCGTATTGCTGGCGAACATCACTTGGTGCGATAGCGCGCGCTCATACCACAGCGGCCCCATATCGACCGTGAAAAGACGCTGCATCATCTCCTCGGGCGAATCGATGTAAGTGATAGAGGTGTCCACGTAGCAGTTGGGATACTTGAGCAGCATCGCCACGGTCTCGCGCACCCAGGGCCAGCCAAAATGGGTCAAACTAAAACGCACATTTGGATGCGTTGCGATTGTGTGCTCAAATGCAAGCGGGTTACTGCGCGAGAGCTCTGCGCCCGGCTCCCAAGACATACCGGCATGGAAAACCACCGGCTTGTTATAGCGCTCGCACAGTTCGTAAAGCGGCTCGGCCACAGCATCATCGGGGGCAAAACCCTGCTTTGCAGGATGCAGGCAAAGCCCCTTTGCCCCCAACTCGGTAAAGGCGCGCTCCAATTCGTCTGCGGCACCGCTCACCTGCGGGTCTACGCTCGCAAATCCCCACAGACGATCGGGATGTGCGGCAACCAGCATGGCAATCTGGTCATTGGTGCCAAAGTGCCCTCCGCATGCCGTGGTTACATCGAGCGGCATGAGCACGCTCTTCTGCACATCGCAGACGTCCATCTCGACTTGAAGCTCATCCCAATCCATGGGGCCCATATGCCCCATACCAAATTCTCGTGACCAAAAACCGAATCCATCAGGCTCATCACCCGGCGTACAGATCTCGCCGTAGAGCATAGGATGGACCAACATGTCGATAACCATTTCGTACTCCTTTCCAGGCATTTGACCCTAGTACGGCTCAAACGAACCAATCACTCGGGACGACAGCTCAGCGCCCGCCTTCATACACGCCGGAATATCAAGGCCATCGATCACGCCCTTGGTAAACCCGGCGATATACGAGTCGCCGGCACCCACGGTATTAACGACCTTCTCCGCCGGCACGATCCCGCACTCATAGAAGCGCTCACCGTCATAGGCAATGCTTCCCTTCTCGCCAAGCGTGGCAACCGCAACGCGCGGCCCCAATTCCTGCGCGTGACGTACCCAGTCCCGCAGCTCCGGAGTGTCATCTTCAAACGACATAAATGCGTAGTCAACGTAGGGAAAATGATTCTCGCAGGCATATTCGGGATCTTGGCTGAACACCGAGAAGTCCATAACCACCGTCTTGCCCGCATTATGCCACTCGGGCAGGAGGTCCAAACAATTGCCAAACAGGTCGGTATGAATGATGTCATGCTCTAGGATAAACGCCCGGTCATCTTCATTCGGACGATATGTCTCCATTACGCCATCGATTGCCTCGAGATGCACGCGATCGACGCCGTCTTTCAATGCCATGAGCATCACCGAGGTGTCGCCATCCTCCACCCGCAGATGAGAGATATCAAACCCCTCGGCGGCCAGCGCCTCTCTCATCTTGTCTCCGTACTCGTCCTTGCCGACAACCGACACGGCGGATACCGAAACGCCCAATCGTGCAAGATGGATACCCCAGTCAATGCCATTACCAGTCGGATAGAACACGCCGATGTTTTGATAGACGTCCGCACAGCAAAAACCAGCCGCACACGCTTTAATACCCATGGTCTTCTCCAATGTTCAAAAGGGGACCCACCACATGGCGAGCCCCCTTTTCGCGTTTCGCTTATTGTTTTGCATCGGCTGTCCAAGGCCTCATAGCCAGACCGCCGTACGCTTTCTTAAGCTATTCGACGATTGGTGCTCCGTGGCCCCAAGAACCTTCCATGCCGCACACGGTCGAGGCAAACCCGGCAGCAAAGTCGAGCGCGCGCTCGATGGCCTCGGCGCCGCCCTCACCACGCTTGGCGGAATCGAGATAGCACATCAAAAACGAGGTGAGGAACGAGTCGCCCGCCCCCATGGTGTCCTTCATGTCCGTTACCGGTTTAGCCAGCTGGCGGTAATAACGCTCGCCGTCGTAAGCGATGCAGCCCTCGGCGCCCGCCGTAGCCGACACAAAACGCGGACCCAGACCCTTCACCCATGCCAGACGCTCGCGAATCTCGTCCTCACTCGCGGCATCCGCCGCACTAAAGAAAGCAAAATCGACATAGGGCGCAATCTGCTCGTAGTACTCGTCGGTGGAGTCGTCCGAAAAGTCAAAAGAGACCGTGACGCCCGCAGCCTTCAACTTGGGCAGCTCGCGCTCGGTGAAGCAATAGTTGCCCGAATGAACCACATCGAACTGCTTCATGTACGAAAGGTCAAAGCGATCGAGAACATAGCGCGCATCGCCACGGATACCGCCCTCGTTGGAGCCGAGGAAGACACGGTCACCGTCAACGACGGTCACGCGAGCCGCTCCGTTCTCGCCAATCATCTGCTCGCACTTGTCAAGCTCGATACCCTCATCCTCGAGGCTTGCAATGACATGCTCGGCAGCGGCGTCATTGCCAAAAATGCCCATGTATGCAGAGCGTGCGGCACCGCATTTCTTGGCATAAACGGCGAAGTTCACCGCATTGCCGCCGGGATACATGGTGTGGATATGCTCGTAGCGATCGACGACGTTGTCGCCAAATCCGAGCGCGTTAACGTTAAATGCCATGGCCTTTGCCCCTTCTAGTACTCGACAACACCCATATAGCGACGGAAATCGGGATCGTGATCAAACACCTTGCCGCGTGCAGCACGCAGCTCGCAGTTCATGGCGTAGAACAGCACCGGGTCCAGATAGGCACGGACACTCGCCGGCACGGCTTCCATACCGTACTCCTTGGCATCGAGCACCATCAGCGTATCGGTATGCGTCTTAAGGAACGCAAGGGCGCGCTCGTCCATAGCACGGCACTCGCTGGAGCCCATCTGCAGGAAGTAAAAAACGCCATCCTGAGTAGCCTCGAAGGGGCCGTGGAAGTACTCGGCAGAGTGGATGTAGCTGCAGTGCTGCCACTGCATCTCCATAAGAGAGCAGATAGCGAAACCGTAGGTCTGGCTAAAGTTGGGACCGCTGCCCAGAATGTAGAAGAACTCGTGCTCCTGGCAAAGCTTGGCAAAACGATCACCTAGCTCGGCATTTACCTTCTCACGTGCCGGGGGAAGAATCTTATCCATCTCGGCGATACCGGCATACATATCGGCAAGATCGGCGTAACCCTCCTGCTGATCGAGCAGCTCGGCCGCAAGCGACAGCGAAATGCCAGCGGGGACCTCGGCCTGCGGCACGCCCTCGCCCCAGGGGTAGACCCACGTGGTCCACTTGCCGGAGTCAATCTTGGATCCAGCGTTGTCGGTCTGGGCGATCACCGTAGCGCCGGCAGCAAGGGCAATCTCGCAGCCCTCGACGACCTCGGGGGTGTTGCCACTGTGGCTGCAAGCAATGACTAGGGATTTCTCACCCAAGCGGCGCGGGCGCATGATATCAAACTCGCGAGCCGTATAGATATACGAAGTGAAGGTGGTTGCCTCGCGCTGCAGAAGCTCATGAGCCGGGATCAAATCGATCATGGAGCCACCGCAAGCAATCCAGTAGACGCTGTCGAACTTGCCCTTCTCGGCAATTGCCTCTTTGATCAGATCGTGTGCGTTCATATCCAGTTCCTTTCTTGTTTGGTCCGCAATCAATGACGTTGGCTGCGTGGCCGATAGTTGTTTTAGTCAATCAGATATTTCTCGAATGCGGCCATGTTCTTGGCATCTGCCGCCGCCGGGTCATCGTAGTAACGCCCGTCCGTGATTTCCTGGCCCAGCATGCCATCGAAACCATGGGCATTAAGCGTGGCGACGAAGGCGTCCATATCGTGCTTGCCATCGCCCCACACCAGATGGCCATACGGGTCACCGTCGATAAAGTGCATCTCGTGAATTGCCCCATCACCAAAGGCGGCAAACCAGTCCTCGAGCGTCTCGCCCGCAACGCCCATCGCGGTTGTATCAACCATGGGCTGTAAGTACGGGCTCGCGACCTCGTCAATCATGCGCTTCGCATCGGAAACCGTCGTTACAAGGTTGCTCTCCTCGGGACGCAGGCTTTCCATCGTAAGCACCAGACCGTGCTCACCGGCATACTCCGCCAGAATGGACAAGTGCTCGCGGCTGCGCTTCCAGGCTTCCTCGCGGTCCTCGTCCCAGTCGCCCCAGCCCGAGTTGACGGACATACGGTCGCACCCAAGTACCTCGGCAAGCTCAATGCCGTGCTTAAAGTACGCCAGGCTGCGCTGTTCATGCAGCGGTTTGCGTGCGCAGTACTGCCAAGGATAGACAACATTCTCGGGGCACAGAGTACGATACCTAAGCCCACGGTCTGCAGCCTTTTTCGCCAGGACCTCAGCCTCAAAGTAGCCCGTGTGGTCGAGCGTCACATGCGGCTCCGCACACCACAGCTCAATGGACTCAAAGCCCAAACGCTGCTGCACATCAAGGAAGTAATCGAGCGACCACATGATGTAGTGGATATTCATGCCCGCAATCTGTTCGCGGCGCAGCGTCGGTTTGGATTCAGACATCTTATGCCTCCTTATTTCGATCGAACACGATTTGTCCGTCCGACATCGTCATATCAACCGCAAGATCGCGTGCGTCGCGATAATCGAGGTCGAACACATCCCGATTGAGCACGCAGATATCGGCAAGCTTGCCAACCTCAAGCGTACCCAGCTCGTCTTCGCGCATCAGATCGTACGCGCCCCCGGCAGTCCAAGCGCGCAAGAGCTCGACAAGCGTCAGCGTGTTGACCTCATTCACGGGCAGTCCGTCGGCGAAGAATCCGCCGCACGCGCTGTAGATTGACTCGCCCAGGCTCGGAATCAGCAGTGGCAAATCCGTTCCACAGCACACTGTGCATCCGGAATCTTCCATGCCGCGGCGATTCCAGCTGTGCAAAAGTCGCGTCTCGCCAATTTGTCGACGCATCATCGACAGGCAATCCTCGCGCCGGTCCAGCGTCAGAATCTGCGGATAGACCTCGCAAATTCCGCCTAACTTGCCAAACTCGACAAGATCGGTCGGGTCAGAGTTCTCGAGATCGGTAATCGCATGGCGGCGAAGCATCCGTCCATGCTCGTCTCGAGGCAGCGAGGCATAGAGCGCCACGGTGCGGCGAACGGCGCCATCGCCCTGGCAATGCAAGGAATATCGGAAGCCGTCAGCATCAATTGCACGCAGCTCGTTCTCAATCAGATCCCACTCGGGCTCTTCGACAACCGTCTTGCCGGCAGCTCCCGCATCGGCCGTGTCCTCATAGGGGTCAATCATCTCGGCAAGCCCCGCCCATACGCCGCGATCGGTCATACGGTTGAAGCCAGAAAAACGAACGAACGGTCCCCGGAAGCGCTCTCGCGCCTCGCGGGCATATGCCAAATTTGCACCGGCACCCACCGGCTGCGACATCATAGAGACGCGAACCGTCAGCTCACCAGATTCCTCACGGCGAGCCATTTCGTCGGCAAAGCCGTAGTAGTCATCAAACGCCATCTCCTTGATGGCGGTAACGCCGCGCTCGTTAAGCATGCTCATGTAGTCCGAATACCCGGCGCGCACCTCGGGTAGCGCGAGGAAATCGCTCATCATGCGCCAGATCTTCTCGGCATAGCACGCCTGGGGTGTAAAGCCGTATCGCGCACTGGCGGCAGCATTGAGAACGCAGGTCTCCGCACCCGGTGTAAAGCAGACGACAGGGATATCGCCAAAACAATCGTCAAACACAGCTGCCGTATTTGCGTTCTCGGCATCCGATGCCAACGTTTCGGGCATGTTGTGGCCAAAAGCCGCCGCACAATCCGGATGATCATCTTTCCATGCACGCAAGAGCGACACGGCCTCTTTGGCATCGGCGACGCCGGATAGATCAGACCCCAACGTCCGCAGCGCCCAGCCCGTATAGAAGGTATGCACATCGATCAGGCCAGGCATGACGGTGCGGTCGCCCAGGTCAACTACCTCGTCCGCTTGGGTCAAATACGAAGCTACCTCACACTTGGTGCCAACAGCCTCAATTCGATTGCCACGGACCGCTACGAAACCTTCAAACGGCAGGTCCCCCGTACCGGTAAAGACGCTCTTAGACGTCAGGACCGTCAAACGATCAGACATCACAACCACCTACATCGGAAGCATGCCAGAGATTGCCGTTACGATCAGGCCAAAGACGACCATGAAAATGAAGAACTTCCAAATGGTCTTCCACCATTGGCCAAACGAAATCTTAGCCACGGCAAGGCCGGCGACCGTCATGCCCGCCACGGGACTGATGGTGTTGATGGTCTGATTAGCAAACTGGAGCGCGGTAACGGCTGCCTCGGGATTGAGGCCCATAAGCTCGGTCAGGGGGCCCATAACAGGCATGGTGAGCGCCGCCAGGCCAGAACTCGAGGGAACCAGCAAAGAGAGCAGGCCAAGGACGATATACATAAACGTGGTGTAGACGGCGGCGGGTGCACCGGCGAGCGCAGTAGCGAGCGCCTGGAGGATGGTGTCGATGATCATGCCGCCCTCGGCGATGACCAGAATACCGCGAGCGATACCAATAACGATGGCAGCGTACGCAAAGTCGGCGAGACCCTTAACGAACTCCTCAGCGATCGTCTGCTGGTCAAGACCGCCCAGGATACCGGCAAGCAAGCCCATGCCAAGGAACACGGCGGAAATCTCATTCATGTACCAGCCCTGGGTAACAAGACCCCAGACGATAATGCCCATACCGCAAGCAAAATCGATAAGCACGAGCTTCTGACGGATAGTGAACTCTTCCTCAATGGAGGCATCGGTCACGGAAAACTCGATACGCTTGAGCTTATCGTCCTCATACGTAATGGACGACTCGGGGTTTTTCTTGACGCGCATGGCGTAGCGCATGGCCCATGCGATACCGACGGCAGTGAAGATGACCCAAGAAACGGCGCGCAGCCACAGTTGCGGATTGCCCTCGATGCCAATGATGCCTTGGGCGATCAAAACATTAAACGGGTCGATGGTCGAGGCACAATATCCCAGGTTAGGGCCAAGGAAGCAGATGATGAATGCCGTCATCGAGTCATAACCGATACCCATCATGATGGGAATGAAGATGGCATAGAACGGCAGGGCTTCCTCAGACATACCAAACGTAGTGCCGCAAATGGACAGCAACGTCATCGTGATGGGAATGATGAGGATGTCCTTGTTCTTAAGCTTTTTAATCACACGGCTCATGCCGGCATTCAAAGCGTTGGTCTTGGTGATGATTGCGAACGATCCGCCAATCAATAAGACGAACGCAACGACGTCGGCAGCCTCTTGGATACCTTTGGTGGGCGCTTGCAGGACCGCGAAGATATCCTGGCCCAAATTGATGGTCTCACCGGTCTCGGAATCGGTGTAGTTCTTATCGACCTGTTCATAGGTTCCAGCAACGGCGACTTCACGCTCGCCCGCCGCTGTCGAAATCGTCTTGCGCTGATACTGACCAGAGGGAACGATCCAAGTCAGGACCGCAAAGACAACGATCAGCAAGAACATTATCGTATAGACATGCGGTAATTTGAACTTAAAACGTCTGTTTGTCTTCTTCGCCTTCGTATCTGACATAGATACCTCCAAAGAACTCGAGACTGCATCGCATCTCGCTTCAACGTTTGCACAATGCAAACGTTCTATGACGTTCTATAGATTACCAGCAGCTTTTTCCTTCATCAAGATAATTTCAAACTGATTGCCGCAACGCGGTTGAACGGTTGCGTTTGCGCCGTGAACGGTATGGAAACGCCCGGTGAGATGATCCACCGGGCGCTTCCATTCGCAATGTCCTAGATGTCAAAAACGTAGCGAGACCCAACGATTCGCTGACGACCGATGATAAACGGCCGCCGCTGCTCATCGAAAAAGAAGGCTTCCATATAAAACAAGGGTTCGCCAACGGGAACTGCCAACAGTCGAGCGACCTCGGGCGACGCGCAGGCGATCTCGAGCGTGCACGGGTCGGTAAACGCGGGCGTGCGGCCCGTCCGGTTGCGCACGAACTCAAAAATGGATTGGTTAGATAGAGGTGCCGTTGATAGATAGGCGTTGTCCTCGTAAACATATATGTTGTTCTCAAGCATGACAGGGACGCCATCGGCAGTGCGCACGCGCTCAACGCAAATCAAGTCAGTTCCAACGGGAACACCAAAGAACTGTGCTTCGGTGGAATCCGCCGGCAGTATCTTTCTCGAAATGACACACGCCCCCGGTTCCATTCCGTTAACGCGGCATGCGTCCGAAAAACTCTGAACGTCATCCTTCTGGCGAATCTTGCGCTTGAGCTTGGGGGCATTGACAAACGTGCCTTTCCCCTGTCGCTTCGTTAGATAGCCCTGCTGGACGAGCTCCTCAATAGCGCGTCGCACGGTAACGCGGCCAACTTTATAGCTCTCAGCCAATTCGAATTCGTTGGGTATCCGCGCGCCTGCCTTGTAGGCGCCGGAGTTGATTTCGTTTTTAATGATATCAATGACCTGTTGGTACAGCGGTATCGCTGCTTTACCGTCAGTCGGCCCTTCAGTCGGTGGCATATACCCTCTCCCAGCACAATTAATT
Source organism: uncultured Collinsella sp. (assembly GCA_900542365.1). GTDB lineage: Bacteria > Actinomycetota > Coriobacteriia > Coriobacteriales > Coriobacteriaceae > Collinsella. Next base: position 34,217 of record UQNH01000001.1, on the reverse strand, counting down.
CTAAAACGGGCTTAAAGGCATTCAACAAGCCCTTAAGCCCGCATTAGCTTAAAGTATGCTAGGTGTCGCACCAAAATGTTGGCTATTTACTCATCAGACCCGAAAAACGCGCAACTACCGCGCTCCTAAGAAAGCGTGAGCAGCTCCGGCAGCTGGTCGATAATCTTGTCCGCGGCATCTTGGCTAAAGCCAAAGCGCTCCTCGCGCTTGGCAATAACTGTCAGACCGGCGCGCTTGCCGGCAGTGATGCCAGGCACCGAATCCTCAACGCAGCAGCAGCGATTCGCGGGCAGCCCCAGTAGGTCAAGCGCATGCAGGTAGATGTCGGGCTCGGGCTTGCTCTCCTTAAACTGCTCGCCACTCACCACATACTCAAAGGCATCCGACAGCCCGCACGCATTGAGTACTTCCTCGATGCTATCCATGGGCGACGAGCTAGCAAGCGCCACGCGAACGCCGCGGCGCGGCAGCTCTCGAATCGTATCCACGGCGCCTGGGTTAATCAAAGTCTGATAGTCGCGCGGACGTTTATGCGCCCACTCATCCCAACGGGCCAACGCCTCCTCGCCAGTAAAATGTCCCTTACCGGCACGCTCAAACCAATCGACCAGCATGTGGAGAAAGAACTGATGCGAGGTACCGACCTGCCCGTTCAACTCCTCTTGGGTCAGGTTCAACCCAAGCTCCTTGGCAAACGCGGCAGTCTCGCCCAGATAGTAATACTCGGTATCGACAATGACACCGTCCATGTCAAAGATAACGGCGTCGAACGGAAATGCGGACACGGCACCCTCCCTAACAAAAGGGCGCCTGTAAGCAGGCGCCCGAACCATGCATTATCGGCGATTCTAGCCCAGCAGCTTATCCAGCGCCACTGCAATACCGTCTTCGTTGTTATTGGCGGTCACCATCTGGGCTACCGCCTTAACCTCATCGACGGCGTTGCCCATGGCAACACCGGTACCCGCCCACTCAATCATGGACTTGTCGTTCTGGCCGTCGCCAAACGAGACGACCTCGCTGGCATCGATACCGAGCTTGGGCAGGGCACCCTCGAGCGCGCGGGCCTTGTCGATACCGGGCGCCGTGTACTCAAAGTACCAGTCGGCCGTAAACATGCCCGAAAGCGTCTGGGTAAAGGGCGCATACATCTCCTCGTAATGCGCCTGTAGGTAGGCCGGGTCGCCTGCCGTCAGCAGCTTGTCCACGGGATAAGCGTCCACAACCTCATGCAAGCTCTCGACCTCGCGGATCTTAAGGTCACACGCATCGCGCTCGTATTTGACGATGTTTTTCTGCGAGCCATCCGGCAGCGTAATCATGCAGCGGTACGAATCCTCGACATGCAGATCGCGACCGAGCGAAATCATAGGGATCACGTCAAAATTGCGCAGATGATCAATCAGGCGATGCAATTCGTCGGCAGGCATAGCCTGATCGAACAGCACCTCGTCGGTCTGAGCATCGACGACGTGCGCGCCATTAAAGGCAACTAGCAGACCATCATGGTTCTGAAGGTCGAGCTCCTGCGCCAAGGCATGCAGCCCCCATGCGGGACGACCCGAAGCCAAGATAAGCTTAATGCCCGACTCCTGCGCCGCGAGCAGTTTCTCGCGCGTACGCGGGCTGATGACCTTTTGGTCGTTGGTGAGCGTACCGTCGATATCCATTGCGATGGCTTTGATTGCCATATATGCCTCCCTGACATTGAACAACCTTGTCTGAGCCATCATACAGAACACCCACGGCGGCGTTGTTTGCAACGGGAAAAATGTCATATTGTCCCAAACATGAACGGCGCGCCTTCGACGATTGCGATGCCCGTCGAGGCGCCTCCCGATACATTCCATCCTATCCAAATAGCAAAGGGCCCGCATCCCAACGGATACGGGCCCTTGTCGGCTATGCGTTAGTTTTCGCAGCGAATCCTACTTGCGGTGAGCTCGGTAGAACTCGATGAGCGCCTGGGTCGAAGCGTCCTGTTCGGCCTTGGCGGCGTCGTCGTGGAAGGCCGGGGTGATCTGCTTGGCAAGCTGCTTGCCAAGCTCGACGCCCCACTGGTCGTAGGAGTCGATGCCCCAGACCGTGCCCTCGACAAACGTGATGTGCTCGTACAGGGCGATGAGCTCACCAAGCGCGAACGGGGTCAGCGTGTCGCCAAAAATCGAGGTCGTCGGACGGTTGCCCTCAAAGCAGCGGGCCGGGACGATCTGCTCGGGCGTGCCCTCGGCACGCACCTCATCGGCCGTCTTACCAAAGGCGAGCGCCTTGGTCTGGGCCAGGAAGTTGCCCAGGAACAGCTCGTGCACGTCCTGACCGCTGTCGGTCGCAGGGTTGGCGGTATTGGCAAAGGCGATGAAATCGGCCGGGACCACCACGGTGCCCTGGTGCAGCAGCTGGTAGAAGGCGTGCTGACCGTTGGTGCCGGGCTCGCCCCAGAAGATCTCGCCGGTATCGGAGGTCACAGCGCTGCCGTCCCAGCGGACATGCTTGCCGTTGGACTCCATGGTGAGCTGCTGCAGGTAGGCCGGGAAACGGTGCAGATACTGGCAGTACGGAAGCACGGCGTGGCTCTTGGAACCGAAGAAGTTGACGTACCAGACGTTGAACAAACCCATCAGCGCGACGGCATTGTTCTCGAGCGGCGTGTTGCAGAAGTACTCGTCGATGGCGTGGAAGCCCTCAAGGAACTGCTGGAAACGCTCGGGGCCGAGCACGACGATCAGCGACAGGCCCACGGCGGAGTCGACGGAGTAGCGGCCGCCGACCCAGTTCCAGAAACCAAAGGCGTTAGCCGGGTCGATACCGAAAGCCTCGACCTTCTCGAGTGCGGTGGAAACGGCGACGAAGTGCTTTGCCACAGCCTCGGCGTTCTGCTCATCGGAGCCATCGATGGCGCCCTGAGCCTTGAGCTGCTCGAGCATCCAGGTCTTGACCTCGCGGGCGTTGGTGAGGGTCTCGAGCGTGGTGAAGGTCTTAGAGACGATGATCACGAGCGTGGTCTCGGGATCCAAACCCTTGAGCTTCTCGGCCTGGTCGTTGGGGTCGATGTTGGAGATATAGCGGCAGTCGATACCGGCGTCGGCATAGGGACGCAGGGCCTCGTAAGCCATGACCGGGCCCAGATCGGAGCCGCCGATGCCGATGGACACCAGGTGCTCAATCTTCTTGCCGGTAACGCCCTTCCACTCACCGGAGCGCACGCGCTCGGCGAAGGCATACATGCGATCGAGGACCTCGTGCACGTCGGCGACGACATCCTGGCCGTCGACGATAAGCTGGCCTTTCTCGCTTGCCGGACGGCGCAGCGCGGTGTGCAGGACGGCGCGGTCCTCGGTGGTGTTGATGTGCTCGCCGGAGAACATGGCGTCGCGGCGCTCCTCGAGCTTCACCTCGCGGGCAAGATCGCACAGCAGCTTGACGGTCTCATCGGTCACCAGGTTCTTGGACAGATCGAAGTGAAGGTCGCCGGCGTCAAAGCTCAGCTTGTTCACGCGGTCGGCGTCAGCGGCGAACCAGGCCTTGAGGTCGATACCCTCGGCCTCGAGCTTCTCCTGATGAGCCTCGAGCGCCTTCCAAGCGGCGGTCGACGTAGCGTCGATAGGTGCGGCAACAGTTGCCATAAAGTCCTCCTCAGCATACGGGCGCAAGCCTCCATGCGCCCGGATAATCAGATAGTCCTATTCTAGCGCAGGTCAAGACTACAATCAGCGAGCGTTGCCAATCCGCCCCCCAACGGCAACCGACCAAAAAGGGACAGGTTTATTTTGGCAGGTCAAACGCTTTACCAACCAAAAATAACCTATCCCTTTATGGTAAATATTAGGCCGCGGCGCACACACTGCCGAGCAGCTCGCGCAAGGGCGAGCCGATACCCTCCAGCAGTTCGGGAGCGATGATGGCGAAAACGGGAACCTCGCCGGCACCCACAACGGCGGGCACCTTGCCCTCCGAGACAATGCATCCATAAGGGACAAAACCGTCTTCGCCGGCATCGAACGACGCCATGCGACGCGCGAGTTCGCGCGCAAAGCCAGCAGTATCGGCATCGCCAATCGCCAATACAAAGTCCACCCCTTCGTCGGTCGCCAGGGCCACGGCTTCGTCGATCAGCTCGTCTCCCCCGTCGCCCTCAACCGAGCCGCAGCGGAAAAGCACGCGCTCGAGCAGAGCTCGATCAAGCGAGCCGAGTGCCGCCGAGACAAGCTCATCACGCGTGTGCTTGTCGCCTCCCAGCACGACCAGTGCCTTAGTGCCGCCATAGTGGGCAACCAATCGCCCGCACCAGCGAGCCACATCCCCATCCGCAACCAAGCGTGTCGGCATACCAAACCCATAATTGACCATCTTTCCCACAGCCCTTCCGTGCGTATAGGCGGTATCGATTGTTAGGCTCATGCTACGAAGCAAGGTTTTCCGAGCTGTTTCGCACTCTTTAGAGCTGCGTTAAAAAACCCGATGCAGCCGCACGACCATACCTACCAAAAAGGGACAGGTTTTGACGATGTCCGGACGAGCGGGTATTATCGAACAAGTATTCGATAAGAACATGTGTTTGATGGGAGGACGCGTGGGACACGAGCGTCACACCTATATCTGCATCGACCTCAAGACGTTCTACGCCAGCGTCGAATGCGTCGACCGCGGTCTCGACCCGCTCACCACCAACCTGGTCGTTGCCGACGAATCGCGCGGGCGCACGACCATCTGCCTTGCCATCACACAGGCCATGAAAGACCTCGGAATCCATAACCGCTGCCGTCTGTTCGAGATTCCCGACGGTATCGACTACATCAAGGCCGTACCGCGCATGCAGCACTACATGGAGGTGTCGGCGCAAATCTACGGTATCTATCTGGAATTCGTCAGCCCACAGGACGTGCACGTCTACTCCATCGACGAATGCTTTATCGACGTGACGCCCTATCTGGACCTCTATCACACCGATGCCGAAGGGTTCGCCTGCATGCTGCGCGACGAGGTCCTCGCGCGCACCGGCATCACGGCCACCGTCGGTATCGGCCCCAACCTATTCCAGGCTAAGGTAGCGCTCGATATTACCGCAAAGCACGTACCCAGCCGCATCGGCATACTCGATAACGAAACCTTTCGCAAGGAGATCTGGCCGCATCGACCCATCACCGATATCTGGGGTATCGGCCCCGGTGTGGCAGCCCGGCTCGAAAAGTACGGCGTCTACGACCTGATGGGTGTCGCCGCGCTCGACGAAAACCTGCTTTACGATGAACTCGGCGTCAATGCCGAATATCTCATCGACCACGCCTTCGGGCGCGAGCCGACAACCATCGCCGATATCCAAGCGTATCGCCCGCAGGCAACCTCAACCACCACAGGACAGGTGCTCTCGAAGGGCTATGCCTACGAGCAGGCCTACACCGTCTTACGCGAGATGGTCGACAACGCCGTGCTGGACTTAGTCGATAAGCACGTGGTGTGCGACAGCATCTCGCTCTTTGTGGGCTACGCGAGCGAGCGCGCCGACATACGCCGACTCGATGCCAGCGGTACAGCGCAATATGTAGACGGATGCGGACACCTACGCTCGAGCACGTCAAGTATCGAGCCCACCGCAACCGCCGGCCCTGAGCTCGCACCCCGTGCGCCCAAGCCCGTCCAGCGCAATGACGAACGGCGCCGACTGGTACGTGAGGCGCAGGCAATCGATGGCATCTTTGTGGGAGAGCATGGCGGCAAACCGCGCGGTGGCTATGCCGCGCTCTTCGCGCACTCAAACGCTTCGCGAAAGCTGCCCGAGCGCACCAATTCGTTTAAGAAGATCATGGGCTATTTCGATGAGCTCTGGGCGCAGACTGTCGATCCCAAACGACCGGTCAAGCGCATCAACCTGGGATTTGGCAACCTCATGCCCGAGGAATTTACCACTATCGACCTGTTCAGCGATGTTAAGGCCGATGAGCGCGAGCGCGACCTGGCGCGCGCCGTCCTGGCCGTAAAGGGCAAGTACGGCAAGAACGCGCTCGTCAAGGGGCTGAGCTTTACCGCCGGCGCCACCGCACGCGAACGCAACGATCAGGTAGGAGGACACCGTGCCTAAGCCCCAACAACAGCCGATGCGGCCACCGACATCCTTTGAACGCCTAGCGGACCCCGAGGGAAGACGTCGCTCCGCCGACTCAAAGCTCACCGCCAACGGCGCCGTTCGCGCCGGCCGTGCCGCGCAGTTTATGCCCTTCGCCGCTCTCACGGGATACTACGAGCTCGTACGCAAGCAAGAAATCACTGTCGAGCCCAAATGCGAACTCACGGAAGAAAAAGCCCTCGAGCTTTCAAAAAAGCTCGAGGGCCTCAAACGTGGCGACTTGGTTCGTGTCACCTATTACGATACGTACGGCTATCGCGCTCGCACGGGCATCCTTGATGAAGTGCTCCCCGCGTTCAAGCTGCTCAAACTCAGGGATATCGCCATCAACTTCGACGATATCCAAGGCATCGAGCTGCGTGGTCGAGCCTAGCGACGAGAACGCTTGCGCAAGACGAGAGCAATGCCAAGCACTGCGGCAGCTGCAACCAGCAATCCCAAGACAAGCGTGAGGGTCGAGTCGCCAGCGTGAGGCAGCGAGCCGTCCTTCGGAGTCTTCTTGGTGGTCGTCGAAACGGTCGTCGTGGTGCTGCTCGACTGGTCATTGCCGCCCGTCTGGCTGCCACCAGGCTGATCGCCGCCACCCGGCTGCGAAGGATCGGTGGGTTCCGTCGGATCCGGAGTACCGGGATCAATCGGATTCTCCGAATTCTCCTTGCGCTGGATCCAAACCTGGCAGCCATAGAACGGGTTGGCAGTACCGAGGCACAGGCCCTGATCGGTAACGGCAAAGGTGCGCAGACCATGGTTGTACGGATCGTTAAAACCGTTAGTCGTCAGCGTCGTAAAGTTCACGCCGTCCTCGGTCACATACATATCAAAGCCGCGCTCGGCATCGCGCAGGTAGTACATGCACGTAAGGACACTCTGCAGCTTCTTGAGGTTCTCCTCGCTCAGCAGCTTATCGAGCGCATCCTGAATATCGCCCGGCAGCTCGGTGCCATAGGCATCCTCGTACTGCTGCTTCAGGCTCTCATAGCTATCGAGCATGTCCTGATACTGGTCGGCAAAGGACTTGAAGTACGCGATCTCGCCATCGATCTTCTGGACATAAGCGGCGTCGTCCTCAACGTCCTGGGACATCGTCGCGGCCTGCTCGCAAAGGTCGCCCGCGGCATCCTCCAGCGCATCGCTCAGGTCGCCAAAGCCCTTAGCGACCTCGGTCTTCTCGTCATCGACCTCGACGGCCTCAGCCTTCTCGTCATCGACCTCGACGGCCTCGTTTGAATCATCGTCCGCAAGCGTGTTAGCGGGAACGATGGGGTCGTCAGGCGATTTCTTGTCGAGCAGGTGATCGAGCAGGTCCCTAAGGCGCTGAACCTGAGAGTTCCACTCCTCGGGCGTCATATCGATAATGTCGCCATTGGAGAACTGGCCGATCGGCTCAAGCAGGCTCGCGGTATCAAAGGTACCGATATACAGCTTGCCGTCGAACTTCTGCATGCGCCAAATGTACTGGTTCTCGTTTCGGCCAAAGCCCGAAGCCAGGCCGGAAATACCGCCCTTGGGGAACATGACGGTGGGATCGCCAACGACAAGATCCATGTCCTCGTTCTTGTCCATGCGATAGATGTTGACCGACTGCTCAAGATTGGCATTCACAAACGAGCAGTCAACGCCGCCCATGCCGCTCTTGCCGCCCTCTTCGGTGTTGGACTTGTTGAACAGGATGCGCTCGAGAGCAATCTCCTCGTCGTTGTATTCACCGATATAGAGGTAGTCGTTGTAGACGATGAGGTTGGCAGCACCAGAACGGGTGCGGGCAGGATCGATGCCAAAGCAGTACTTTGCACCGTCCCTCTCCTGATCGCCAACAACGGGAGTCCACGAATAGCTGCCGTCGGCGTTCTTGTCGCCACGGACCATGGCGAACGACTGCATGGAATTATCATCGGGAGCGTTCTCAGGCGTACCGGTGCAGATGGTCGCATAGAGATGGCCATTGTACGAGACCATATCCCAAATGGCGCCGCCGTAGATGCTGTCCTGATAGCGAATCGCCGGATAGCCAAACAGCGTGCCCGAGTTGGCAATCTCGGTGAAGCTGTCCTGGCCCTTCGACGGGTCAGACGACGTCAGGATTGTCGACACAAAGTTACCGGCCGCGTCTTTACCCACATTACTGATGACGAGCTGGCCATCATGGACGCACATGCCGCGGATACCGGTAGAAATGCCCTGCTTGTAGGCAGCACCGTAATCCTGCATGCTCGAAAGGCCCTGATAGACAACTTTGTACTTATCATTCTTAGGATCGATCTCATATACAGCAGGCAGGCCGCTTTTGCCGCCATTGGTCCTGACGCTGCCGCAGAAATAAAGCTTACCCTTATAGCTCACGGCATTGCGGAACAAAGGACCGACGCCGTTGAGCGATTCAGAGAGCAGCAGCTTGGTCTCACCGGTCTTGGTATTGATCTTGACCAGGATGCCGCCGCTGTCCTTGTCGGCCGTGCCGTCCTCCTTCTGCTGTCCATAGAAGAAGGTGCCGTTAAACATGGCCTCCAGCGTCAGGCGCATGGTTTCGGCATCAAAGGAATCACCCAGCGTGCCGTTCATGAGCGTCAGCGTGTTGCCCATCGCCGCATAGCAGGTGCCCACATAAAGCCAGTCACCATAGCTCACAGCCGCCCAAGTGTAGCTCTGGCCGCGATCGCCTTCGTTGTTGGCCGCGTTACCGTCGGCGCCCGGAACGGCAACGGCACCGCCACCCTGGTAGTCGACGATGCCATCCGGCTGCGACGTTCCTACCGTAGGATGCGAGAGCTTTTCAAAGGAATACCCATTTCCCGCATTGTAGGTAACGGCACCCGAAGCGTCTTCGGCATGCGCCGGCAGCGGCGATACCAAGATAGCGGCAAGCGCTGCCACCAAGCCAAGTGCTCCCACTCGTCTCATAAGGCTATAACCTCCCCTGTCCTAAAGCCCAGCTTTAGCATTCTTCATTTCTGTCCACGGTTAATTGCAATCTGAGCACAGCAATAATCAGCGTATAAATATACACCTGTAATTTTTTGGACGGGTTAATAGATGCTCGATTGGTAGCGAATTCCGCGCAAACCGTCACCAAACTCCACTTTTACCGCATCTAAAGGTTATTTTTTACGCAAATTTTTGGATGTCGATAGTCGCAATGAGCAGGAGGCCGGTATCCACCGGAGAGGGCAACGCCTACATTTTCATAACGTAATAGCCCGCGCCCCTCACCGCCGTCTCGAGTGTGTCGCGATCAACCGGGAGCTTCGAGCGTACGCGTGCTGTGTGGTCCGCATACGTCACCGTAGCCCACACGCCGTCCAGTGCATTGAGGGCATTGGCTACGTTCTGAGCGCAGCCGTCACAGCTCATGCCGCCGATGAGCAGCTCATCGCTATAGGGATAGTGGGACTCGTCGGTGTCTGCCACCACAACCTTCTTGGCTTTCTTGCCGCTCGCGCCATCACTGCAACAGCTCTTTCCATGCGTCGACGCCGCAATGCGACGCAGCCCAAAAAACATGCCGACGGCAATGACGGCCAGCACGATGAGATTCGCAGGGTTGAGCAAGTCACTCATGCGTTCCCCTTTCAAGTAGCCCTATCTAGATACCCCCATGGGGTGTTCCCATCTTAACCCAAAATCATGTCCGTTCGGTCAATTAGTTTCCCTCTTCAAACTTTTTAGTTGACCAAGGCTTACTTTCGTGTATAAGTTTTCCTAGGCTAACAGTTTAGATCCGTAAGGAGCGTCGTGACTCGAACCATAGACATCCCAACGTTTCAGGCGGCAGTCGTGCGCAACTGCTCCCCCACGCTCGCGGGCATCAAACCGGCATCGCTCTTTACCTATCCAGGAGTCTATGCCGATCAAGACGGCTCAAGCGTAACTGCGGCGATCGAGGATCGCCGAGCACGCCTGCTCAACGTTATCGCCCGGTGCAACCGCGAGCTTAATCCGTTCGGTATCCATCTGAGCGTTTTGGTCTGGCGCCCCTGCGGGGCGCTCGTATACGCATATCGGCCCAATAGCCTCGCCACTTACCTTGCTGACCCGCGCGCCAAAACGGCACTCGCCAAGAAGGGCTACGACACCGGCAACCTCTCGGCATGTCTTGTGCACCTGGCATCACGCATCACGCTCGCGAGCAATAACGCCGCGGAATGCGCCTGCGGCCAGACTCGATGCGCACTGGATCAGCAAGTCTGCTGCAACAACGACTGCGCCTGCGAATTTCCACACGAGATTGGCTACTTCCTGGGGTACCCCTGCGACGACGTATACGAGTTCATCGCTCAGCGTGGCGAGAACTACAAGATCTTTGGAGCCTGGAAGGTCTATACGAATGTCGAGCAGGCGCTTGCGACGTTTGATGCGTACCGTGCCTGCACCCAACACCTCACCTTTATCTATCAGCAGGGCTGCAGCTTGGCGCAACTTGCCCAGGCGACCCGATAGAACGTACAAACCGCGACCGCACGCCGCACAACCGAAAGGACTCAACATGAGCAAGATCGCCGTCGTCTACTGGAGCGGCACGGGCAACACCGAGGCCATGGCAAACCTCGTTGCCGAGGGCACCACGTCCGCGGGCGCCGAGGCCGAAGTCATCCCCTGCGCCGACTTCTCTGCCGACAGGGCCGCCGACTATGATGCCTTCGCCTTCGGTTGCCCCGCCATGGGCTCCGAGGAGCTTGAATACGATGAGTTCCAACCGATGTGGGACGAAGTCAAGGAGACCCTCGGCGACAAGAAGGTCGTCCTCTTTGGCTCTTATTCGTGGGCCGAAGGCGAATGGATGGACAATTGGAAGGCGGACGCCGACGAGGCAGGCGTCAACGTGGTCGACTCCGTCATCTGTTACGACGCCCCCGACGATGAGGGCGAGGCGGCCTGCCGCGCCCTTGGAGCCGAGCTCGCCTAGCTGCAATGAGCTCCGCCCGTAACGCGCTCTGCACCAAAACACATTCGCGTCCCAACAAAAACGGGAGCCGGATCACATCCGGCTCCCGTTTTCTGCTGTGTCAGTCATATAAAGCGGCTACGAGATATTACCCAAGAACGCCTTGGTGCGCTCGCTCTTAGGATGGTCGAAGACCTCGCTCGGCGTGCCATCCTCCACGATAACGCCGCCGTCCATAAAGACGACGCGGTCGGCGACGTCGCGGGCAAAGCCCATCTCGTGCGTCACCACGATCATGGTCATACCGTCATGCGCAAGATCGCGCATGACGCCCAATACATCGCGGACAAGCTCAGGATCGAGCGCCGACGTGGCCTCGTCAAAGAGCATCACGTGCGGATTCATCGACAGGGCGCGGGCGATGGCCACGCGCTGCTGCTGACCGCCCGAAAGCTGACTCGGCATAAAATCGATGCGCTCGGCCAGGCCGACCTTGGTCAGCTCCTCGATGGCAATCTTCTCGGCCTCTTCCTTGCTGCGCTTGAGCACCTTTTGCTGCGCAAGCATGACGTTCTTTTTGACCGACAGGTGCGGGAACAAGTTGAACTGCTGAAACACCATGCCCAAGTGCGTACGCACCTTATTGAGGTCAACGCCCTTGGCGCACACATCCACGCCCTCGACGACAATCGAACCACTCGTGGGCTCCTCGAGACGGTTAATGCAGCGAAGCATCGTCGACTTGCCCGAACCCGAAGGGCCCAGGACTACGACGACCTCGCCCTTGTGCACATCAAGGTCGATGTCGCGCAGGACCACGTTATCGCCAAAGGCCTTCTGGAGATTCTTGATGCTGACGACGACCTCGTTCGAGTTATTGGTTTCGCTCATAATAGAACCTCCTTACAGACCAGCGATATGGTCGGCGGGCGTCGCGACAACCTGTCCGGCGCTCTTGGTGGGACGCTTCTTTTTGGTTTCGGCCGTACCCAGCAGCCTCGCCTCAAGACCGCTCACCAAGCGCGCAAGCGGCAGGGTAATGACCAGATAGAACAGGGCGGCAACCACATACGGCGTAATGGAGCCCGTCGTTGCCACGATGGTGCGGGCGTTCATGACGATCTCGACCACGCCCACGGCGGCGAGCAGCGACGTATCCTTGTAGAGCAGGATAAACTCGCTGGTCAGCGTAGGCAGGACATTGCGGAACGTCTGCGGAATCATAACGTAGAGCAGCGTCTGGAAGGCATTCATACCCAGCGAACGAGCGGCCTCGTTCTGGCCCTTGGGGATCGATTGAATACCGGCACGGAAAATCTCGCACAGATACGCAGACGAGTTCATGGCCATGACGATAACGCCCAAGACATAGTCGTCCACCTTGACGCCGGCAAGCGGCAGGCCAAAGAATGCAATATAGATCTGCAGGAACGCCGGCGTACCGCGGATGACATTCACGTAGATGCCGGCAAGGCAACGCAGGATGCGCGATTTGGATATGCGCATAAGCGACAGGGCAAAGCCAAAGGGGATCGCCAGCGGAAACGCCACGAGCACGATCGAGAGCGACATAAGGAAGCCCTTGAAGACGATCGGCAGGCTCTGGACCAAAATGACCGGGTTCAGGAACAGGCGAAGGAACATGTTGGAATTCCATGCCTCGACCCACGGCTGTTCCTTAAGGTCGGCCAGGAAGTTATCGAACGCCGTCACGCCCTTAATCTCGACGGAAGGAATCTTGGAAATCTTCTTGGTCGAACCGTCGGCGAGCGTATAGGTTCCGCTAAAGGCCTCATCGCCGCCCTCGACGGGGAACGTCACGCCGTAAACCTCGACACGGAAAAAGCCGCCGGCAGGCGCCGTCTCGCCAAAGTCAATCTTGAGCGTCTGGCCGTCAGCCTTGCACGTGGGCTTCATGGGCGTACGATCCATGAGGTCCTCGCCCGAGAGCATCGTCAATCGCGTGTCATCGGTACCAAACGTTGTGCCGTCGACAAACGTCAGAGAAAGACCGCTCAGCTCCTCGTCGGCATCGGCCTGAACTTCCCAGGTAATGCGCGTCTCGGTGCCGCCGACCACAGCGCTGCCCGAACCGGTGTTGGGTCGGGCGGTAATCTTTGCGGTCTCAAGCGCCTGGGCGGTCGTGGGCGCATATGCCCCCACGCACACCAGCGCGAGCGCCACGGCCATGGCGCAGGCTAGCTTTTGGAGCAAGGCGGGCAGTGGAAAACGCTGCTCCGCAGCCCCTTTGTTCAGTCGAGACAAGGTGGCTCCTATCGTAGAAGTTGCCGGCAAAACGAGACGGAAACACTCTCCGTCAAGAGAAGCGCAAAGGCCCTCTCCGCCAAAACGGAAAGGGCCCGCGCGCAATCAAGTAGCTATTTTACTTGATGTTGTACTTAGCCATGAGGGCGTCGACGGTACCGTCGTCAGTCAGGTCCTTGATGGCCTGGTTGATGTCGTCCTTGAGCTTGGTGTTGCCCTGGTTGATGGCGATGGCGTACTCCTCGCCGGTGCTGACCTGCTTGATGGTCTGGCAGGTGTTGAACTGCTCGGCGGTCAGCTGGCTGGCAACGGAGCGGTTGGTGACTACGGCGTCGCCCTTATCGGACTGCAGGGCGCTGAAGCACTCGGTGGCGTCCTTGTAGGGGACAATCTTGGCCTTGGGGAAGTTCTCCTGGGCAAAGGCCTCGGCGGTCGAGCCAGACTGGACGATGATGGTAGCGTCGGCGTTGTTGAGCTTCTCGCTGAAGTTGTCGGCCGTGATATCGGTGTTATCGACCTTGGTCACGATAGCCTGATCGTCCATGTAGTAGGAATCGGAGAAAGTGACTTCCTTCTCACGCTCGGGCGTGTCGGTGATAGCCGCGATGGCGACGTCGTACTTGGCGCCCGAAGCAACGCCGGGGACGAGCGTGTCAAAATCATTGTTGACATACTCGACATCCAGACCCAGCTTATCGCCGATAGCCTTAATGAGTTCAAGGTCAAAGCCCTGGTAGTCGCCATTGTCATCCTTGTACTCAAACGGAGCGTACTCGGCAGAGGTGCCGACGGTCAGCGTACCGTCCTTGACGAGCGCGTACTCCTTGGAACCGTCGACCTTCTCGACCTTAGCGTCGTCAGAGCTGCTGGAACTGGCATCAGAACCAGAGGTGGCGTTGGACGAGCCGCAGCCCGTCAGAGCAAGGGCGAGCGCCATAGCACCCGTGGCGGCAAATGCGCCAAGCTTCTTCAGCTTCATAATCAGTCTCCTTCCAATGACCCCACGTGATTCAGGGGTCTGCAAAAACTGAGGGTTATTATGCACCCGCTTGGAAGAATCCGCAATTAGAAAACTGATTGAAACAAACCCATAACGTGAATGGAGCACTCCACTTTATGACAGTCATCACTGCTGCAATGACCTTAACAATTTGATTTCAGCCGCATAACCTGCAAGTTCGTTCGGTGTCTCCAAAATGAATGGCAATGCGCGCAAGCGGCCATTCGATACAATATTCTGCATAACCTGCATACCGCCGCCAAACTCTTCGCTACCCAGGTAGCCCTTACCGATGCATTCGTGGCGGTCCTTATGGGCGCCGCAGGGGTTCTTGGAGTCATTGATATGCACGGCGCGCAGGCGCTCGATACCCACCACACGATCGAACTCGTCGAGCACGCCTTCAAGATCGTGGACGATGTCGTAGCCGGCGTCATTCACATGGCAGGTGTCCAAGCAAACGCCCAACTTGGCCGACAGCTCGGGGCACTTGTCGGCAACGCCCTGGATGATGAGTGCCAGTTCCTCAAAGCTGCGGCCCACCTCGGTGCCCTTGCCGGCCATGGTCTCGAGCAGCACCGTCGTCTGTTGGCCCTCAAACATCACCTGGCACAGGGTGTCGACGATCATCTGAATGCCGGCGTCGGAGCCCTGCCCCACATGCGCACCGGGATGGAAGTTGTAGTAGTTGCCGGGCAGCGCTTCCATGCGCCGCAGGTCCTCCGCCATGGCCTCCAAGGCAAACTCGCGCGCCCGCTCTTTGGCCGAGCAAGGGTTATAGGTATACGGGGCATGAGCCACAAGCGGGCCAAAATCGTTCTGTTCCATAAGCTCGCGCAGGGCGGCCACGTCATCCATGTCAAGGTCTTTCGCCTTGCCGCCGCGCGGGTTGCGTGTAAAGAATGCAAAGGTATTGGCGCCAATTGACAACGCCGTCTCCCCCATCGCCCAATAGCCCTTCGTCGTGGATAGATGACACCCGATCGTCAGCATCCCCAGCTCCCCCTCATCAGTTGCGGTGAAATAGTTCCTGTCGATGCCTTATTCTGCCGCAAACAGGAACTATTCCACCGCAAGTTATAAAAGGGTCACGAGGAGCGCGTTTTGCCGAAGGCCTTAAGCACCGCCGTCACGGGGCCAGGCTGAAAACGGCGGCGTACGTCGTCCAAGCGCCCGGGGATATCGATATGCTGTGGGCAATGCCGCGCGCATTTGCCGCACTTGACGCAATTGCTCACCAGCTTGGGCTCGTTCGTCCGCACCGCGCTCGCCGTAAAGTATTGAGACAGCCCCGTAAACCAGCTGTGCGCATAGCTTGCGTTGTAGGCAGCAAAACACCCAGGGATATTGATGCCTTTAGGACACGGCATGCAATAGCCGCATCCCGTGCAGGGCACGCGATTCGATTTTTCAAACTCCCTCAGCACGCGTGCGATGGCATCGAGCTGAGCAGCCGTCATCGAATCCGGCAGGGCCCGATCGGCCAACGCCGCGTTCTCATCCACTTGCGCGGTATCGGTCATACCCGAAAGCAGCATCGTCACCTGAGGATGGTTCCACACCCACGAAAGCCCCCAGGCGGCCGGAGTGCGCAAATGCGGGTCACGGGCGCCATCGAGCACAGCGCGTGCCCGCGGCGGCAGTTTGCCCGCTAGACGACCGCCCAGCAGTGGCTCCATCACAAACACCGCAAGACCGCGCTCCGCAGCCGCCATGAGTCCTGCCGTTCCCGCTTGGTAACGCTCGCCGGCATAGTTGTACTGGATCTGGCAAAAATCCCAGTCATATGCGTCAAGCACCGTCAGGAAATCCGCCGCGCTGCCGTGATACGAAAAACCAATCTGGCGAATGCGCCCCGCCGCCTTTTGACGCGCGATCCAGTCCTCGATGCCCAACGCCACCACACGTTCCCACTGGGCGGGCGAGGTAATGTTGTGCATGAGGTAATAGTCGATATGGTCGGTCCGCAGGCGGCACAGTTGCTCGTCGAAGAACCGGTCGAAATCCTCCGCGCATTTGCACGAAGCATGCGGCAGCTTGGTCGCGAGCAAAACCTGGTCGCGTAGGCCTAGGCGCTCAAGCGAAGCGCCCACGCAAGCCTCGTTGCCGGGATAGAGATAGGCCGTGTCCAGGTAGTTAATCCCCTGCTCCACCGCACGGGAGATGATGGCGTCGGCTGTCTTCGCATCCGGGCGTCCCGGCGCACCGGGAAACCTCATGCAGCCCAGCCCCAACGCCGAGATACGGTTACTGCTTTTGGGGTCAACGCGATATTGCACGGCCCCTCCTCCCCCATCGAAGCCCTGATAAGGCGAAACAAACCTGTCACGTCATCGAAGCACATCGGAATCGCAATCGAAAACGTATCGTAACGCAGCAGAAATCAGGCCGTCACGGCACCGCTTTAACATCAGCAAAAAGCCCGATGAAAGGAGGCGAGCGTGGCCACGCGTGAGGACGCCTACCCCTATCCCGGCGAGCAATACATCCTCTCAGTCGACCGCTACCAGATCGAGGTCATGAACCATCTGGACGAGCTTCCCGCCACGGGCGCAGGCATCATCTGCACCTTCCCCAAGGTGCGCGATGGCGTTGGATATCCTGTGCGCGTTTTTGCGGTCTGTCCCGCGGCATAAGCGCACAGTGCAATAGTTCTTTTTCGTAACAGCAGTCCCGCGCATCCACCAATCACCCTGGCAGCATACAATCCATCAGGCGCCCCTTACGCGGGCGCCTTTTATATGGGGAGATGATTCACATGCAGATCAACAAGGTCGCCTTTATCGGCAAGGGCGGCGTCGGCCTGCTCTACGGTAGCATGATTGCCACGGCCCTCGGCAATGACGCCGTCGAATACGTTATGGATGACGCCCGTTTCGAGCGTCACGCAGGCGACGCCCTTACGGTCAACGGCGAGCCCTGCGCACTCAAGTCCGTGCGCGCCAGCGAGGCAACGCCCGCCGATCTTGTCATTCTCACGGTCAAGACGACGGGACTCAACCAAGCACTCAAGACTATGGAGCGCGTCGTGGGGCCCAACACGCTCATCGCCTCGCTGTGCAACGGCATTACGAGCGAGCAGAAGATTGCCGAGCGCTTTGGCTGGAAGCATACCGTTCTTGGTATTTGCCAGGGCATGGATGCCGTGTTCCTCGACGGCGCGCTCACCTTTACCAATGCGGGCGAGATTCGCTTTGGCGCGGCAGCAGGCACCGAGCCCGCAACCGTCACCGCCATCGACGAGCTCTACACACGCTGCGGCATCGCCCATACCGCCGAGAGCGACATTGCGCACCGCATGTGGGCCAAACTCATGCTCAACGATGGTATCAACCAGACGTGCATGGCCTACGGCGGAACGTATGGAAGCGCCACAGAGGCCGGCTCCGAGCAGCGCCGCTGCTTTGTCTCCGCCATGCGAGAGACACTTGCGGTCGCCAATGCCGAGGGCATTGAGCTGACCGAGGCAGACCTGACGCAGATGGTGCACCTCATCGAGGGAATCGACCCCACCGGTATGCCCTCGATGGCGCAGGACCGCATCGCACAACGAAAGACCGAAGTCGAGGAGTTCGCGGGCACCATTTGCCGCCTGGCCGCCAAACACGATATCCAAGTGCCGCAAAACGATTGGCTCTACCAGAGGATTCGCGAAATAGAAAGCAGCTGGTAGCCTCGGCCGCATCGCGACGTGCGCAATACAAGCAGACAGGCCTTCGCGAGGATTCCGTCATTCGCGAAGGCCTGTTGCATTTAGCTCGAGGCTAAAACTGAGGCTTATTTTGCGATTCCGGAACCTCGTCCTCGTCATCGCGGCAAAGTAGCACGCCGGCGCTTCCCAGCAACGCCGCTGCAATCAAGGCGCCCACAATCACAGGAGCGGCGCCCGTAGCGGACTGCAAGCCGGCAGTTAACGCCGCCGTCGGACCAAGGCATCCGATCAAAAGGGCAACGACGGCAATAGCGACATCTCGAGCGTTCATGGAACCACTTCCTCCACGAGAAAGACTTTGTTTCTCGTGACTTAGTGTGCCCCGCGCCCATATGCGCGGCGTACTGCCACGGTAAGCGCTCTGTTAACTCAAATGCATACATAGAACGGGCGCCCTTACGTTGCCC
The DNA here is from genome assembly GCA_900542365.1 of uncultured Collinsella sp. Classification (GTDB taxonomy): domain Bacteria; phylum Actinomycetota; class Coriobacteriia; order Coriobacteriales; family Coriobacteriaceae; genus Collinsella. The sequence continues at coordinate 15,833 of UQNH01000001.1, read as the reverse complement.
TAAAGCTCGGTAAAGACGCCCGTCCGCCAAATATTCGTGATGCAGAAAAATTACCAGCCAGTGTAGTAGTCGGTGGTTCCGGCTGCGCAGCCGGAGTCATAGACCTTGCACTCGCCCTTGGAACCGGTAAACGTGGAGCCCTGAGCCTTATCGCCCGCGGCAACGACGTAGTAACCATCGGAATCGCGCCAAAAGCCCTCGGAATCCTGAGTCCACTCGCCCGTGCGGTGATGGTAGAGCACGTTGCTGCTGTAATAGGTCTCACGACGACCGTTATAGTTATTGACGCCGCTCGAGCGCGTCAGGCCCGAGCCGTTCGCGTAATACGCAGCAGACGCGTAAGACGAGCCGGAGCCGGCGTTGTAATACAAAGCCTGAACGGCCTCAGCGGCCTCGGCTTCGGCGGCCGCAGCCTCGAGCGCCTCACGCTTGGCATCCTCAAGCGTCGTGCGCAGCTCATCGAGCTCGGTCGATTTGGCGTCGACCTCCTCCATCGTCAAAAGACCGCCCGCACCATCGATACAACCTTGCAGTACAGCGCGCTCGTCATCGGTGGCATAGTCACCGTACATGTTCATGATGATCTGGGCGCGGACCTCCAGGGAATCGCGCTTGGCCCCCATAGAGGCATTCCACTCCTGCATGGAGCCAAAGCCGTCGCCGCGATAGTCGACGGGCTGCATCAGCGTCGCCTCGGACGGCGTGGATCCGACCGTGTCGGACAGTGTTGCCGCGTGGGCATCGGTTGCGCCGGCGCCCGCTAAAAGTGCCACGGTCAGAGCGGCGGAAAGGGCGGCGGCTTTCGGTTTTCGTGAATCAATCCTCATGTAGCTGGAAACCTCCGTAGTGCGTTTTTGCTGCGTTTGAGCTGCGCGTGATTCGATCGCGCTGCATAGTACTCCGAGCAAATCGCGACCTGCGGTTTTTCTCAAAAGGTGCACGTCATTTGCGTAAAACTCACATCCTCTCAACAGGAGTTTTCCACATCTCGATTGCATAAAGCATGTCAAAAACCCTGTAATAGCGCCCTTCCTATGCAAAAAAGGCGCCTGCGCAACCATTGCTTGCGCAGGCGCCTTGAGCAGGCATTTTATGCAGCTATACCTATCGAGTCGCAAGGGGTCCTTGCACAAGTCGCCCTACTCGTCCAGTGCGGCAAAGGCCTGCTTCAGGTCCCAAATGATATCCTCGGCGTTCTCGGTACCGATGGAAAGACGGATCGTGGAGGGCGTGATGTTCTGCTCGGCGAGCTCCTCGGCAGAGAGCTGGGAGTGCGTAGTCGTAGCCGGGTGCACGACGAGCGACTTGACGTCGGCCACGTTGGCGAGCAGCGAGAACACCTGCAAGTGGTCGATGAACTTCCATGCAGCCTCCTGGCCGCCCTTAATCTCGAAGGTGAAGATCGAGGCACCACCGTTGGGGAAATACTGCTTGTAGAGCTCATGGTCGGGGTGCTCAGGCAGGCTCGGGTGGTTCACCTTGGCGACGTGGCTGTCACAAGCCAGGAACTCAACGACCTTCTTGGTGTTCTCGACATGGCGGTCGACGCGCAGTGACAGGGTCTCGGTGCCCTGGAGCAGGATCCAGGCGTTAAACGGGCTAATGCAAGCGCCCTCGTCACGCAGCAGGATGGCGCGGATATAGGTCGCGAAGGCGGCAGGGCCGGCAGCCTCGGCAAACGAGACGCCATGGTAGGAGGGATTGGGCTCGGCGATCTGCGCATACTTGCCGCTCGCCTTCCAGTCAAAGTTGCCGCCATCGACAATCACGCCGCCCAGCGAGGTACCGTGACCGCCAATGAACTTGGTCGCGGAGTGGACGACGATATTGGCGCCATGCTCCAGCGGACGGAACAGATACGGGGTGCCGAAGGTGTTATCGACAACAACCGGCAGGCCATGCTTCTTGGCAATCTCGGAGATGGCGTCGATGTTGGGGATGTCGGAGTTGGGGTTACCGAGCGTCTCGAGATAGATGACCGTGGTGTTGTCCTTGATGGCGCCCTCGACCTCGTCCAGGTTATGGGCATCGACGAAGGTGGTCTCGACACCAAACTGGGAGAGCGTGTGCTCCAGCAGGTTGTAGGAACCGCCGTAGATGGTCTTCTGGGCGACCACGTGGTCACCAGCCTGGGCAAGTGCCTGCAGGGTATAGGTGATGGCAGCGGCACCGGAGGCGACGGCAAGACCGGCCACGCCACCCTCGAGCGCGGCGATACGGTCCTCGAAGACGCCCTGGGTGGAGTTGGTCAGACGGCCGTAGATGTTACCGGCGTCGGCAAGACCAAAGCGGTCGGCGGCGTGCTGGGAGTTGCGGAACACATAGCTCGTGGTTTGATAGATAGGCACAGCACGGGAGTCGGATGCAGGATCGGCGCTCTCCTGGCCAACGTGCAGCTGCAGGGTATCGAAACCAAAGGTGTGCTCGGGGTTGTTGATAAACTGGCTCATGATGATCTCCTTGATCGAACAAAAGTAATAAGAGTAAGAGAAATAAGTCGCTGTCTCCTGATCACGCCGACGGGCGCAAGCAGGAGCCCGGCATTCGTCTTGGTAAGCAATTCATATGCGGGCCTCCTTTCGCATCCCGGTTCCGTGGTCGGCTTAATTACCTACCGCCTTTGTGTGTTTTGAATAGTACGAGCATTGTTTCGCTCGGTCAATCACTTAAAAGCGCTAACCTGTTATCGGTTTTTTAGATAGCTATCGAAAGGACGGGCGTCGATGACCCTCCAGCAGCTTCGTTTTCTGATTGCCGTGGCAGAGTCCGGCTCAATCAACGCCGCAGCTCAGCGCCTCTATACCGCTCAGTCCAACATCTCAAACGCCGTCAAAAGCCTGGAGCAGGAGCTCCATCTGGAAATCTTTACGCGCTCCAGCCGCGGCGTCACGCTCACCAACGACGGTACCGAGCTCTTAGGCTATGCGCGCCAGGTCGTAGAGCAGGCCGACATGCTCGAGGCACGCTACGAGGACGGCGGCACACCCCAGGCGCGCCTTGCCATCTCGGCCCAGCACTACGCGTTTTCGGTCGAGGCCTTTGTCAACGTCGTCGAGCGCTGCCGCGACAGTAAGTTCGAGTTCATCATGCGCGAGACCACCACCTCGCAGATCATCGACGACGTCCGCGCATTTCGCAGCGATATCGGCATTCTGTACCTGGATGACTTTAACGCCCGCGTTCTGCAGAAGGCCTTCGCCGATGCCCGCGCAAGCTTCCATCCCCTCTTCGACGCGACGGTCCACGTCTTCGTTAGCGAACGCCACCCGCTCGCACGCCGCCCTCAGCTGTCCCTTGCCGACCTCACGCCCTATACGCGCTACAGCTTTGAGCAGGGAACCTCAAACTCCTTCTATTACGCCGAGGAACCTTTTAGCTATATCCCTTGCGACCGCAACATACGAATCTCGGACCGCGGAACACTTACTAACTTACTTATCACGTCGAACGGTTACACCCTGTCGACCGGTGTCCTTTCCAATGAAATGCAGTGGGGTATGGCATCGATCCCGTTAGCAGACGCCCCAACGATGCACGTAGGATATATCATGCACGACGAGCGCAAGCCCTCTCCTCTCTTGCGGCAATACCTCGACGAGCTCAACCGCATCATCCATGCCGACCAGCTGTCGGAAGACGGGGTAGAAATCGTAGATTGCTAGCCCGCGGCGGGCATGGCGCTACAATGGTCACTCACACGAAGCGTACCCAACGAAAGGAACCATGTGAAGGTCATCATCTATACCGACGGCTCGGCCCGATCAAATCCGGGACGCGGCGGCTACGGCGCCGTGCTCAAGTACACCAACCCCGCCGGCAAGACCTTCACCTCCGAGCTTTCGCGTGGCTACGCCAAGACCACTAACAACCGCATGGAGCTCATGGCGGTCATCGTGGCGCTCGAGGCACTTAACCGCCCCTGCGAGGTCGAGGTCCATTCCGATTCGCAATACGTCGTCAACGCCTTCAACAAGCACTGGATCGACGGCTGGAAAAAGCGCGGGTGGAAAACTGCCAACAAGCAGCCCGTCAAGAACCGCGACCTGTGGGAGCGTCTGCTTGCCGCAAAGAGCAAGCATAAGGTGGAGTTCATCTGGGTTAAGGGGCATGCCGGCCACGAGCTCAATGAGCGCTGCGACGAGCTCGCCACCACCGCGGCCGACGGAGCCAACCTCGATATCGACGCCGGCTTTAACGAGAGCGACCTGTAATAGCGTTTTCGCGCAGCTTTATATCCCCACGCGCTACACTCATCCTGTAGACCAAACAACGCAAGGGGGACGCATGCTGCGTATAGCGACCATCGGCACATCCATGATCACCGACGACTTTATCCAGGTCGTCAATGCCAACGACCAAGCCGCGTTTGTGGGCACGCTTTCACGCGATGCCAATCGCGGTACCACCTTTACCGCCGAGCACGGCGGCGAACGCAACTTCACCGCACTCGACGAGCTCGCGTCCGCCGACGACGTCGATGCCGTCTACATCGGCAGCCCCAACGCGCTCCATCACGAGCAGGCGCTCGCCTGCATCGCCGGCGGTAAGCACGTTATCGTCGAAAAGCCCTTCTGCGCCACCGAGGCCCAAGCGTTCGAGGTCTTCCGTGCTGCCGAGGCAGCAGGCGTCGTGGCCCTCGAGGCCATGCGTCCCCTCCACGACCCCGCTTTCCACGCCGTCGAGGACGCCCTGTGCGAGATTGCGCCCATTCGCCGCGCCTCACTGCGCTTTGGCAAGTATTCCTCACGCTACAACGAAATCCTCGCTGGACGCGCCACCAATATCTTCGACTGCAATATGGCATCGGGTTCCCTCATGGACATTGGCGTCTACGCCGTCGAGCCCATGGTCGAGATTTTCGGCATGCCCTCTGGTCTCACCAGCATGACCACGCTGCTCGACCCCTCAACGCAAGAGCTCACCCATGGCCCCATCGACGGTTGCGGTTCCATTCTCGCCAGCTATGGCGGTGGCTATATCTCCGTCGAGCTCGCGCACTCCAAAATTACGAATGACCTGCTGCCCTCGCAGATCGAAGGCGAGCGTGGCACTATCCAGATCGACCATCTGTCCACGCCCCGCAACGTCCGCATCGACTATCGCGGCGACGTCGTACGCGGCTCGGCGACCGAGGCGCCGCGCGAACAGGACGACAACGGCCGCGCGCTCGACCTTCCCAAGTCAAGCAACACCATGGAATACGAACTCGCAGACTTTATCACCGCCATCGGAGGCATCGATAACGTTAAGGAAGAGATCTGGGAGACCCCGGCGGGACGCCATGAGCTCGGCCACTACCGCGATGTCACGCTCGTCTCGCTGCGCATCATGGATGCCGTGCGTCAGCAGGCCGGCATTACCTTCCCCGCCGATTCAGTCAAGCAGGCCTAGCGATGGGCCTCTTCGATACGTTCTTCTCCAGCGTCACCGGCGGCAGTCGAGAGCCTCAAAAACCATCAAACATCGAGCTCGAGCTGCGCCGCAGGCTTACTGTGCTCGCAAGCGACGAGGCCACTCAAGACACTCCCCTGCGCTACTTCCTGCACTGGACGGGGCAAGTCCAAGGCGTTGGTTTTCGCTTTACCAACACCAACCTCGCGCAGGCACGCGCACTCACCGGCTGGGTGCGTAACATGGAAGACGGCTCCGTCGAGATGGAGATACAGGGGGCTCCGGCAAACATCCTATCTCATCTCGAGGCGCTTCATGCCTCCTACGAGCGCATGGGAACGCGTTTTCGCCTCGCAGACGCCCAGGCCCGAGCCCCACTTACCAATGAAGACGGTTTCAGTCCTCGTTATTAGTATTGTGTGCTAAATACGGTATCATTTACCTACGACCGTTGATAGAAAAGAGGCGAGGCGCATGGCGGTGCAAAGAAGAAACACCAAGCAGCGGAAGCTGGTTCTTGACGCCGTGCGCCAAAGCTATAACCACCCCACCGCCGATGAGATCTACAACGCCGTGCGCGCGCAGGATGACAAAATCAGCCGCGGTACGGTCTACCGCAATCTCAATCTCTTAGCCGACGCCGGCGAGATCCTCTCCATCAAGACGCCGGGCGGCAGCCGCTTCGATCGCACGATCGAGCCGCATGCGCATATCATCTGCACCTCGTGCAGCCGCGTCATCGACGTACCGCTCCCCTTCGATGCCCAGCTCGACGCCAAGGCGTCCGAGCAAATCGGCTGGAACGTCACCTCGCACTACACCATCTTCGAGGGCCTCTGCCCCAACTGTAGGTAGATTTTGGGACATGCCTACTCAGCAAGTAGACGACGCAGCTCTTCTTCGACCGTGCGCACGTAGCGGACACGGTCATTGACACCGCGCATGCTGGGATTGCAGCTCTCCATCAGATAGGGATGGCCCACCACGTTGAGCATGTCGCGATCGTTTTCGTTATCGCCAAACGCCATCATTTCGTTAGGTGAGATCCCCAGTGCGCGACCATAATCGGCAAGCGCGGACCCCTTGCCCGAATCAAAGCCGATAAAGTCGGTCCATTCGGTTCCCGACGTCATCACATCGACCCGGTCGCTAAAGCGACGCGCAAAATACTCCAACGCCGCCGGCTGCTCTGTCTCGGGCGTTTGAAACGCAATCTTAATGACATCCTCGTCAATGTCCTCGGGACGGTCGACCACCGCCACATCGCAGTGGACCTCGTAACGCAAATGGTCGATGAACGCATCGTTACCGCTTATGGTGTAGAGGTGCCCCTCGCAGGAAAGGGTTACGTCGGCATGGGGGTAGGCGACCACGGCATTCGCGATATCCATAGCAAGGCTACGTTCCATGGAACGTTTGACAACGGCACGCCCCTCGCTCATCACCAGGGCTCCGTTTTCGCATACATAGGCGAGCTCATCGGCCACCGGGGCAAACAGGTAGCGCAAGCTCGCATATTGACGGCCACTCGCCGGCATAAACACAATGCCGCGACGATGCAGCTCGTCGATGAGCTCAAATGCCTCAGGACGCGGCTCGCGCTCCCCCGGATGCAGCAACGTGCCATCCAAATCGCAGGCGATCAGTTTGATTCCCTCAAGACCCATATGCTTCCCCCAAAGCACCCCATCAAAAGTAAGACGGACTTTGAATAGTTGCCTCTCAAAGTCCGTCTTACGCATACGCACGTTAGCCGCGCGCCTTCTTTACGATCGTAAAGTCTGGAGCCATACTCACAACAACATCCGCCGCGCTCGATGCAAAGCGTCGACTGGCATCGAGCTCGCGTGTGACCACCGAGAGCCGAACACCCTCGACACCCCGGAGCATGCGGCCCAAAACAGGCCGCACCGGCGTATACATGCGCACGGTATGCTCGTCCGAGTCGCCCCGGAAGAGCGGCGCATGCATGTTGCCGATTTCCCAGCACGCATGCGCGAGCGCAATCGGATCCATGCGGTCGACTTCGACCAAATAAACCTCGGCGCTGCGCAGGCGCACGACAACCGCTACGGGCACCGTGCCCGTGCGGTCGACAGCGAGCACGTCACCGTCGGCAAGACGCTCGCCATCAGTGGCATCCAGCCGGGCATTCACCGTGCGCCCCAGCTCCGTCACGCCCACAAACAGGCGCGCATCAGCCTGGTCCCAATCGAGTAGCAGCTCGTCAACCTCAAAGACGCCACCCAGCTCCCGACGAAGCAGGAGTTCATAGGACGGGTCGTTGAGATTTCCCAAGCGCTCCGTAGCTACCAGGTCCACGGACATCAACTAGTCCTCGACCTCGACGAGCTCGATATCAAAGTTGAGGTCCTTGCCGGCGAGCTCGTGGTTGGCGTCGAGCGTCACAGCCTCGGGCGTCACATCGATGACCACGGCGGGGACGGGCATGCCGCTCGGCGTGGACAGGAAGAGCTTCATGCCCTTCTCGATCTGCTCGATATTGGGAACCTGCTCGGCCGGGAAGGTGATAACCATCTCGGGATTGTGCTCACCGTAGGCATCGGCCGCAGGAATGTGTACGGACTTCTTCTCGCCCACCTGCATATCGATAACGGCGGCATCGAAGCCTTTGATCATCTGACCGGCACCGCAGGTGAACTCCAGCGGCTCACCGCGATCGTAGGAGCTATCGAACTGCGTGCCGTCGTCGAGCGTGCCGCGATAATGGGTCTTGACCTTCTTGCCCTTGTTGGACATGGTAACCTCCGTAATAAGGGCGGCGCACAACGCGGGCCGCCATGAACATATGGCGCTAACTATACCCTAGTCATACAATTCAAAGACAGTTTGCAAAGAAACGCTGCAACCGGAGGAACCATGGCATATCCCGTATTTGACTTGCACTGCGACACCGCCGACCGCATCGGCTGGGCCACGCTCGATCTCGACCTGCGCTTTACCGCCGGCACCGACGGTTATTTCCCCGGCGACGAAACGCATCCGCAAGATTTCGACCTCATCGAGGGCAACGCCTGCGCCATCTCGCTCGCAAAGATCGGCAACACGCCGTGGGCACAGTGCTTCGCCACGTTTGTCCCCGACGAGATTCCCACCGCCCACGCCGCACGCTTCCAAGCACAGATCATGGCGCACATGAGCGGCCAGGTAATGCTCGACCACGACCGCATGGTCAACGTACGCAGCGCCGCTGACATTCGCCCTGCACTCAAAGACGGCAAGGTCGCCTGCATCCACACCATCGAAAACGCCACGTTCTTTGCCGAGGACCCCGCGCTGATCGAGGCGCTCAAGAGCCTGGGCGTACTCATGTCATCGCTCAGCTGGAACGCGCAGGGGCCGCTCGCGAGCGGCCACGACACCCACGCCGGCCTCACCGCCGCCGGCATCGAGGCACTTACGCAGATGGAGCACGCCGGCATGATACTCGACGTCTCCCACCTCAACGATGAGTGCTTTGACGAGGTTGTCGCCCACGCCACGCGCCCCTTCGTCGCCAGCCACTCAAACTCCCGTGCGGTTTGCGGCGTCAAGCGCAACCTCACCGACGACCAGTTCCGTACCATTCGTGACATGGGCGGCATCGTCGGCCTCAACTACTGCAGCGAGTTCCTCTCCAACGAAGCAACCGACGAGACCGCCGCAGATGTCACCTTCGACCAGCTGGCAGCCCATATCGAACACTGGCTCGACCTGGGCGGCGAAGATGTCATCGCGCTCGGCGGCGACTGGGACGGCGCCAAGGTACCCAACTTCCTCTCCGATGCCAGCAAGATGCCCGAGTTCCAGAACATGCTTTCCAAGCACTTTGGCAAGACCGTGATGCAAAAGCTCTGCAGCGACAACGCCCTTGCCTTCTTCGAGCGTTATTAATTTCACATCCCTTGAGCGGGCCGGTATGCCGAGCGATCGACATGCCGGCCCGTCCCCAATCCAAAGGATAACTTTTGACGCAGCAATTTACGATTTTCCTACCCCGACCGGATGGGACGCCTATCCCCGTCGTCGTTACCAAAAAGCGCGTCAAGAACTTTAACCTACGCGTCACATCGAGCGGCGAGGTCCACGCCAGCGCACCGCTCGGCGCCAGCCACGAGCGCATCGAAGCGTTTGTGAAGCGCAACAGCGCCTGGATTATCAGCCGACTTGCCCAACGTGAGCAACGTCAGGCGACAGCGCGAGAGCCGCTCAGCCCCTCGTCCATCATTGCACTTTGGGGCAAGCCCATCACGGTACAGGACGCACTCGATCACAACTTTGCATCGCCCGCACCGCGACCCAAGCAGGCCACCTTCGCAAGTTTTATGGGTACCGACGAATCGGACGAAAGCCCACAGGCCAAGCGGCGCGCAATCCTCGACGGCCTAACGTCCGACGAGCTCCAAGCCCACATCGACCAGCTCTACGCGTCCGAGGTCACCGCAGCGCTACGCGACATCGTGCACGCGTACGAAATCGCAATGGGCGTCACCGTGGCCCGCGTCTCCGTGCGCAGCATGAAAACGCGTTGGGGCTCCTGCACACCCAAAACCGGCGCCATTCGCATCGCGCGCGAGCTCGCCGCCTACCCTGTCGAATGCCTCGACATGGTTGTCGCCCACGAGCTCGTCCATCTGCTCGAGCCGAGCCACAATCAGCGCTTTCACGCCCTGCTCGACACGTACTGTCCCAACAATAGAGCACTGTCTCAGCGGCTCAAGCAGCCACCCCTCAACAAGCTCTAGCGTCGACTAGCGCACGCGCTCGATCTCGACGCCGCAGCTTGCCAGGGGCAGGCCAACAGGAGCCCACGGCTTATCGAGCTTTATGCGCACACCAAGCAGCGAGGGATAACGGCGCAGCAGCATCTGGGCTGTCCCCTCGGCTGCCGCCTCGATGAGCTTAAACGTATGCTCGCGCAGATAGCCATCGACATCGTGGCACACCGAGCCGTAGTCAATCGAGGCGTCCAGGTTATCGTGCTCCCCCGCCGCGCGCAGGTCGGCATAGAGCACCAGAGAAACGATGAACTTCTGACCCAGCGCGTTCTCCTCGGGATACACGCCATGGTTGGCAAAAACCTCCAGGCCGTCAATGACAATACGATCGGCATGGCGCAAATCGTCATAGCTCACGTGAGGCACCGCCGTTGCGGTGGATATTTCGCCCCTTCCACGGCGGGCGAGCTCGGCGCCTTCGGTCTTGGTTGCATTCTCGGGCAGTTTCTTGTTACTCAACGCGATCGTCTCCTTCGTTTAGAACCCCGACCGCGCAAACTAACTACACGCGAATCGACAGGTTCTTTTTATCATCGCTCCAGTTGCAAGCGTTGCGCGCGGGGCATGCAAAGCAGGCACGCGACGCTTTGTCGGCTGCATAGAGCAGACGCTCAAGCGGTTGGCTGTTCACGCGCAGCTTTCGATGGCCCAGAATGGCCGTCTTAATGGCTGCGGCATCGGCCGGCTCAAACGCCACGTCATCGGGCATGCCGCCGAGAATCGCATCAGCGACGCGTTCGCTTGCAACATCATGGGATATACCCGATTCATACTGTTCATCTTTGCCGATATCGTGAAGAAGTGCTGTGGCGTAGATGACCTCGCGGTCAAATTCGAGCTGCTCCTCGAGATTCTTGATCCACATAATGCGCGCGACATCGAGCAGATGGTCAATACCGTGGCGGCAGAAGATGCGCCCCGATTCCAACTGTACGATGTTGCCCAGGTGCCGCCGGAACAGCCCGTTGGCACAAATGTAATCAATGCGAGGCATGGCACCAAAGGGGGCCAGGCCCGAAGCCATAAAGCCGCGACGCGACGTCCCCTCATCGGTCTTCGATGTAAAGTCGTTGACGACTCTCATGGTTAGCGGCCCAGCATCCTAAAGAAACGCTCCTCGAGCGCGGGATCGGTCTCAAAGACGCCGCGGCGAGCAAGCGTCACGGTCTTGGTGCCGGGCTTTTGCACGCCACGCATCGTCATGCACATATGCTCGGCCTCCATCAACACAATCGCTCCCTGGGGAGCGAGATAATCCATGAGGGCATCGGCAACCTGTGCGCACAGTTGCTCCTGCAGCTGAAGACGGCGGGCATAAACCTCAACCGTGCGGGCGAGCTTGGAAAGCCCAGCCACCCGACCGTTAGGGATATAACCAATGGCGGCCTTGCCATAAAACGGCAGCAGATGATGTTCGCACAGCGAGTAGAACGTGATGTCGCGCTCGATAACCAAATCGTTCGAAGCGACGGCAAAGGTTTTGGACAGGTGTTCCTCGGCACTCTGGTCCATACCGCCGGCGATCTCACCATACATACGGGCAACGCGCGCCGGGGTCTCCAGCAGGCCCTCACGAGTTGGGTCCTCGCCTATGCCCTCAAGCAACAGCTTAATGGCGGCCTCGACTTTTTCCTGATCGACCATCTGGGCCTCACTTTTCCGATTTCACGTTCGCGCTATGGTACCACGCCCTCCGGCATCGACCACAAGCTACATAGTATGGGTCGAATAGACCGGATCATCACGCCAAAGTTCAACCGCATCACAAAGCGCAACGCCCTCGCGCTCAGCACGGGCGCGCGTAGCGTTCATATCGATCACGCGCTGGTTGCTCGAACCCCTAAAGCGCAGCGAGATATCGTACAGGTCCTGAACAAACGGGCCGTCCACCAGCATGTCAAGGCAGGCAAGGATGCGGTCCGTCACCTCGGTATGATGACGACCGCCCGGCATAAGCTCCTCGAGTACGTCGCCAGTAAAGCACCAAATGGTCTTTCCCGACCCCACTGGATAGGCCGCGCGAACACGCTCGACAAACTCAACGAGCCCCGCCTGATTCTCGGGCTCCATGGGCTCGCCGCCCAGAATCGTCAGACCATCGATAAAGGGATGATCGAGACTCTCGATAATCTTGTCCTCGACGGCACGATCGAACGGCTCACCCGCAGCAAAGTCCCACGCAACAGAGTTAAAGCAATTCTTGCACCCACGACGGCACCCGCTTACAAACAGAGAAGTACGAACGCCTTCTCCATCAGCAATGTCGAAATACTTAATGTTCGCGTAGTTCATAGGTAACTCTCCCGGGAGGCCGGGACATATCATCCCGTCCTCAAACATTCTCGGCCTGCGGCCTGCGAAACTGCGGGCGGGACGATATGTCCCGGCCTCATGCAAAGGGTAACTCAATGAACGAAGCGAACATCGAGCATAGGGTTCGAGGTCCAATAAAAACTGGGTTGCGGCTCAACCACCATCGCAAGTAAATCGCAGCTGCAACTCGACTTATTTCCGCTAAGAACTTCGAGGAGTGAGCAGACTGCGCGCTGCATCTCAGCTACATCAACTTGGCTGCCCTGTAGCGAGGCCCCGGACCTTTGCTCGATATGAGTTCCGCACGAACAGGAGGCGCCAGTGGCGCCTCCGTCGTGAGCCAGGACTGTCCGAAATAGCGAGTAAAGGTCCGGGGCCTCGCTACAGGGCAGCCTGGGATGGTTATTAGAGATGCAGCACGCGGTCGCGGATCTCCTCGGTTCGGCCCTGGTTCCAGAACTGGGTACCGATGTAGCCGCACGTACGACGAGCGACGTTCATTTTCTCCTGGTCGCGGTTGCCGCAGTTGGGGCACTCCCACACCAGCTTGCCATCGTCCTCAACAATCTTGATCTCGCCATCGTAGCCGCACACCTGGCAGTAGTCGCTCTTGGTGTTGAGCTCGGCGTACATGATGTTGTCGTAGATGTACTGCATCACGCGAATGACAGCCTTGAGGTTGTCCTGCATGTTGGGAACCTCAACGTAAGAGATAGCACCGCCCGGCGAAAGCTGCTGGAACATGCCCTCAAACTTAAGCTTATCGAAGGCATCGATCTCCTCGGACACGTGGACGTGATAGCTGTTGGTAATGTAGCCCTTGTCCGTCACGCCCGGGATAATACCAAAACGGCGCTGCAGGCACTTGGCGAACTTGTAGGTCGTCGACTCCAACGGCGTACCGTACAGCGAGAAATCGATATCGCTTTCGGCCTTCCACTCCGCGCACTTGTCGTTCATGCGCTGCATGACGGCCATGGCAAACGGCGTGCCTTCCTTCTCGGTGTGGCTGTGGCCCGTCATGTACTTGACGCACTCATACAGGCCGGCATAGCCAAGGCTGATGGTAGAGTATCCGCCCACGAGCAACTTATCGATCGTCTCGCCCTTCTTCAGACGCGCTAGGGCACCGTACTGCCAAAGAATCGGCGCGGCATCCGAAAGCGTGCCCATCAGGCGCTCATGACGGCACAGCAGAGCACGGTGGCACAGCTCAAGGCGCTCGTCGAAGATCTTCCAGAACTTGTCCATGTCCTGATGCGAGCTCAGCGCGACATCGGGCAGGTTGATGGTCACAACACCCTGGTTAAAGCGGCCATAGTACTTGGGTTTGGTCGGGTCATAGTTCAGCGCGTTGGCGACATTGTTAAAGCCGTTGCCCGAGCGGTCGGGCGTCAGGAAACTGCGACAACCCATGCAGGTGTAGCAATCGCCGTTGCCGGCGGTCTCGCCCTTCGACAGCTTGAGCTCGCGCATCTTCTTCTCAGAGATGTAGTCGGGCACCATGCGCTTGGCGGTACACTTGGCAGCCAGCTGGGTCAGGTAGAAGTACGGGGAATTCTCGTGAACGTTATCGTCCTCGAGTACATAGATAAGCTTGGGGAATGCCGGGGTAATCCACACACCGGCTTCGTTCTTAACGCCCTCATAGCGTTGACGAAGCGTCTCCTCCACGATCATGGCAAGGTCGTGCTTCTCCTGGGGCGTACGGGCCTCATTGAGATACATAAAGACCGTCACGAACGGCGCCTGGCCATTGGTGGTCATAAGGGTCACGACCTGATACTGAATCGTCTGGACGCCGCGACGGATCTCGTCACGCAGACGGTCCTCAACGACCTCACGGACCTTTTCGGCAGATGCCGAAACACCGAGCTCCTCGAGCTCGCGGGCAACCTCGCCGCGAATCTTTTGACGGCTCACCTCAACAAAGGGGGCGAGATGGGTCAGCGAAATAGACTGGCCGCCGTACTGGGAAGAAGCAACCTGGGCGATAATCTGCGTCGCGATGTTGCAGGCAGTCGAGAAGCTATGCGGCTTCTCGATCAGCGTGCCCGAGATAACGGTGCCGTTCTGGAGCATATCCTCCAGGTTCACCAGGTCGCAGTTATGCATGTGCTGGGCAAAGTAGTCGGAATCGTGGAAGTGGATCAGGCCCTCGTTGTGGGCATCCACGATCTCCTGGGGCAGCAGCACGCGCTGAGTCAGGTCCTTGGAAATCTCGCCGGCCATGTAGTCGCGCTGAACGGAGTTGACGGTCGGGTTCTTGTTAGAGTTCTCCTGCTTGACCTCTTCGTTATTGCACTCGATCAACGACAGGATCTTGTCATCGGTCGTGTTCTTCTGGCGCTTCAGGCTCTGAACATAGCGATAGATGATGTAGTGGCGGGCGACCTCGTAGCAGTCGAGACGCATGATCTCGTCCTCGACCAAATCCTGGATCTCCTCGACCGAAACGGTGTGGCCCGCGTTCTCGCATGCCTCGGCGACGTTTTGCGCCGCATAAACCACCTGGCGGTCGGTTAGACGAGAGCTCTCCTCGACCTCCAAGTTTGCGGCGCGAATCGCATTGACGATCTTATCGATGTCAAAGACAACCTCGGTGCCGCTGCGCTTGATGATCTTCATCCTCTTGCCTCTTTCGCGTCGTAGTCTCATTGCGCTTCAGAGCCAAACGATGCCCGGCAGGGCTTGCCCCTGTCTTGCGGCGCCGTCGCGCAATCTGTGTTCTCGATAAACCATAGGTCCTCATGCGGACAATCCTCGCGGCCGATCAAGCGGCTCAAAGATCTATCCAAATGGGGCAAATAAGGTCCTCGTTCTCTGTCCGCCATCTATCATACGACAAAGAGGCATCTATATCCTGTATTCTTTTTTTAGTTCAAACACAACATATAGTGTTTCAGCAGGTCAAAGCAATTGGTCATTTTGCAGACGCATTAATTATGAGGGGTTCTTGGCAAGTCGGTAAAACGTTACCAACACGGCTACCTGCATGGCAGTTATAAAACCCCCTTAGTCAAGCCGCTGACAAATCCTACCAAAACCAAGCCGCTCACGCCAAAAGAATCCAAAAGATTATGCTTGACCAACATGTTGCGGTCGTGCCTTGCCGAGCCCCATGTAACCGCGGCACGAATCCTTGAAAGATATGTGTATGCAAACAGAGAAGATGAGAGTTTTCTCGGATGACTACTGAGAAGCATCCCAGAAGATCAAAAAACTCGAAATTTGGTGACGTATTTGGCGACCCATTTGGCGAGCAAAACAAAACAGCCCAGAGGCTAAGCCTCTGGGCTGCGAACATTTGGTGGGCGTTAGAAGATTTGAACTTCTGACCTCTTCCGTGTC